>JAOPYH010000177.1 GCA_025964715.1 Streptosporangiaceae bacterium | reverse complement strand
AAACGACAACTGGGCGTCCTCGAGATCATCGAGAACGCCCAGGTCAGAGCGGGTGCGCCGTCAGGGACTTGAACCCCGAACCCGCAGATTAAGAGTCTGCTGCTCTGCCAATTGAGCTAACGGCGCCCGTCGCGTGGAGTGCTACCTCGCTGGCGACGGATGGAACTGTATCAGCCCAACAAGGATGGTTGCGAATCGGTCGATCCCGATTGCGCCAAGGTCTCTGACCTGTATGCACACGCCGGATGATCTTGATCCGCATGGCTCTGCCCGGGCGCGGCCGGGGCCGTACGGCCCCGGCCAATCCGTGCCGTCACCGGCTCCGAATAGTCGGCGGGGGACGGGCCCCGGAGAGCCCGCCGGCGACAGGAGACCGAGATGGCGACTGGGCGGTTACTCTCGTCTCTTCGGCCTCCTCGTCCTCGGCTCCGGCCGGGTGACGGTGTGCGGGCCGAGCGCGTCGGCTCGACTGCACCACACCCATCCACGTGCGGAAGGGCATGAACAGCGATGTGGAAACGTGCTCGCACGGACCTGGACCCCGAGTCCCCGCCGCCCTCCACGGGGCCGGAGGCACTGGTGGCACGGGTAGCGCGCGGCGACACCGCCGCGTTCGAGCGGCTGTACGAGGAGTTCTCCGGAACCGTCTACGGCCTCGTCCGCCGGGTGCTCAGGGACCCCGCGCAGTCCGAAGAGGTCGCCCAGGAGGTCCTCGTCGAGGTCTGGCGTACGGCCGCCCGGTTCGACGCCGAGCGCGGTGGCGCCGTGGCGTGGATCACGACGCTGGCCCACCGCCGGGCCATTGATCGGGTACGGTCCGTACAGGCCGCCAGCGACCGGGACCAACGGGCCGCCCGGCGGTCGGTCGAGGTCCCGTACGACGAGGTGGCCGAGCGGGTGGAGACCCGGCTCGAGGGCGAGCGGGTGCGCCGCTGTCTGGGTGGCCTCACCGAGTTGCAGCGCGAGTCGGTGACCCTGGCCTACTACGGCGGGTACACCCACCGGGAGGTGGCCGGCCTCCTCAGCGTCCCGCTCGGCACGGTCAAGACCCGCATGCGGGACGGGCTCATCCGGATGCGCGACTGCCTGGGAGTGGAGCGATGAGAGACGACCTCCACACCCTTGCCGGGGCGTACGCGCTGGACGCGCTGCCGGAGGACGGCCGCAGGCTCTTCGAGGGTCATCTCGGCCGCTGTACGGACTGTGCCGCCGAGGTACGGGAGCTGCAGGCCACGGCCGCGCGGCTCGGCGCGGCCGTCGCCGAACAGCCACCGGCCGGGATGCGCGTGGCGGTGCTCAGCCGTATCGGCGAGGTCCGTCAGGTCGCTCCGATCAGCGCCCGTGAGCCCGAGCGAGGGGACCGCCCGACGGCCGTGTCCATGTGGCTGGCCCGCGGCGGCCGGTGGCGGCTCAGGGTCACGGCCGGCCTGACCGCCGCGGTCGTGGCGGCTTCCCTCATGATCGCCTTCGTCCAGGGCATGGAGGCGGACCGAGCGGGGCAGCGGCTGAGGCGCGCTGAGGCGGCCAGCCGGGCCGTGGCGGCCGTGCTGTCGGCACCCGACGCTCATACGTTCGCGCAGCCGGTCTCCGGCGGTGGGATGGCGGCCGTGGTGATGTCGCATTCTCGCGGGCAGATGGTCTTCGCCTCGCACGGGCTCGGCAGGCTGTCGCCGGCCCGGACCTACCAGCTCTGGATGATAGGCCCGGCCGGCGCGAAACCGGCCGGACTGCTCCGGCCGGACGCCTCTGGCCGTACGGCTCCCATGGTCGCCGGGGGCATGGGGGACACCGATCGGATCGGCCTCACCATCGAACCTGCGGCCGGGTCGGCCCGGCCCACGACGAACCCGGTAGTGGTCCTGCGGGTCGCGTGAGGGCACTGGAAACGCGTGAGGCGTGCGGACTCGAAGGAGTCGCACGCCTCACGTCTTATGGGGTGAGTGAGGGGACTTGAACCCCCGACACCCAGGACCACAACCTGGTGCTCTGCCAACTGAGCTACACCCACCATCGCCGGACAACCACCCGGCCTAGGAAAGTGTAGCGGTTCTGCGGCGCATCTTCGCCCGCGCTGATCCGCTGTTGTGACCTGCGGTCGTGATCCGCGGGGCCTAGCGGTCGTGAGTGGCCACGACCTCAGCGGCGATCGCCCGGGCGGTCTCGGAGCTCGGGCCCGGCTCGCCCACGAACAGGGCGGCGCGGTAGTAACGCAGCTCGCGGATGCTCTCGGTGATGTCGGCGAGGGCTCGGTGGCCGCCCTTCTTCTCCGGGCTCGCGAAGTAGACGCGCGGATACCAGCGCCGGGCGAGCTCTTTGATGCTCGACACGTCCACCATGCGGTAGTGCAGGTGGTTGTCCAAGGCGACCATGTCCCGGGCCAGGAAAGATCTGTCGGTCGAGATGGAGTTGCCGCACAGCGGAGCCTTCTTGGGGTCCGGTATGTGGCTGCGGATGTAGTTGAGCACGACCTCTTCGGCCTCGGCCACACCGATCCCGCCGGGCAGGGCCCTGAGGAGCCCGGACTTGGTGTGCATGTCCCGGACCACCTTGGACATGTGGGTCACCGCCTCCTCGGGCGGCTTGATCACGATATCCACGCCCTCGTCCAGGATGTTGAGCTCACCATCCGTGACCAACGCGGCAATCTCGATCAGCGCGTCCTTGCGCAGGTCGAGTCCTGTCATCTCACAGTCAATCCAGACCAGCAGGTCGTTCATGCCCTTTACCCTAAGGCCAGAAAATGACTCGGCGACGCCTAGTGTGCCCGGAGTGAGGCGAGCAGAAGATCGAGATCGCCCTGGTGGCGATGGCTGTCCGGGATCGAGACGTAGAAGATCGCCGGCGGCTTGCCCGGCTCCCGCGGCACCGCGACGACCGCCGCTGTCTCCTTGGTGAAGTTCCAGCCGTTGGCCTGGGCCTGCGGGAAGCTGAGCTGGACCTTGTACAGCCAGGCGTTCTTGCCGTCCGCCCTGTAGGACCTGGACTCCAGGTCCTGCCGGGTGTTGGGCTGGGGATAGGAGCCCGGATACACCGCTGTGAACAGGCCCTTCGCCGCGGTCTCCAGGTCGCCCGACTTCAGCTTCGACGGGAGCTCGCCGATATAGGCGGAGGCGACGTAGTTGCCGTTCTTGCCGTTGTAGTTGGTCTGCACAGTGGCGCTGATGCCCCGGGTGAAGCCGAGCTTGCCCAGGGCCGTGCTGGGGCGCACGGCCTGGGCGGGGCCCCACGTGCCGGCGAGCTGCGCGAAGGACAGCCCGGCGCGGGAGTCGAAGACCATGCCCGTCATGGGCGACGTCCCGGTGCCCGCCTGAGGACTCGCGGACGACGCCGGCGACGCGGACGGCTGGGCCGGACCGGAGCCTCCGCCGAGCACGCCGGTGGCGATCAGCACCACCACAGCGATGAGGACGACCACCACTGCCCCGCCCCCGGCGAGGGCCAAGATCAGCCCGGTGTGGCTCTTGCGGGCCTGACCGGGCGGCTGGGTCGCCTGGGTCCACTGGCCGCCGTCCCAGTACCGCTGCTGCCCGAATGTGCCGTAGGGGTCGGGATACCACCCGGGCGGTGTCTGGCCGATCATGGCGGTGAGGCTACGCCGGCGAAGTCACGACCCGGTGAACAGGACAGCGCGCCTGATCAGACGCGGGGGCCGATGTGGTCCGGCGTCCGAATGCCCGCGCGCAGCCGCGGATCGGGGGACGGGTCGCCGAAGACCTGATGGACCGGGAGCACCCCGGCCCACACGTCGAGGGCGTAGTCCTCGTCCTCGTCGACCGGCGGTCCCTGGCGCACCTTGACCGAGGCCTCCTCCAGCGACAGGCCGAGCACGGCCCGCGGCGCCTCCCGATCCGCACGGCCTCAGGTCCGGATGCGCGCTGGTTCGGGAGCTGGGGCGGCCACCGGTGCGGGTGGGCGGGTGAGCCGCCGGGCCGGCAGGGCTGTCACCCCCATTTCCTCGATGGGTGCCGGCCGCGGGCGCGGGATCTCGGCGACCGGGGTCTCCGGGCCCGTGATCCTCCGGATGTCGATGCCGCCGGGGTCGGCGGCCTCGGCGCCCGGCACCTGGGACAAGCCGAAGTGCCCGCCGCGCGCCCACGGCCTGCGGTTGCGCGGGGAGTGGTAGGCCTGCGGCGACGGCAACGGGGGGCCGGCCGGCCAGCGGCGTGGGACCCCCCAGCGGTCGAGCCAGGACATGATCGGCTCCAGGCAGGCCAGGGGACCGTGGGTGAAGGGGGCACGGGGCTGTCCGACCACCATGATCTGCGCACACACCCGGCCCTCACGGCCGACATGCCCGGTGAGTAGTCCCGCGGCCCGTGTCATCGGGACCAGCTGCACCACGTCACCGGTGCACGGGTTCCACACCAGGTGCGGGGGCCGGTTCTCCCGCGCGAGGCTCTGCGCAACCGAAAGTGCGGAGACTTCCCTTGGATCGGTGCCACTGGTGAGCCATACGGCGCGGGGGGCGCCGCCCTGCATCGGGCCCCCATCTTCCCGGGTCTCTATCCGTCGTGCTGGCGGCAGCCACGCTTCGGCCACGGTGCATCCTCCAATCGGGCGAGGTCATGTCCCGAATTGGTCTCGCTCTCCGTCGTAGTCCAGCCGGACCGACAAGTCCAGACGGCACTACCGGCGGGTTTCGACACTTATCGACCATGCCGTCGGTTTAGATACCACTCTGATGCTGATCGACCGCCGTCGCGTACCCTGTCCGGACCAGGATTCCACGGGGGGCCGACTTCTAGCCATGTCTGCGATGTGGCACGCCAGGTCGGCCACATCTTGCATACGCGCAGGTCAGCGGCGGGGTCTCCGCGGCCGGGCCCTGTCGCGTGCGGTCGGCCGGAACCGGCCGGGGACTACCCGGTCCGCCGCTCTCCGGGATGTGGAGATTGGGGTCGTTCCGGCTGCCGATTCAGGTTCTAATAGGTCGTCATGACGGTTGATGCTGATCTTCCGGCCGGCGTGCCCGGCGTCGATGTCCCTCGCCTGGCGGCCTGGCTCCGGAGAGCCATGCCCGAGGCCGGTCAGATCACCGGCGTAGAGCTGATCGCGGGCGGCCGCTCCAACCTCACCTACCGCGTCGGCCTGTCGGCACCCGCGGCCGGTGGGCGCGATGGGGGCCCGGGCCCGGGTCACGGGGACGGGCAGCACGTCGTGCTGCGCCGGCCGCCGCTCGGGCATGTCCTCCCGACCGCGCACGACATGGGGCGGGAGCACCGCGTGCTCTCGGCGCTGTCGGCGAGTGGCTCCGTCCCCGTGCCGCGGCCGCTGGCCTTCTGCGCCGACGAGGACGTGATCGGCGCGCCCTTCTATGTCATGGAGTACGTCGAGGGCCGGGTGTTCCGCACGGTCGAGGACGCTGCCGGAGTGTCGCCAGGACAGGCCGCGGCGCTGACCGAGCGCCTCGCCGAGGTCCTGGCCCGCATCCACCTGCTGGACGTGGACGAGGCGGGGCTGTCGGACTTCGGCCGTCCGTCCGGCTACATGACCCGGCAGCTGGTCCGCTGGGGTCGGCAGTGGGAGCGGTCCAAGACCCGCGAGTCCGCGGGCTACGACAGGCTGGTGGAGAGGCTCGGTGCCCGGATCCCCGGCGGCGGCGGCCGGGCGGGGCTCGTGCACGGCGACTTCCGGCTGGACAACGCACTGGCCCGGCTGACTCCCGAGCCGGACATCGCCGCGGTGGTGGACTGGGAGATGTCGACGCTCGGCGACCCGCTCGCCGACCTCGGGCTGACCCTGGTCTACTGGGCCGATCCGGGCGATGAGGAGCGGCTGCGGATCCCGGTCGGGTCGACAGTGACCTCCGCGCCCGGGTTCCTGAGCCGGCGCGAGTTCACCGAGCGCTATGCCGGCCTGACCGGCTTCGATCTGACGGACCTCGACTTCTACGTGGCGTTCGCCTGCTACAAGCTCGCGGTGATCCTTGAGGGGATCCACGCCCGCTTCCTGCAGAAGGCGACAGTGGGGGAGGGCTTCGAGACCATCGGCGAGTCCGTGCCGCTCCTCATCGGCCGCGCGCATCGGATCCTCGATAGCCGTTCGCCGTGGTGACCGGTCCGGCGCCCTCGCAGGTCCACGACACCGCGCCGGACCCGTTGGGAGAAAAGGTCACGGTGCCCGACCCGGAAGCGTCCCCCGGGGAGCAGCCCGGCCTGGTCACCATGACGTCGGTGGTCCCGCCGGGCCGTAGGGTCCCGGCGCCGGACGCGGTGACCCCCGTCGTCCCGGTGACCCGCCACGACACCGTGCCGCCCACGGCGGTGAGGGTCAGCGGACACTCCAGTGCGGTGATGAGGCCGCAGCCGGTCACCGTGAGCGTGCCGGGCCTCGGCGGCCTGGTGGTGGGCCTCCGCGTCGTCGGCTTCGCCGAAGGCCGCCTGGTGTGCGGGCGCGGCGGCCGGGTCGTCGGGGGAGGGGTTCTCGGCCGGGTGATGGAGACGCTCGGCGTGGGTTCCGGTGACGCGCTGACCGGCTCGCTAGGTGTCGTGGCCGGCTCGCTGACGGCGGGTGCCGCCGCACCCGGCTGCGGGCTGTGGGTGGAGGAGGGCAGCCACATGAATCCCGCGCCGACCATGAGGACCACGCAGGCCCCCGCAGCGACGGCAGGCCACAGACGCGGCGGTCCCGGCCGGGTCGGGGAGACGCGGTCCGGCCCGGCGTCGATGCTCTCCGGCCAGCCCCACACGTCGAACGGCCCGGCCCAGTCCGCGATCTCGGTCCGCTCGCCGGCGAGGCCCGGCGCGGTCGCGGTGGTGAGCACCCGCTCACCGAACCCGGCGGGCATGAGGGCCACGGGCAGGACGTGGAGCAGCCGGTCGGTGGAGACCTTCGTGCTCCGCCGCTCACCGCAGGTCGGGCACGTTCCGATGTGCCGGATCAGCTTGCGGCAGGCCACCGGGGTCAGCGGCCACTCCCAGGGCTCGACGAGGGAGGCCGCGCTGGGACAGTCGTCACGGCCGCTACGCGCGATCACGGCAGCGGTGAGGGCGTCGTCAAGGCGGGTCTGCGCCTGGTCGGCGAGCTCGGCCGCCTGCTCACCCGAGACGCCGACGATACCGGCGAGCTCCCGGGTGTCGAGCTGGTGCCGGTGCACCAGGTCGACGGCCTCGCGCTGCCTGCCGGTCAGGCCGGACAGGGCGCTGTGGACCAGCTCGCGGGTCTCCTGCCGGCGGGCCCGCTCCTCGGCGGCCATGAAGGCGTGCTCGGCCTCGGGGGCCTCGCGCCGCTCCACCGGGCGCTCGGGATCGTTCAGCCGGCGCAGGCATTCGTTCCGCACGAGGGCGTAGAGCCAGCTTCGGAAGCGCTCGGGCTCGCGGAGCCGGCCGATGTGCGCCTGGGCCGCGATGAAGCCGTCATGGAGCGCGTAGACGGCGGAGTCGTGGTCGCGAAGGAGCGCGTGGCAGTAGTCGAAGAGCCGGCCGGCGTAGCCGTCCACGATCTGCGCTAAGGCGTCCGGGTCACCGTCACGCAGTGACTGTGCCATCCGACGGTCGTCGACGCGGCTGATGCTCGGCCAGTCGGGCACGAGATCCTCCCACGAGCTCAGACATCAGGTGGGTCCCGAAAGATCTGAAATGGAGGCCCGACGCCCCGCTCCCGTCGGGCCTCCATGAAGAAGGACGGCTCTGCCGGCGCTCCGGTTCACAGGATTTCCGCGATAATCCCGAAAACCTCTGCGGCCGGCGCGGCCGGCTGTCTCACCGTGCGGCCGGCGGCCGGCGAATCAGCAGTTCGGGGCGCACACCCGCCGTGACAACGCGGACAAAAAGATCTTCTGAATCTCAGTGGGCGTGTGCGCGATGTGGACACTGCCCCGCGTCGCCTTGGCGATCTGGTCGAGTTCGCCCCGGTCGACGCCCGCGCCGAAGCCGATCATGATGACCTGGACCGGCCGGTTGGGATCGAACTCCTTCTTCAGGGTCGTGAGCAGTTGCTGGAGGGTGATGCCCTGCGGGTTGTCGTTCCTCCCGTCGGTCAGCAACAGCAGCGAGTTGATCATCTCGGGCTTGTAGGAGTTCTTCATCGTGCGGAAGGCCGCGAGGATGGAGTCGTACAGGCCGGTGTTGCCGTTCGGCTTCGGCCGGAGCCCGGCCAGCGCGGCGAGGACCAGCTGCCGGCGGGTGGCCGGGCCGATGCGCTGGCCGAGCGGCCCGAGCGACACGTCCTGGCGCCACGGCCGGTCGCCGGCCAGCTGAGTGGAGAAGGTCCACAGCCCGAGCTCGGTGTCGTTGGGCAGCAGGGAGAGTCCGCCCTGCGCGACCTGTGTGGTCGCCTGCATGCGGGTGACCTTGGTGCCCGGCACGACGTCGGCCATCGACCCGGACACGTCGAGGAGGGCCAGCATGCGCACGCTGAGCGAGAGCTTGGCCCACGCCTGCATGACCGCGCGCACCTCCAGGGGCTGTGGCACGGGGAGTGCCCGCGGCGCCTTCGGGTTGAGGCCGGTCTCGGGTCCGAAGGAGGCAGGGGCCGTGCCGTCGGCGGCGCGGAAACCGCGAGCCCGCACCTCCTTCTGCGCGTCCGCCGTGCCGAGGGCCTGCTCCAGGAGCTTGGCCGCCTGGGCCTTGTCGCCTTGGCCGTTCGTCACCGTGTACGGGTAGTCGAGGGTCGCCGTGCCCTCGACCGGATAGATCGCGACGGCCCGCGCCCCGGTGTGTCCCTGGTTGTGCTTCCACACCGCCTGCTCCGGGGCCAGCACGACGGGGTAGCGACCCCCGCTGACCTTGCCGAACGAGGCGAACTGCGTCGAGACGTCCGGGGCGATGTTCTCCCGCAGGCTCCGTACGATCCCGGTGAAGACGTTCTGCGCGTTGGGGTCGTTGGCCAGCAGCATGTGGGTGAGCATGAGTGAGGCCATCCCGCCGGCGGTGTGGCTGGGGTCGAGGACCTTGAGCTTGATGAGGTTGGGCGGGATCAGCTGATTCTTGCTCACCGTGATCCCCGCGCCGCCCGCCGCCTTCAGCACGTTGTCCCACGACGGGTTCGCGTTCACGCCCTGCCTGCGCAGCCTGCTCACCAGCGTCGGCGGCATCCCGAGGACGAGCGGGCTCTGGGCCACGCTGGTCCTGGTGACCTGTACGGCTCCGGCCCCCTTGGCCGAGGCGCGCACGAGCGAGGTCCAGAGCGAGGAGTCGGGGATCCAGACGTCCGGCGGCTGGGTGGCGGTGCCCGAGACGCCTTGCCCGGACAGCAGCGTTGCGACCGCGGCGGGGTCGGCGCTGGTCACGGCCGCCCGCACGCAGTGGCCGTTGACCTTGCGATGCCCGCGGTTGAAGCGGGTGGCCGTCGCGTTGACCGCGGGAGCGATGTCCGGCGCGGCCGAGACGTTCAGCGTGATGGCGTCGCCGCTGCAGCCGCCCCGCTGGGCGAACGCGTAGACACCGACACCGAGCAGCAGGGCCAGCCCGATCGCTCCGGCCATCGGGCCGATGAGAGCGCTAAGGCTGCGGCGGCGCTGCGGGCCGCTGCCCTGGCCGCCTCGGCCCCCGCCGTGCGCGCCGCGTCCACCGCGACCGGAGCCGCCGTGGCCGGAGCCGCCCTGGTCGCCGGGAGCACCAGAGCCGGCCGCTGCGTCGGCGTCCCGGGGAACTGTGCCGTACCCGCCGTAGCCGCCGTAGTCGTCGAAACCGTCGCTGCCGGAGCCGGCGCCCGAACCGCCGACGGGGCCGGCGCGGTGGCCGCCGGTCGAGCCGCTTCGGGCCGCGCCCGGCGGGCCGGAGGTTTCCTCCGCGGGCGTGCGGCCGCGGGATCCCAGACCGTACCCGCGCGGCTCAGCCGGGCCGGTGAAGCCCCCTGGGTCGGAGGCGCCGGTGAAACCGCCCTGGCCGTACCCGCCCGCGCTGTAGCCACCAGGGTCGGAGGCTCCCGTGAAGCCGCCGGCCCCGTAGGGCGGCTCTGCGTTCGCCTGACGCGGCCGGAACCAATCCTGGGAGTCGGGCCCGTCCGAGCCGTAGCCGTCCGGTGGTGCGGCGCCGTCGAAGCCACCGTCGCCGGGCTGGTCGCCCGGGTACTCCTCGCGATGACTTCCGCTCACGGCTGTCCTCTTTCACCTGGCCCTTGTCACACTCTTCGGCACTTTAGCCGTACCGACGATCCGCCACAAAGGTGTCAAAACGGTAGATATAGCAGGTCATGTGCCAGGGAGTTGCAGCCGGGCGAAGAGGGCGCGGTGGTCACTTCCTGGGACGGCGTAGACGTGGACGCGCCGTACGGCGACGCGATCATTGACGAGGATATGGTCGATCGTGAGCACCGGGCCACGCCGGCCGGCGCCCCAGGTCGGCATGAGTCCCCGGCCGGCCCGGTCCGCGGCGTCGGCGTATCCGCGGCGCAGGAGCGACCGGAACGATGCGTGGTCGAGAGTCGCGTTGAAGTCGCCGGCGACGACCCGCACCGGCTGGCCCGTGGCCGTCGGCAGCGCGCGCAGGTCGCGGCGCCAGTTGTCCGACGCGGGGTTGGACAGTGGCGGCAACGGATGGACCGCGATGACCTCAACCCGCACCTTGCCGGGCAGGGTCAGCTCGGCCCTCGGCATCGGGGCCGCGGTGCCGGGCACGGGAGACAGGGCGCGTAGCGGATGGCGAGCGTAGATCCCGATGCCGGTGGCTCCCCCGCGAGTGTCGAGGACCTTGTAGGGCAGCAGGCCGGTGAGCCCGGCCCGCTCCAGGCGCCGGACGGCGGCCGGGGTGAGCTCCTGGGCGCTGAGGACGTCGGCTCTGGTCCTGCGGACGAGTCCGACCAGCGCCGCCGCATCGGCGCCGCCGATCTGCAGGTTCGCCGACAGCACCCGCAGCGGCGGTCCGTGCGCCGCGGGCTGGGCCGAGCCAAGCGCCCGGGGTAGGACCGCGGCCAGCAGGCCCGCCGCGACGACACCGCCGACCGCGGCCGCCCGCCAGCGGCGCAGCAGCGCGGCGCAGATCACCGGGATCGGCGCCGCCGCGGCGACGTAGGGAGTGACCGACAGCAGCGGAACGGCCGGCACGCCCACACTCGGCAGCCGGTCCACGCCGGTCAGCCGTACGGCCGCCCACACGCCCCAGGAACCCACGGCCGTCCAGGCCAGGGTGGTCCCCAGCCGGCTCTTCAGCCGCGCTCCCGCTTCAGGGCGTGCTCTGCCCGGCTCTGCCACGTGACCCCCGGTCCTGCTCCATCGTGTCGTCTCCCGATTGTTCACCATCGCCGGCCCACGGGACCCGGCCGTGGTCGTGCAGCGGCTCGGATGAACTGCCTGCACACTGTTGACATGGCCAATCTTGTCCCGGTGTCCGATCCGGCCGATCCGTGTTTCGCCGACTACGTGCACCTGCGCGATGTGCAACTGCGCAAGAGCCTGGAGGCCGAGCACGGGTTGTTCATCGCCGAGGGTGAGAAAGTGATCCGCCGTGCCGTGGAGACCGGCTACCCCGTACGGTCCTTCCTGATGGCGGAGCGGTGGACCACATCGCTGTCTGACATCCTCGACCGCGTCGACGCACCGGTCTACCTCGTGGACGACGCGACCGCAGAGGCGATCACCGGCTTCCCGGTGCACCGTGGGGCGCTCGCGGCCATGGGCCGTCGGCCGCTGCCCACGGTCCCCGCGCTGCTGACCCGCAGCCGGCGCGTCCTGATCCTCGAGGATCTCGTGGACCACGGGAACGTGGGGGCGATCTTCCGGTGCGCCGCGGCCCTGGGGGTCGAGGCGGTCATCCTGTCACCGCGGTGTGCCGACCCCCTGTACCGGCGGTCGGTCAAGGTCTCGATGGGCGCGGTCTTCGCCGTCCCGTACGCCCGGATGAGCGATTGGCACCACGGTCTCGCACAGCTCAGGGACGCGGGCTTCCGGCTCCTCGCCCTCACGCCGGATCAGGCGGCCGTACCCATGGACAAGGCCCCCTTGGGGGCTCGGGTCGCGCTGATGCTCGGTTCCGAGGGCGACGGATTGTCCTCGCGTTGGCTGCGTGCGGCCGACGAGGCCGTCTGCATCCCGATGAGCACCGACGCGATGGCCCTGGGCGTGGACTCGCTGAACGTCGTCGCCGCGGCCGCGATCGCGTGTCACAGCCTCATGCGCTCACCGGACTCAGGCGAGTAGTCCCCTGACCCCCGGTGCGCGGCTGGGGCTCAGCGCTGGAAGAGGCCGTGGCGAGACCGGCGGTGGTCGCCCTTGGGCCGGACGTGCCCCGCATGCGGGCCGCGGATCCTGAGCTGGGCCAGCAGGACCGCGAAGGCCACGAGGAGGGCGGCCAGCCACGCCGTCTGGGTGCTGGCCAGGCGCTGGAAGGTGAGCTCCTGCGCGTTGGGGGAGCCACCACTGCGCAGCGTGTTGGACGGAGCGGCCGCGGGAACGGTCGGCGCCGTGGAAGGCGTCGCCGCCGTGATCTCGGGCAGCGACACCTGCGGGGTCTGCGGCGTCTGCAGCGCGGCCGCCGGGCTGGGCGGGACGTAGGGCGGGGTGCCCGCCGAGCCGGAGGTAACCGAGCCCGTGCCGCCACTCGTTCCGGTGGTCCCGGTCGAACCGCCGGAAGTCCCTGAGCCGCTGGGGGTCGTCGTGTGACTCGGTTTCGGCGCGGGCTTCTTGGTGACGGTCAGCGTGTCCGCCTTGGTCGCCGACTTCTCCGCGTCCGGCGACGACACCACCGCCGTCACGATGATGTTCCCCTTGGTCATGTTCTTGGGAACGAAAACGGTGATGGAGGAAGATTTGTGGTCCTCGGTCACCGTCCCCAGGTTCGGTTGCGAGGCCACCCCCGCATTGGCCGTGGCGTGCACGTCAAGCTTGGTGTGGGTCGCTTTGCCCGGCGTCGCGTACACGTAGACCTTGGCCGTGACGGAATCGCCGCCATGTACCGCGGCATTCGGCAGCTCAAAAATGACGTGGAGCACAGGCTTGGGCGGCGGCGGGGTGGACGGCGTGGTTGTGACTGTCGACGGGCTCTCGGCGCTCGAGGGGGCGGACCTCGGAGGGATCGGGGATGGGGTGGGGCCCGACGGCGGCGTCGCTTCTGTCACCGCCAGGGCCACGGGGAAACCGGCCGTCAGGGCCAGGAGGGCCGCCGTGCCGAGCCCTACAAAGATCGGGTTTCCTACCGATCGGGAGACCACCGGCACCGCACCTCCGTCGCATCGCCATTGATCGGCCGTATTCCGGGCTACCCCGTTACGGCCTTCCGAAGCCCAGCGAACATGAACTAGTGAACCAAAGCAACACCGATGACTCAGATGTCCAGGCGGCCGAGCCTAGATCATCTCCTCGTGCACGTCGATGACCTCGGCCAGCGGCGCCCAGGTCTGCCACACGCCGTGGTCGATCCGGTCCAGGCCGAGCGCCTCTGCTACCGGGGCCAGCCCGCCGGTGTACTCCACCCGGAGCCAGGATTCGTATTCTCCGACGATCACGAACCGCTCGCCGCGCCACGTGCAGACCGTACGGACGTAGCTGAGCGTTTCGATCTCGGCGTCGGGGACCACGCGCCGGTAGCGGCCGGGCCTGGTCTCCTCGAAGCCCTCCGCGGGCTCGGTGGTGTACAGCCGTACGGCCGAGTCCGCCCCCGGACTGGCCTCATAATGCCCGCCACGCCAGCTGGCGATGTACCCGTCGCGGATCATCGAGCGGCCTCCGTCTCCTCGGCGCGCTCGGCCCCGGTCTCGTCCTCGGGCCGCAGCCAGGCCAGCACGTCCGGGTCGTAGACGGCGACGAAGCGCTCGGAACGGTCGCGGCCCAGGTAGTACATCTCCGCGCCGTACGGCAGCCGGACGCTGTCGACCTTGTATTCGCGAATGGTCCCGCAACTTCCGGGTGCGAAGCCATCGCCCTGGAAAGGAGGTTGCTCCACCACCCAGCCGGCCTCCTCCCAGCCGGCGCGCTCCTCATCGGTCCGGCCGCCGAAGGGGATGCGGTAGAGGTCATGGCTGTGCGCCGTCCAGCGGACGACGTAGACGCCCTCATCGTCGGGGGAGAAGGGCGAGTCGGGGTAGGACAGGCCCAGGACGTCGTAGAGCTGTTGAGGGGTCTGTAGATCATTGACGTCCGCGGCGAGATGCACGAAGCCGCCGATCCGGTCGTAGCCCTGGTCGAGATACCAGGGGACATGGCCGTGCGGAAGGACCTTCTGCAGGACCGGGGGCTGATAGGCGGGCGCGGGACCGGGCTCCGGCCGGTAGGCCTGTGCTGCGGGGACCTCCGACAGCGGCGCGTCGGTGAAGGCCGAGGTGGGGTCGACGCGGCGGCTCAGGCCGACTCGTAGGGCCCAGTCGCTGAGTGCCTGAACCTGATCGCCGCGCAGCGACGCGCCGATGCGAGTGCCGGGATTGACCAGCATCGCCCAATCGGCATGCGGCCAGGAGCCGATGAGGTCGCGGAAGTCGGTGTAGACGAACGGCTGGTCCTGTCCCGCCCGCTCCGGGTCAGAGGACTCCGCCGCCCTGCGCAGCTGGAGCAGCGAGGTGAACACCCGTACGGACGAGGGGTCCCGCAGAGCCGCGTCCCAGCGGAACTCCGGATCCACGGGCGTGATCTCGACGGGAGCGCCGTCCGGTATCGGGATCAGCACGTTCGTGCGCATGAGGACGCGGAGGAACGCGTCGGTGTCCCCGGTCACGGCCGCCTCGTACAGCTCCTGGTCACTGCGGTTGCCTGGCTCGAACTCGGGCAGTGCATCCGGGCCCGCGGCGGCCGTCTCGGTCCCGGTGACCGGGTCGGTGGCCCCTATCGGCGCCGCGGCCGTCCCGAGATCGCCGGCCGGCGGGTCCACGGCCGCCCCGGGCTCCGCCTGCGGCACCGGCTCCGCGCCCGGTGCGGGTTCGGTGTCCGGCACGGGATCGGTGGAGGCGAGGGAGTCGGCCGCGGTGAGCGGTGGCCCGGCCTCGGGTGCGGGCTCCGCGGGGACCTCCGCCTGGGGCGGCAGCGCGCCGGGCTCCTGCGCAGGCGGCTCGTCCGGCGGGGCCGGGCGGAGGGCGGGGACCTGGTCGCCCGGCACTGTCGCGTCGATCGGTGCGCCGGGGTTGAGCACCAGTGCCCAGCCGGCGTCGGGCCACGCGGCCGTGATCTCGTCGAAGCCCGGCATGATGTAGCGCGATGGCCCGATGGCCTCGTGCATCCACTTCAGCGACGTGAACATCTGGATGGCGTTCTGCCCCTGGACGGGGACCGGCCGCCAGGGAAATCCGGGGTCGCCGGGTTGGATCCCCCATGGTGTCTCGGGATCCGCCGGCATCAGGACCTGCGCTCCGCGCAGGACGGTGAAGAAGGCGTCCCCGTCGCGGTGGACGGCCGCGTCGAACAGGCGTTTCTCGACCTCGTTCTGCGGCTCGAAGTGCTCGGCGGTCCGTTGCGCCGCCATCTGGTCGGACCACTGGGCGAGGCTCAGCAGCCGCTCACCGGACAGTGACGCGCCCACCCTCGTGCCGGCATTGACGTGAAGAGTCCAGGCGGGATCCGGCCAGTAACGGATGATGGAGGCGAAGGGGAACTTCATGAAGTCGGTGGAGCCCGCCGACCCTGGCCCGGGGACTTCGCCGAGCACCTCGAGCATGCGGTCCGGGGAGGTGAACACCGCGATCGAGATCTCGCCGTCGCCGTCGGTCGTCTGCCACGGGAAGCCCGGGCGCCCGGGACGGCGGGTCGGGTCGGTGTGCTCGGGTACCAGGATCAGCACGTCGGCCCCGAGGAGCGCCCTGACGTAGGCGTCTTCGTCACCCTCCACGCCGGCCCGGAGCAGCTCGCGCTCCACGTCGCCGGCCGGCCGGAAGGTGTCGGACTGGCCCGAGTGGCCGTCCGGAGGCGCGGCGTAGGTGGGCGCGGCGGCCATGGGCGCGTCCGGCTGGTGTGGGAGATCGTCCGGCGTGGGCGGCTCGAGGTCCTCGGCGACCTCGGGCACATCAGCCGGCACCGCATCGGCCGCCGGGACCTCGGGCCTGACGGGCTCGGCGACGGGCGCGCGGGACCGCAGCGGAACACCGCCGCGGTCGGCCATGGCCGTGACCGCGCTGCCCGCCTGAGGTGGCCGCGCGTCTCCGTCGGCGATCTGCTTGACGAACCACGACGGGAGCAGGCTCTGGATCGGCAGTCCGGCGTCGACGGCCAGCCACCAGTGTGGTTGTGGCCACGCGCCGGCGATGTCACCGAGCTTCAGGCGCATGAAGTGCTGGACGCCGGATCCGATGCAGGCGCGCATCGCCGCCGCGGACGTGAAGGCCTGAACGTGCGTGCGCCCGTCGAGTTCGAGGGCCGGCCAGGTCAGTTGCGCCCGGTTGGCGAGGACGTCCTCCACCAGGTCCGGTGCCACCGGGACGATGAGCTCGGTCTCGGCAAGGAGCCCGAAGTACGACTCCTGATCGCCGGAGTCGAGCGCGTCGCGCATCCGGCCTTCTAGGTCAGTCGCGGGCTGCCATGCTTCCACCACTTCTACACTCCCCTGAGCATGCCACCGACTGCTTACGCTACACGGGGCGAAGCGCCACAAAGGGAGACGTCCGTCCCCCGGGACGAGATGCGATCGGCGGCAGGCGGCCGCCGATCCATGTTCAGTGTGGGCTAATGCACCACGCTGACGTGCAGCGTTGGTGCGTTCTCCGACACTCAGTCCGGTTCTGTGGTGCTACGCCGCAGAAGCGGATCTCTCATCCCCCTGATGGCCTAGGTTAATCCCGTCTGATCGCAATCGCGGCGTCATCGCGTCACGGCGCGAGCTCTCCCGCGAGGTCCTCGGCGGTGCGGCAGAGCAGCGGCACGGCCCGCTCGACCACCTCCGGCGTCATCCGCGGGGCAGGCCCGGAGACCGAGATGGCAAGCGGATTCGGGGCCCCGAGCACCGGCACGGCGACGCAGCGCACCCCCACCTCCTGTTCGCCGTCGTCCATCGCATATCCCTGGCGCCGTACACGGTCCATCTCCTCCGCGAACAGGCCCGGCTCGGTCAAGGTGTGCTCGGTCTGCGCCGGCATGCCGGTGCGGCCCAGGAGCGCCTGCACGTCCCCCGGCGGCAGGTTGGCGAGCATCGCCTTGCCGACGGCGGTGCAGTGCGGGTGGACCCGCCGGCCCACCTCGGTGAACATCCGCATCGATTGCCGGGACTGGACCTGCGCCACATAGACGACCTGGTCCCCGTCCAGCATGGCGAGGTTGGCGCTCTCGCCCACCGCGTCGACGAGCCCGCTGAGGTAGGGCCGGGACCAGGTGCCGAGCAGGTGGCTGGCGCTCTCACCGAGCCGGATCAGCCGGGGACCGAGGGAATATTGCCGGGACGGCTCCTGCCGTGCGTAACCGAGGTCCACGAGAGTGCGGACGAGCCGGTGGATCGTGGGAAGCGCGAGCCCGGACTGCTGGGCCAGTTTGGACAGGCCCACCATGCCGCCCTCGGCGGCCATGGTCTCGAGCAGCTCGAAGGCCCGCTCCACGGACTGAACACCACCGCCGCGCGCACGATGCGCGGGCCGCGGCGTGCCGGCGCCTTCGGCCAAGCCCTCGTTCGGCTCGGTCACACGAGCCCTCCGTTCTGCCCCCGAGACCAGCCGGGTGCCCCGTGGTCCTCCGACGAGGTGAATCCCTTCGGATCGCAGAAGTCTAGTCGCCGCGCCCCGTTGGGTTCGGTGCCTCCGTAAAGGCCTCATGGACCAACTGGAGCGGATGCCAGGCGGTCCGCTCGGCGCCGTGCCTGATCTGCTGCCGGCAGGAGACGCCGGTGGCGGCGATCACCGTGTCCGCGGAGCCGGCCGCCTTGATCGCTGGGAAGAGCCGGTCGGCGCCGATGGTCATCGAGAGCTCGTAGTGCTCGGCTTCGAACCCGAACGACCCGGCCATGCCGCAGCATCCGGCATCGAGCTCGACCACCTCGACCCCCGGTATGCGGCGCAGCAGCGTCATGGTCGCGGCCGTACCGACCTCGGCCTTCTGGTGGCAGTGCCCGTGATAGAGGATGCGCCGGCCCGAGAGCCACGACTCGGCCAGCCGCAGCCGTCCCGAGTCGATCGCCTGGACCAGGAGCTCCTCGACCTGGTGGACGCGCCCGGCGACATCACGCACGTTGGGGTCGTCCGGCAGCAGCATGCGGTGTTCGTCGCGCAGCGTGAGGACGCACGACGGCTCACAGCCGACGATGGGGGACCCCGGCCGTGAACCCGAGACGAGTGTGGCGGCCAGCGCGCGCGCCTTGTCCCTGGCCTGGTCGAGCAGGCCCTTGGAGAAGTCCGCCCGCCCGCAGCACCCCCGGCTTTCCAGGCGTACGGACCAGCCCGCGTGCTCCAGCAGCTCGATCGCCGACCTGCCGATCGCGGGCTCGGTGAACGTGGTGAAGGAGTCGGCCAGGAAGGTCAGCTCGCCCTGCGGTGCGGCGAGCCGCCCAGGCGCCGCGCGGCGGCGGAACCACCTGATCAGGTTGTGCCGGCGATAGGCCGGCAGCGGGCGCCGCGCCGTGACGCCGAGCGTGCGCTCCATGAGGTGACGCAGAGGGCCGAGCCGGCCCGGCAGGTTGGACACCGGCGCCGTCGCGGAGCCGAGGCGGTTCAGCCAGCGGATGCCGCCGAAGACACGAGTTCGCAGCGGCACGCCGTCCAGGTCGTGCCGGTGGGCGAGTGCCTCCGCCTTCAGAGACGCCATGTCGACACCGAGGGGGCACTCGCTCTTGCAGGCCTTGCACATGAGGCAGAGGTCGAGGATCTCGTGCAGCCGGTCGTCCCCGAGCGCCGCCGCCGGGTCGGGCTCCGACAGTGCCATGACCAGTGCGTTGGCCCGCCCCCGCGTGGCGTCCTCCTCCTGCCGGGTCGCCATGTAGGAGGGGCACATCGCTCCCGTGGTGCTCTTGCGGCACAGTCCGATGTTCATGCACCGGTCGGCGGCGTCCCGCATGCCGCCGCCCACGACCTCAAAGGTCAACCGGGTCCTGATCGGCGGGGCCGGGGGGAGCGCGGCGTCGCGCAGGTGCTCGGTCATGGCCGGCGCGTCGATGATCTTGCCGGGGTTCATCCGGTTGTCCGGGTCGAACAGCCGCTTGACGCCGCGCATCGCCTCGTACAGCTCGTCGCCGAAGATCTCCCGGTTGAACTCGCTGCGCGCCAGCCCGTCACCGTGCTCACTGGAGTTCACCCCGCCGTACTCCCGCACCAGGTCCTTGACCTCCTGCGCCACCGCCCGCATCGAAGCGACCTGTTCCGGCCTGCTGACGTCGACGAAGGGCCGGATGTGCAGGCAGCCGACCGAACAGTGTCCGTAGAACCCCGCCTTGAGGCCGTGCCGTTCCAGCACCTCGCCGAACCGCCTGGTGTAGTCGACGAGGCGCTCCGGGGCCACCGCGGTGTCCTCGACGAACGCCAACGGGCGGAGCGTGCCGGACCCGGCCGCCATGAGCAGGCCGAGGCTGGACTTGCGCACCTTGAGCAAGGCCGCCTGGCTCGACGGCGTCTCGGCCCGCAGCGTGTGATAGCCGTGGCCGTGCCTGGCCCAGAGCGAGCTGAGGCGGTCGATCCCGCCGACCACCTCGCGCTGGTCGTCTCCGCTGAACGTCACGAACAGGAGGGCGTCCGGATCACCCTGCAAGATCGTGCTGAGGCCGGCGTACTCGATCTTCTTGCGGGACAGGTCGAGGATCGTACGGTCCATCAGCTCGACCGCCGACGGATCACACGCCATGGCGTCCTCGGTCGCGGCGACGGCGGCGAGCATCGAGGAGAAGTGGCCCACCGCGATCACGGTCCGGCGGGGTTTGGGCACCAGGCCGACGAGCGCCTCGGTCGCGATGACCAGCGTGCCCTCCGAGCCGACCACGAATCTCGCCAGGTCGAACGGGGCGTCGCCGGCGAGGCGGTCCAGCCGGTAACCGCAGGCCTGACGCCAGTGGGTCGGGAAGTCCTCGCGGATCGCCCGTTCGTGCGCCGCAAGCAGTTCGGGCAGCCGGCGATGGATCCGCCCCTCCAGCGTCGGGAGCCCGGCCCGGCGTGCCCGCTCGGGCTCATCGATGGGCGCGAAGCCGGCGGTGGACCCGTCGGACAGCACGACGTCGAGCTCGTGGACGTGGTCGATCGTCATGCCGTAACGGACCGACCCGCTGCCCGCGGAGTTGTTGCCGATCATCCCCCCGATGGTCGCGCGGTTGCTCGTCGAGGTGTCCGGCCCGAACATCAGGCCGTACGGGGCGGCCGCCCGGTTGAGGTCGTCCTGCACGACTCCCGGTTGCACGAGCGCCGTACGGGCGTCGGGATCGATCCGGACAATCCGCGTCATGTGTCGCGACATGTCCAGCACGAGGCCGGGCCCTACGGTCTGGCCTGCCAGGCTCGTGCCGGCGCCGCGCGGCACCAGTGGCACACCGTGCTCAGCGGCGATCGACACCGCGGCGGCCACGTCGGCCGCATGGCGGGGGAACGCCACGCCGAGCGGCGTGATGGAGTACATGCTGGCGTCCCGGGAGAACAGGTGACGGGTGTAGGCGTCGAATCGGACCTCGCCCTCGAGCTCCCGGCCGAGATCGCGCGCGAAGGTCATGGCCGCTGCAGCCGATCGAGGGCCGCGTTGATCCCCCCGGTATCGATGGGAACGCCCGCCGCCACGAGCCCCATCTGGACCCCGGCCAGCGTCCCCGCCAGCATCAGGTCGTTGAAGTCGCCGAGGTGCCCGATCCGGAAGATCTTGCCGGTGAGCCGGCCCAGACCGGCTCCGAGGGACATGTTGTAGCGATCAAGGATGAGGGCGCGGATCTTGTCCGAGTCATGGCCCTCGGGCAGCATCACGGCGGTGAGCGAGCCGGAATGCTCGCGTTCGTCGGCGCACAGCACCTCGAGCCCCCAGCCACGTACGGCCAGCCGGGTCGCCTCGGCGTGCCTGCGGTGCCGGGCGTAGACGTTCGCCAGGCCCTCCTCCTCGAGCATGCGCAGTGCCTCGCGCAGGCCGTACAGCAGGTTGGTCGCCGGGGTGTAGGGGAAGACGCCGCGTTCGTTGGCCGCGAGCATCGGGCCCCAGCTCCAGAACGACGTGGCCGTACGCGCGGTCCGCGCGGCGGCGAGGGCCTTCTCGCTCATGGCGTTGAAGCCCAGCCCCGGCGGCAGCATGAGCCCCTTCTGCGAGCCCGCCACCGTGACGTCGACGCCCCATTCGTCATGGCGGTAGTCCATGGAGCCGAGTGAGGAGATCGTGTCCACCAGCAGGAGCGCGGGGTGGCCGGTCGAGTCCATGGCCTCCCTGACCTCCGGGACCCGGCTGGTGACGCCGGTCGAGGTCTCGTTGTGGACCACCAGCACGGCCTTGATGGCGCGGGCCGGGTCCGCGTCGAGTTCGTCGGCCACGGCCTTCGGGTCGACCCCGTGCCGCCAGTCGCCGGGAACCAAACGCACCTCCAGGCCGAGGCCCCTGGCCATCTCCTGCCACAGAGTGGCGAAGTGGCCGGTCTCGAAGCACAGCACCCGGTCGCCGGGGCTGAGGGTGTTGACGAGAGCCGCCTCCCAGGCGCCGGTCCCGGACGAGGGGTAGATCACCACCGGACCGGCCGTGCCGAACACCGGCTTGACCGCCTCCAGAATCTCCATGCCGAGCCGGGCGAACTCCGGCCCGCGGTGGTCGATCGTCGGTGCCGCCATGGCGCGAAGCACCCGATCCGGTGTGTTCGTGGGGCCGGGGATCTGCAGGAAGTGGCGGCCGGGTTGCGTCATAGCGGGAGGCGCCTCTCGTCGCGGGGGTCTTGACCGTCCGATGTGAGGGAGATCATACTCCGCAGCGAAACATTGTTTCGCGATCCGGAAACCACTGACCAACCCCTGTGAACCCCCCGACCCCCCTTCCGGGAGGCTTCCGTGTCCGTCGAAGTCGTCTCCATTCTGGTTCTGGCCGGCATTTTCCTGGTGGCCACCGTCCGTCCGATCAACCTGGGCGCCCTGGCGATCGTGGCGGCGTTCCTGCTGGGCGTCTCGGCGCTCCACGGGGCGGACGTCGGTGAGCGGACCGACGCGATCTTCGCCGGTTTTCCCGGTGACCTGTTCGTCATCCTCGCCGGCGTGACCTACCTGTTCGCCATCGCCAAGAACAACGGGACGGTCGACTGGCTCGTGCACGTCGCGATCCGCGCGGTCGGCGGCCGGGTGGGCCTGATCCCATGGGTCATGTTCCTGGTCACCGCCTGCCTCACCGCGATAGGGGCTGTGGTGCCGGCGTCGGTCGCGATCATCGCCCCGATCGGCATGGGCTTCGCCGTCCGCTACAAGATCAACCCCCTGCTCATGGGTCTGATGATCATCAACGGCGCCAGTGCCGGCGGCTTCTCGCCGCTGAGCATCTTCGGCGGGATCACCAATGGCGTCGTGCAGAAGGCGGGCCTGCCTGGTGATCCGATCCTGTTGTTCCTCGCGTCGTTCGTCTTCAACTTCTTCATCAGCCTGGTGGCGTTCTTCAAGTGGGGCGGCCTGGAGCTGCTCGGCCGCCGGGCCGAGGATCTCGTCTCCGCCGCCGCGGGCCCGGCGTCTGCCGCCGCACCTGTGGCCGCCGCCGAGGGGCAGGCGTCCTCCGGGGGCGGGGCCACCACCACGACGGTGGCGCCGAGCGCTCTGGAGGAGCCGATCGCGCTCGACCGGGATCGGGCCCTCACTCTCATCGGGCTGCTGGCCCTGGCGGTGGGCGCCCTCTTCTTCGATCTCAACGTCGGCCTGGTCGCCGTCACGGTGGCCGCCGTGCTCACGCTCATCTCGCCCGCCTCGGCCAAGAACGCGGTCAATCAGATCGCGTGGCCGACCGTCCTGCTGGTGTGCGGCATCGTGATGTACATCAGCGTCATGCAGTCCCTCGGCACCATCAAGTGGCTCGGCAACGAGGTGGCCACGATCGGCGCCCCGTTGCTGGCGGCGCTCATCATCTGCTTCATCGGCGGAGCGGTCTCCGCCTTCGCCTCGACCACGGGCATCCTCGGCGCACTGATCCCGCTGGCCGTCCCGTTCCTGACCGGCAGCCACGCCGTCGGCGCGGTCGGCCTCATCACCGCGCTGGCGATCTCGTCTTCGGTGGTCGACTCGAGCCCGTTCTCGACCAGCGGTGCGCTGGTGGTCGCGAACGCGCCGGAGGACCGGCGGGACGCGGTCTACAAGGGCCTCATGAGGTGGGGATTCAGCATGGTGGTGCTCGCACCGATCGCCACCTGGGCCGTCCTCGTGGTGCCGGGCTGGCTCTGAGCCGCCGGCCTCAGGACGACTGGGCCGCCCGCCCGCTCCGGGGCTCAGTCGAAGGGGCGCGCCCGAGTCTGGCCCGTGGTTCGGTGGTGCCGCTCGGCGGTGACGGTTCGACCGTGGGCATGGAAGGAGGCGGTTCGGACGGAACAGGCTCGGGCTCGGTGGTCGGCTGCTCCGTGGGCGTCGGCGGAGGCGGCGTGGTCGGCGAGGGCGCGTGCGTCGTCGGTGTGGAGACGGGGGGCCCGTAACTCGGCGCGGCCGTCGCGTCAGAGGGCCCGGGGAAGTTCTTGACCGGCAGGTTGCGGGTGGCGTCGGCCATGTAGGTCCGCCAGATCTGGGCCGGGAGCACCCCGCCGTAGATCGAGTAACCCGGGATCTCCAGCGGCTTGTTGTCGGTACGGAAGATCCCGACCGAGGTGGCCATCTGCGGGATGAAGCCGTTGAACCAGATCGCCCGGCCCTTGTCGGTGGTGCCCGTCTTACCGGCGACCTCCCGGTCGTACAACTGCGCGGCCGTGCCGGTGCCTCCCTCGACCACCTTGGTGAGCGCGTATGTGGCGTCGGCGGCCACGTCCTTGTCGAAGGCCTGCACCCCCGCCTCGGTGACCTTTTCCGGCTTGGCCCCCGGCCGGGCGATGGACTTGATCACATGCGGCTTGTGATGGACGCCGCCGGCGGCGAAGGTGGCGAACGCGCTCGCCTGCTGCACCGGGCTGACCGACACGGTGCCCAGGGGGAACGTCGGTGAGGTGTTGGCGCCGTTGGCGGTGAGCTGCTTGTCCGGGATGCCGAGCTTCTCGGCCATCACGGTGACCTTGTCCAGGCCGATCTCACGGCCCAGGTTGATGTAGGCCGTGTTGATGGACCGCTGGGTGGCCGTGATCAGGTCGACCATCCCATAGCTGGCGTCGTTGTCATTGTGGATGTCGGTGCCGTTGAAGGTCTGCGGGGAGCTGCCGTTCACGGTGGTGTAGAGGCTCTTGCCGTCGTTCAGGGCGGCGGCCAGAACGTACGGCTTGAAGCCCGAACCGGCCTGCGCATAGGAGTCGAACGAGGAGTTGAGCTGCCGCTGCAGGTAGTCGCGGCCGCCGTAGAAGGCCACGACCTCGCCGTTGTCGGGGTTGATCGAGACCAGACCGGTCAGCACCTTCTGGGGCGTGTCCCGCGGGACGTTCGTCCTGACCGCCTTGGCCGCCGAGTCCATCAGCTTCTTGTCGAAGGTCGTGACGATCTTCAGGCCGCCCCGGTTGACCTCGTCCTCGGCCCAGCCCCGGGCCTCGAGCTCCTTCTTGGCGGCGTCCATCATGTAGCCGACCTGGCCCTTGAGGACGTCGGTGTGCTTCTGCTGGGGGGGGACGGGGAACTTCATCGCGGCGGCGTCCGAGGCCTTGATGGCGCCGAGCCGGACCATGCCGTCGATCACGTATCGCCAGCGCTGCTCCGCCGGCGCGCGCCTGCCGTCGTACGGGTCGGCGAAGTAGGACGGCATCTGGATCGCCGCGGCGAGGTAGGCGCCCTGTTCGGGTGTCAGCTTGGTCACGTCGGTGTTGTAGTAGGCCTTGGCGGCGGCCTGGATCCCGTAGGCGTTGCGGCCGAAGTAAATCGTGTTGAGGTACTGCTGCAGGATCCAGTCCTTGTTCTTCTCCCGGCCCACCTTCAGCGAGACCATGATCTCCTTGAGCTTCCGGAAGACCGTGCGCTCCTGGCTCAGCCCGCTGTAGTAGTTGCGGACCATCTGCTGGGTGATGGTGGACCCGCCCTGGACCTGATCACCTGAGACGGTGGACCACAGCGCGCGGGTCGTGCCGGTGAGCGAGACGCCGGGATCGTTGTAGAAGCTCCGGTTCTCCGCTGAGATGACCGCGGTCCGCACGGCCTGCGGCACCTGTGCGATGGGTACGACCACGCGGTTGGTGCCCTGCTTGGCGATGACGGACTTGCCATCGGCGTAATAGAAGATCGAGCCCTCGGCCTTGGCGCCGTTCTGCGCCGACGGAATCGGGGTGAACAGGTAAGCCAGGGCGAAGCCCAGGAGGGCGAACCCCACTATGCCGAGCACCACGAATCCGGCTCGTCGGGAGAGTCGCGCCAGCCCGGTGCGTTGCAGGACATGCTCCTGCGGCTCGCGGCCCGCCCGGGCGTCGGACTCGTCGGGGATCTGGCCGGAAATGCCGTCTTGGCTCCGGTCGGCCCGGCCTGTGCCGTCATCGTCCGGTTCGGCGGGCCGTGCGCCCTCCGCACCCTCATCGCTGCTGCTCACACGCCCCCCGTGACCCGTTCGTTACCGTACGATACCTCAGGGGGTCCGCTCTGACCGCCGAGCAAAACCCCTACTCGGTGGGTTCTCTGTGAAGACGTCTCAGACCGCGAATCGGTTGACCCCGTCGAGCACGGCGATTTGCCGGCGGGCGGACGGAAAATGGAGCGGCGGACGGCGCGGAGCCCGCCGCTCCTACGCCGTCCGCCGTTCGGGTGTGCCCGGGGTCAGTACGCGCCCACGATGTCGATCGTGAAGACCATCGTGTCCGTCCCCTTGATCTGGCCGTTGCCCTGCTTGCCGTAGCCCTCTGACGGCGGGATGACGACCATGATCCGGCTGCCGACCTTCTGGCCGGTCATGCCGGTGCTGAAGCCCTTGATCGCACCCTGCGCGCCGACCTGGAACAGGAACAGCTGCCCGTTCTTCCAGCTGGCGTCGAAGACCTTGCCGTCGCGCCAGAGCTGGCCCTTGTACTGCGCGATCACGACCTGGCCGTTCGTGACCGGAGCTCCGGAACCCTCGATGAGGGTCTTGGTGACCAGCTTGCCCGGCGGGTTGGCCTTGGGCATCTTCAGGTCGGACGGGGGCTTGCCGACCTCGCCGGGCGTCACCTGGGGCAGGTTCGGGTCGTCGAGCTTCTTCTCGGTGCCCGCCGCCATCGCGTTCTTGCCGTACGTCGAGACCACGTCGACGACGAACACCAGCGTGTCGGTCCCCTTGATCCCGGCCTGCTGGTTGCCCTGCGGGCCGAGGCCGTCCTTGGGCGGCACCTGCAGCAGCAGCCGGCTGCCGACGGGCTGGTTGACCAGGCCCTTCTTGAGCCCGGGCAGCAGGTTCTCGCTGACCTGCAGCGGCGCGGGCTTGCCCTTGCTGTAGGTCGACTCGAGCAGCTTGTCAGATCCCTTGCCGCCCCAGACGTAGCTGTCGTAGCTGATGAACGCCACATCGCCGTTGGCGACCTTGGCACCCTTGCCCTTGATGAGGGTCTTGGACTGGAACGTGGGGCTGGGCGCGAGGTCCTTGGGGATGTCGACCTTCGGCTTCTTGCCGAAGGAGCCGGAGACCTTCACCGCCGGCGCCGGACGGGTGGCGATGAAGATCGAGACGCCGGCCCCGACGAGCACGATCACCGCCACCACAGCGGCCACCACGCGGCGGCGCTTCTTGGCCTTGGCGGCCGTCATGGCCGAGGGCTTCGTCCGGCTCTTCCCGCTGATGCCGTGCGGCGTGAAGTCCGTACGGTTCATCGCCCGGGCCTCGGGGAGCTTGGTCTTGGCCGCCGGTTCCCCGCGGGGCTTGTCATCCTCAGACATGTTCCTCACTGTTCCGGCTCGACGACACTGCGGAGGCACACCCACCCTGCCAGCGTGCGGCTAAGGACCGTGTGAAATCGGCTCAAAGATGGCCGAGTCCGCAATCTACCGCCTGCTCGGACCACTGTGGCAGTGTCGTGGATCGGCCTCGTCCTGTCATGCCGCCCCGCCCGGGTTCACCCGGTGAACTGGCCGATCGCCTTCAGGATGCGCTTCTCCGAGATCGGGTAGGGGGTCCCGAGCTGCTGGGCGAAGTAGCTCACCCGCAGCTCCTCGACCATCCAGCGGATCTGAATCCGTCCCTCCTCGGGGACCCGCTGGGCCGGCAACCCCTCGTAGGCCTGAAGCACCCGCTCCACCTGCGCGGTGAGCTGGCGGTCGCGGCCCGGGTTCTCCGGAAGCTTGTCGAGACGATGCTCGATCGCACGGAGGTAGCGCAGCACGTCCGGGAGGCGGCGCCAGCCCGTGGCGGCGACGAAACCGGGGAAGACCAGTTTGGACACGTGTGCGCGGATGTCGGTCAGGGAGGGGACCAGGGCGAGGCTCTTGGTCCCTCTGAGCCGGACCTCGACCCGGTGTGCGACGGCCAGGATGCGCTCGACCTTCGTCACCGTGTCCAGCGTGGTGTCGTGCAGCTCCGCCCGTACCCTCTCGTGCAGCCGGGCGAAGGCGTCCGCGTCCCAGGCCGGGCCCCCGGCCTCGGCGATGAGCTTGTCCGCGGCGCAGGCCACGCAGTCGTCCAGCAGCGCCGCCGCGTTGCCGTGCGGGTTGTGGCTGAGTGCCAGCTTGGCCTGGTTGGTCAGGCGCGAGTTGATCAGCTTCACCGGTGAGGGGGTGTTCAGCAGCAGCAGCCGGCGGGTGCCCGCCCACATGGCGCTCCGCTGTTCGGCCTCCGTGCCGAAGGTCCGGATGGCGACGCTGTCCCGCTGGTCCGTCAGTGCCGGGTAGGCCTTCACCCGGGCCGTGGAGCCGTCGGCTCTGGACTCATGCACTTGGGGGAGCGCGCCGAAGTCCCAGGTGCGCAGGCCCTCGCGCTCGAGTTCATTCGCCGCCTTGGAGAGCGTGGACTGCATCTTCGGCCGGAGCCGGCGCTTGAGCGCGTCGAGGTCCTTGTCCTCCGCGACCCTGCGGTCGCGCTGGCCCAGCACACGGAAGGTCACCCGGAGGTGGTCCGGCACCCGGTCGAGCTGCCATGCCTCCCGGGAGACCGTCGCCCCGCCCATGCGGTTGAGCTCGCGCTCGAGCGCGTCGAGCAACGGCTCCTGCCGTGGCCTGACCCGCCTGAGGACGGCCGTGGCGAAGTTCGGCGCGGGGACGAAGCTGCGGCGGATCTGTTTGGGCAGCGACCGGATGAGCGCGGTGACCAGCTCCTCCCGAAGGCCCGGGATCTGCCATTCGAAGGCCTGGGCGGTCACCTGGTTCAGCACCGGGAGCGGGATGTGCACGGTCACACCGTCGGCGTCGGCGCCCGGCTCGAACTGATAGGTGAGGCGCAGCTCCAGGTCGTCCTGGCGCCAGACGTCCGGGTAGTCCTGCTCGCTGACGTCGCCGGCCGCCTCGTTGATGAGCATCGCCTTCTCGTAGCCGAGGAGGTCGGGCTGCTCGGCTCGGGCCCTTTTCCACCAGGTGTCGAAGTGGCGGCCGGAGACGACGTCGGCGGGGACGCGCTGGTCGTAGAAGTCGAAGAGGGTCTCGTCGTCCACAAGGATGTCGCGCCGCCGCGCCCGGTGCTCGAGGTCCTCGATCTCCGCGAGGAGCTTGCGGTTGTCGTGGAAGAACTGATGGTGGGTCTCCCAGTCGCCGTCCACGAGGGCGTGCCGGATGAACAACTCGCGGGACAGCTCCGCATCGACGCGGCCGTAGTTCACCTTGCGAGACGTCACGATGGGGACGCCGTAGAGCGTCACCTTCTCGTAGGCCATCACGGCCCCCTGCGCCTTCTCCCAGTGCGGCTCGCTGTAGGAGCGTTTCACCAGGTGCTGAGCGAGCGGTTCCACCCACTCCGGCTCGATCTTCGCCGCGATCCGGCCCCACAACCTGGAGGTCTCCACCAGCTCGGCGGCCATGACCCAGCGCGGCTGTTTCTTGAACAGTGCCGAACCCGGGAAGACGCCGAAACGGGCGCCGCGTGCCCCGAGGTAGTCGCGGGTCTCCGGATCGCGCAGTCCGATGTGGGAGAGCAGACCGGAGAGCAGGGACGCGTGGACCTTCTGCGGGTCGGCCGGGCTGGTGTTGAGCGTGAGTCCGAGGTCCTTGGCGACCTGGCGCAGCTGCCCGTACAGGTCCTGCCACTCGCGTACGCGCAGGTAGTGCAGGAACTCGCTTTTGCACACCCGGCGGAACTGGTTGGAGGACAGGGCGCGCTGCTGCTCGCGGAGGTACTGCCACAGGTTCAGGTAGGCGAGGAAGTCGGACTCCTTCTCGGCGAAGCGCGCGTGCTTCTGGTCCGCCGCCTGCTGGTGGTCGGCCGGGCGCTCGCGCGGGTCCTGGATCGACAGCGCCGCCGTGATCACCAAGACCTCCTGCAGGCAGCCGTTCCTGTCGGCCTCCAGGACCATGCGCGCCAGCCTCGGGTCGACCGGCAGCCGCGCCAGCTTGTGGCCGACGGGGGTCAGGCTCCGGCGGACATCCTGGTCGGCGGTCTCGAAGGCGCCGAGCTCGTGCAGCAGGTTGACGCCGTCCTTGATGTTGCGCCGGTCCGGCGGCTCCAGGAACGGGAACGCGCCGATGTCACCGAGCCCCAGTGAGGTCATCTGCAGGATTACCGAGGCCAGGTTGGTGCGCAGGATCTCGGGATCGGTGAACTCCGCCCTGCCGGTGAAGTCCTCCTCGGCGTAGAGCCGGATGCATATGCCGTCGGAGGTCCGCCCGCACCGCCCCTTGCGCTGGTCGGCGGAGGCCTGGGAGATCGCCTCGATCGGCAGCCGCTGCACCTTGAGCCGGTGGCTGTAGCGGGAGATCCGCGCGTTGCCGGGATCGATGACGTACTTGATCCCGGGGACCGTGAGGGAGGTCTCGGCCACGTTGGTCGCGAGCACGATGCGCCGGCCGCGATGCGGGTGGAAGACCCTGTGCTGTTCGGCCGTGGACAGCCGCGCGTACAGCGGCAGGACCTCGGTCCCCGCGGTCGAGCGGCTCCCGGCCAGGTGCTTGGTCAGCGCGTCGGCGGTGTCGCGGATCTCACGTTCGCCGCTGAGGAACACCAGGATGTCGCCGGCCGGCTCCGCGGAAAGCTCGTCGACCGCGTCGGTGATGGCCTGGATCTGGTCGCGCTCCTCGGCCTCCTCGACGATGGGCCGGTAGCGGACCTCGACCGGGTACGTACGGCCGGACACCTCGACGATCGGGGCCTTGTCGAAGTGGTGGGAGAACCGCTCCGGGTCGATGGTCGCCGAAGTGATGATCACTTTGAGGTCTGGGCGCTTGGGGAGCAGCTGCTTGAGATAACCCAGGATGAAGTCGATGTTCAGGCTGCGCTCGTGGGCCTCGTCGATGATGAGGGTGTCGTACTGCCGCAGCCCGCGGTCGCTTTGGATCTCGGCCAGCAGGATGCCGTCGGTCATCAGCTTGACGAGCGTGTCCTCCCCCGATTGGTCGTGGAAGCGGACCTTGTAGCCGATCGCCTTCCCGAGTGGGGTCTGGAGTTCCTCCGCGATGCGGTCCGCGACGGTACGGGCGGCCAGCCGGCGGGGCTGCGTGTGCCCGATCAGCCCGTGCACTCCCCGGCCCAGCTCGAGGCAGATCTTCGGCAGCTGGGTCGTCTTCCCGGATCCGGTCTCGCCCGCGACGATCACGACCTGGTTGTCCCGGATGGCGGCGAGGATCTCGTCCTTTTTCTGGCTGACCGGAAGCGCCGGCGGATAGCTGATCTCCGGGACGCCGGCCCGGCGGCGGGCGATCCGCGCCTCGGCCGTTTCGATCTCGGCGGCGATCTCCTCGGCCATCGCCTGCTGCTTCGACGGGTTGCGGACCTTGCGCGCGCCTTCGATCCGGCGCTGCAGCCTGTGCTGATCCCGGAGCATCAGCTCAGGCAGGCGGGAGCGCTCCGCCGCGAACGACTTCACAACCCGCAAGGATAGGCACCCGGCACCACCGCTTCGCCACCGGTTAAACAGTGCACGGCCGCCCGGCGCCGCCGGCCCACGGCCCCGTCAGTCGGTTTTCAGCGCGCACAGCAGCCCGTCGCCGACCGGAAGAAGCAGCGGGACGAGCCGGTCGTCGTCTTTGATCAGGCGTCCGACCTCGCGAATCGCGACGGTGTCGGGGTCCCGCTGGGACAGGTTGGCCACGCGGTCGTGCCACAGGGCGTTGTCGAACGCGACGACCCCGCCGGGACGCAATAGCCGCAGAGCCGCGGTCAGATAGTCGGGGTACTCCCGCTTGAGGGCATCGCAGAAGACCAGGTCGTAGGCCCCATCGGTGAGCCGGGGGAGCACGTCGAGGGCATGTCCGACGATCATCCGCGTCCGGGAGCTGGAAAAGCCCGCGTCGGCGTAGGCCTGCTTGGCCAGCCGCTGGTGTTCCAGCTCCACGTCCACGCTGGTGAGCACGCCGTCCTTGCGCATGCCGCGCAGCAGCCAGATCCCCGAGACCCCGCAGCCCGAGCCGATCTCCACGATCGTACGGGCGTCCAGCATGGCGGCGAGGAAGCGCAACGTGGCTCCGCCGGCCGGGCCGATGGGCATCGCCCCGACCTCTTCGCCACGCCGGCGGGCGGTCCGCAGCGGTTCGTCCTCGGGGACGAATGCCTCCACGAAGGCACCGTTCCGATCCAGGCCCTGCCTCTGAACCGCGTCCATGGCTGCCTCCCTCGGAACGACTAGCCTGCTCGGAAAGACCCTATCGCTGCGTGGGAACCATGGCGCGTTCTGTCGCGTTCATTCAATCGTTGGTCACAACCGCCTCAGCCCAGGCGAGCCCATGTCGTCGCGACGCGCGGTGCAGAGAGGAATACACGGCACCATGGTGGTGGCAGCGCTTTCATGCAGTGGAATGGCGGGGGTCGTTCCTCGCCGGGGGGCTGGAGGGAAGTTGGGAGACCGCGCTCACGCGCCCGAGGCCGCATGGACGGCTCCGTCGTGGGACGAGGTCGTGCGTGAGCACTCCGCCCGGGTCTATCGGCTCGCCTACCGGCTCACCGGGAACCAACACGACGCCGAGGACCTCACCCAGGACGTCTTCGTCCGGGTCTTCCGGTCCTTGGCGAACTACACGCCGGGCACCTTCGAGGGCTGGCTGCACCGCATCACGACCAACCTGTTCCTGGACATGGCCCGGCGCCGTCAGCGGATCCGGTTCGAAGGACTCGGTGACGATGCCGCCGAGCGGCTGCAGGGTCGCGAGCCCACGCCCGCCCAGGCCTTCGACGACCACAACTTCGACGCCGACGTCCAGTCGGCGCTCGACGCGCTGACCCCGGAGTACCGTGCGGCGGTGGTGCTCTGTGACATCGAGGGCCTGTCCTACGAGGAGATCGCCGCCACTCTCGGGGTCAAGCTCGGCACCGTCCGCAGCCGTATCCACCGCGGGCGTGCTCAGTTGCGCACCGCGCTGGTCCACCGTGCGCCGCGACAGCCGGCTGAGTCGCCGGAGGCCACGGCCGCAGAGGCCAGATGAGGTACAGGGGAGACGCGTGAGTCATCTCGGGGAGCGCCTGACCGCGCTGGTCGACGGCGAGCTCGGGCACGACGAGCGTGATCGTGCGCTGGCCCACCTCGCCGGCTGCGAGCAGTGCCGGGCCGAGGCCGAGGCGATGCGGCGCCTGAAGAGCCAGCTGCGCTCGCTGCGGGAGGCCGCTCCGGCCAGTGACCTCCTCCAGCGCCTCAACGCCCTGGCCGATGCCGGCCAGGCGTGCGACCGGACCAAGACCGAAGGCCTGAGCGAAGCCGCTCTGGCCGTGCCCGCACGCCCTGGGCCGTCGGCTGATGCCGGGCGTCCACCGGGCGACCGTCCCGTGCGGTCCCCTCGCCGCAGGCGCCGCGCCCCGGCCGGCGGAGCGCCATCGGGCCGGGCCGGTGCCGTGCCGCGCTCCCGCCCTCGGGGGCGTTATCTCGTGGTCGGCGCGGCGACCCTGGTACTCGGAGTGGGGACCGCCGCCTTCGCCGCCGGGTCACAGCCGGACCGGCTGCCGAGGGTCACTCCCGCCCTGGAAAGATTCGCGGTGCAGCACGCGCTCACGTCCAACGAGATGCCGATGACCGACACGACAGCGGTGGTGGAGCATCGCGTCGGACCCTGACGCCGCGGACGCAGCCCCAGCCCAGACCACCGAGCCGACGAGGGAGAGATGCGCCGCACCAGCCTGACCTGTGTACAGGGGCCGCACGGCGCTGAGAGCAGACCGACGCGCTCCCTCCAGCACTGCGTCCCGCACGGAGCCTGGATGGCCGGAGGACTGGCCGTCGCCTTGCTGGTGCTGTGGCCGCTCGCCACCGGAGACGCAGCCTTCGCCGCCCGGACGGGCAGTGACCCGGAGGCGCTCAAGCTCCTGGGCGACGTGGCCGGGGCCGCCCGGTCCACGGCCTACGAGGGCACGCAGGTCACGACGAGCTGGAACGGCGGGCGGGCCGCGACCGCCCGGACGAACGTCTCGCACACCGTCCGCGCCGCGACGTTCCTCCGGGGCAGCGCCGTGGACCGGGACACGCCCTCCCGCGGGCCAGGTGCCGCCGAGCCCCGCGGTGGCCTCGTGGGGGTCAGCTCCACGATGCTGGACCTGCTGACCCGCACTTACTCGGTCGTGCGGGCCAAGGACGGGTCGATCTGCGGTCGCCCGGCCCATGTCGTAGAGGCGCGCCGCGCCGACGGCTCAGCGGCCGGGCGGTTCTGGATCGACCGCGACACCGGTCTCATGCTCTACCGCGAGGTGCTGGACCCCGGCGGGCGGGCCGCCAACGTGACAGGTTTCAACGTGCTGCGGGTGATCAGCACCGGTGGGCGTGACGTGCGCGCTCCCGAGCCGGCCGGCGCGCCCCCGGGGCGGGTGCTGGCCACGGCCGAGCTCTCGGACCTGCGCGAGCACGGCTGGACCCTGCCGAAGGGGCTCCCCGGCAACCTGACGCTGCACGAGGCCCGGCAGTCCGGCGGCGTCGTGCACCTGAGCTACTCCGACGGGCTGTCCGCCGTGTCGATCTTCGTGCAGCCCGGTGAGCTCGACCAGCAGCGGTTCGCGCGCTGGAGCCGCAGGAGCCGGGATGGTCGTACGGTCTTCGAGTACGACGCGGTGCACCGGTGGGCCGTCTGGACCAGCCGCGGATATGTCTACACCGTGCTGGCGGACTCACCACAGGACACCTCCGACGCCGTGGTAGCCGCGCTGCCCCACGGTGCACCCGGCTTCTGGGAGCGTCTCCGGCGGGGTTTCGCGCGGCTGAACCCCTTCGGGTGACCTGTTCAACACCCCTCGGGCGAGGGCGCTGAGAGCTCGCGTGCCAGTGGGGACGAGGTCTTATGCTCACCACATGCCGTGCCGGGCACCATGGGCCATGAGGATGACAACCACGCTGGCAAGGAGAGACGGGGATGACGGAAGACAACGGCGGGTCTGTTGGTATCCCGTCGCACGACGAGGACAAGCCGGCGCAGCACGGACCTGCCAACGCCTCGGCCGGCGAGTCGGGGTTCGCCCCGCCGGACGGGCCCGAAGGGCACGGCCGGCCGGCACAGCCGGGCACGGCCGACCGGCTCTTGGTCCCGGGCCACGGTGAACAGCCGAACGGCCCCGGGCAGGCCAGGCCGCCGCGGCCCGGGTTCGTGCCCCACAACCACGACCCGAACCAGAACCCGGCTCCCCCGTACAACTGGCCGCCGCAGCAGCAACCGCCCGGGCCGGCGACCACGCCCTATGGCACGCCACGCCCGCCCGGCCCGGGGGCACCGATGCCGGGGAGCTTCGGCGGTCCCGGAGGCGGCGGGCCCAACTGGGCTCCGGCGCCCGCGCCACCGGCGCCCGCGCGGCGGGGACCGGGGCTGGGCGTGCTGGCCATCGTGGCGCTGGTCGCGGCGCTCGTGGCCGGGGTCGTCGGTGCGGGTGTAGGCGTCATGGCGACCGGCGGCGGGACGGCGAGCGGCGGCAGCGTCGACCTCGGTGGCACCTCCAGCGGCCCGGGCGGCAAGAGCCGGCCGGCCGGCACCGTGGCCGGTGTGGCGCAGCGGCTGCTGCCGAGTGTCGTGATGATCAAGGTGCAGGGCGCCAATGGCGAGAGCGGCGCGGGCACCGGCTTCGTCGTGCGGGACGGCTACATCATGACCAACAACCATGTGGTTGCGCCGACGGTCGGCGGAGGCAGTCTCCAGGTCGTCTTCAACGACCAGAGGACGACCTCGGCCACGGTGGTCGGGCGAGACCCGAGCTCGGACGTCGCCGTGCTGAAGCCCGCGACGACCAACCGGCTCCCGGCTCTGCAGCTCGGCAACTCCGACGACATAGCCGTCGGCGACTCGGTGATCGCGATCGGTTCCCCGCTGGGCCTGCAGGGCTCGGTCACGACGGGGATCGTGAGCTCGGTCAACCGCGCCGTGCCGACCAACGGCGGTGGCGGCGGCAGTGGCGGGGGCACCGACTCCTCGGTCCTCAACGCAATCCAGACCGACGCCGCGATCAACCCCGGCAACTCCGGCGGTCCGCTCGTCGACGCGCAGGGCCGGGTCATCGGCATGAACACCGCCATCGCCACGCTGGGCGGCGGTGGGCTCGGCGCTCAGGGCCAGAGCGGCAGCATCGGTCTCGGCTTCGCCATCCCGGTCAACCAGGCCAAGCGCGTGGGCGAGCAGATCATCAACAAGGGCAAGGCGACGCACGCCAAGATCGGTGCCACGATGGACCTGCAGTACCAGGGCACCGGGGTCCGCATCTCCCAGAGCGCCCAGGCTGGTCAGGATCCGGTCACCAAGAACGGGCCCGCGGACAAGGCCGGACTCAAGCCCGGCGACATCATCAGCTCCTTCGACGGCAAGCCGGTAGGCGGTCCCACGGATCTCCTGGCTCTGATCCGCAGCCACGTCCCCGGCGACAAGGTCAAGCTCACCTTCAAGCGGGGAAGCAGCCAGAGCACGGTGGACGTGACCCTCGGCGAGGCGAACTGATGTTCAGTACGAGTTAACCGGAGCCGGAGATACGCTGTGGGGGCCGGGCCACTCGGTCTGGCCCCCTTTGTCGCCTGTGGAGGACTGGGTGTTCGACGTCGGACTAGGCGAGATGCTGGTTCTTGTCGTACTGGCCCTGGTCATCTTCGGGGACCGCCTCCCCAAGGCCGCCGGCCAGGCCGGGCGCGCGCTTCGGCAGCTGCGCATGATGGCCAACAGCGCACAGCGCGACCTCAAGGAGGGCCTCGGCCCCGACTTCGCCGACTTCGACGTCACCGACCTGCACCCGCGCAACTTCGTGCGCAAGCACCTGTTCGAAGACCTCGACGACGACTTCGCCGGCAACGACCGCGCCAAGGACTACGAGCCGGCCAACGCGGCTCCCGACCTGGACTACGGCGAGCGCCCGCCCTTCGACGACGAAGCCACGTAGTTCGTGCCCCCGCGGGGGCTGAGTATTGATCTACGCCAAGGGCCCCCGGATCGATCCGGGGGCCCTTGGCTTTTTGGTTCAGCGGCGGGTGGGGCTGATGCCGAGCTGGCGCCCTAGGAGGCCACGGGACCGGCCGGTCAGCTTGTCGGCGATCGTCCGGAGTTCCTTGGCGGCGAGCGCGTCGGGGTCCGAAAGCACCAGCGGCACGCCGTTGTCGCCGCCCTCCCGGAGGCGCAGGTCGATCGGCACCTGGCCGAGCACCGGCACCCGGGCGCCCAGGGTCTGCGAGAGCGCTTCGGCGACCTGCTCGCCGCCCCCGGACCCGAAGATCTCGGTGTGCTCGCCACAGTGCGGGCACGGCAGGTAGGACATGTTCTCGATCACGCCGGCGACCATCTGGTGGGTCTGGGCCGCGATCGCCCCGGCCCGCTCGGCCACCTCGGCGGCAGCCTGCTGCGGCGTCGTGACGACGAGGATCTCAGCGGACGGCAGCAGCTGAGCCACCGAGATCGCGATGTCGCCGGTGCCCGGTGGGAGGTCCATGAGGAGGATGTCGAGGTCCCCCCAGTAGACGTCGGTGAGGAACTGCTGCAGGGCGCGGTGCAGCATCGGCCCACGCCAGACCACCGGGCTGTTGCCCGGGGTGAACATGCCGACCGAGATGACCTTCACGTCATGCGCCGACGGCGGCATGATCATGTCCTCGACCTTGGTCGGGGCGGCGGTGACGCCGAGCATGCGCGGCACCGAATGGCCATAGATGTCGGCGTCCACGACGCCGACCTTGAGGCCGCTCGCGGCCATGGCGACGGCCAGGTTCACGGTGATCGAGGACTTCCCGACACCACCCTTACCGCTCGCCACGGCGTAGACCTTGGTGAGCGAGTTCGGCTTCGCGAAGGGGATCTCCTTGGCGGGCTCGCCACCGCGCAGCTTGGTCTGCAGCCCCTTGCGTTGTTCGTCGCTCATCACGTCGAGGTCGACGCGTACGGCGGTGACCCCCGGCAGCTTGGAAACAGCGGCTGTGACATCGTTTGTGATCTTGTCGCGCAGGGGACATCCGGCGACGGTCAGGAAGATGCCCACGAGCACCGTCCCGTCCGGCTGGATGTCAACGCTCTTGACCATGTCGAGGTCGGTGATGGGGCGGCGAATCTCCGGGTCGTTGACCGTCGCGAGCGCCGCGGTCACCTGCTCGCTGGTGAGTGGGGAGGCCATACCACCATGGTATGAAGCCCGGGCACCGTCCGGCGAATCAAGCGGAGTGACCCGTGTGTCATGCGCCACACATCCTGTGTGTACGGGGATATCGGCCCGGTCATCGGCCCACCGGAGGTCGTCGAGCGGAGAGATCACGCCCATAACTTTGCCGCGATCATGCGGTGGCCCGCTACCTGGTGGTCAGGGCTAGGGCTGGCAGGCCCCGGTGGGACTGCGCTCGCCGTCGAGATCCTTGAGCAACTGCTGCAGCTCCGAGCGCAGGAAGTCCCGGGTCGCGACCTCGTTCAGCGCGAGCCGCAGCCCGGCGATCTCGCGGGTGAGGTACTCGGTCTCCGCCACGGTGCGCTCGTTCTGCGTGCGGTCCTGCTCGTACTGCACCCGGTCCCGGTCGCCCTGCCGGTTCTGCGCGAGCAGGATCAGCGGCGCCGCGTAGGACGCCTGTAGGGACAGCGCCAGGGTTAGGAAGATGAATGGAAAGGGATCGAATTTGTACTGGTCCGGCGCGATGCTGTTCCAGCCCATCCAGACGACGACGAAGACCGTCATGTAGACCAGGAATCGCGCCGTGCCGAGAAAGCGGGCGAATCGCTCGGACAGCCGTCCGAACGACTCCGGATCGTAGTGGGGCCGGGGCAGCATGGTCCGGCGGGCTTCGACCGGCTGATCCAGGCGTGCCTTCATGATTCGCTCCGTACGGCCTCTTCTTCTGGGTCGGTGGGCTCGTTGGGGGCGGTTTCCATGACCTGCTCCCGCCAGTCCTCCGGCAGCAGGTGGTCGAGGACGTCGTCCACGGTCACGGCGCCGAGCAGCTGGCCGTTCTCGTTCACGATCCCCACGGCCACCAGGTTGTAGGTCGCCAGATGGCTCGCCACGGCCTGGAGCGGCAGGTCCGGTCGCAGCGGCTTCAGCTCGGGATCCACGAAGCCACTGACCAGCGAGGACGGCGGTTCCCGCAGGAGCCGCTGGAAGTGCACCATGCCGAGGTAGCGGCCGGTGGGGGTCTCGACCGGAGGCCGGCACACGTACACCTGGGCGGCCAGCGCCGGGTTGAGGTCGGGGTTGCGGATCTGCGCGAGCGCCTCGGCCACGGTGGCGTCAGGGGGCACGATCACCGGGTCGGTGGTCATCATGCCTCCCGCCGTGTCGTCCGGATACGACAGCAGTCGCCGCACCGGTGCGGCCTCCTTGGGCTCCATCAGGGCGAGCATCCGTTCCCGCTGCTCGGCGGGCAGCTCCCCGAGCAGGTCCGCGGCGGCATCGGGGTCCATCTCGTCGAGTACGTCGCCTGCCCGGTCCGGGTCCAGTGCGCCGACCAGCTCGACCTGGTCGCCTCTGGGAAGCTCCTCCACCACGTCGGCGAGCCGGCTGTCGTCGAGGGCCGCCGCGACCTCGGCACGCCGCTTCGGGGAGAGCTCGTGGATGACGTTCGCGAGGTCGGCCGCCTTCATCCGCTCGAAGACGGCGATGAGGTTCTTCGCCCCCTGACCCTCCTGCTCGGCGGTCAGGCCGCGGACTGCGGACCAGTCGACGATGAGCGTCTCTCCCCGGCGGCGCAGGCCGAGCCTCGCCCGGCGGCCACGTTCGCCCCGATCGTCGCGCTGGACGGCCACCTTGGTGACGAGCCAGTCGCCGGTACGGGTCCGTTCCATCGCGACGTCGACCACCGAGGCCTTCTCGCCGGTCTCGACCAGCTCGACCGTACGATCCAGCATCTCGCCCAGCACCAGCGTCTCTGAGCCCCGCGGCTCGAACCGCCGCATGTTCAGGCGCCCGTCGAAAATCACGGAGTCGGCGTCGATGTTCGTCACCCGGGTGATCGGCAGGAAGACGGGATGCCGCGGCTGCACCTCCACGACGAACCCGAGGACACGCGGCGGTTTGGGACCGGTGCGCAACGCCACCACGACGTCGCGGACCCGCCCTATCTGATCGCCGGCCGGGTCGAAGACTGCGACCCCGGCCAGCCGGGCGATGAACACCCGTGCCGGGAATCCGGTCATGGGATCGAGGTTACCCATGATCGCGCAGCTCAGCGGCCTGCGGCTGCTCCGATCCCGGACAGGATCGCCGGATGTCACAACCGGCGGGGCTCTTGCGTCGTACAAACGAGGGATGGTCGGGGCACACGGAAGGTGAGTCAGGTGGGCGACGTCTTCGAGGAGCACCGCAATCTGATGTTCGCGGTGGCGTACCGGATGCTGGGCACGGTGGCGGACTCTGAGGACGTGGTCCAGGACGCCTGGCTGAAGTGGTCGGCGGCCGACCGCTCCGGCGTCACGGACCCGAAGGCCTATCTCGTGCGGATCGCCACGAACCTGGCGCTGGACCGGTTGCGGTCGGCGCGCGTGCGGCGGGAGGCCTACGTGGGCCCGTGGCTTCCCGAGCCACTGCTGACCACCCCGGATGTGGCCGAGGACGTGGAGCTGGCCGAGTCCGTCTCCATGGCGATGCTCATCGTGCTCGAGACCCTGAGCCCGCTGGAGCGCGCGGTCTTCGTCCTGCGGGAGGTGTTCGGCTACCCCCACGGCGAGATCGCGACGGCGCTCGGCCGCTCTGAGTCCTCGGTCCGGCAGTTGGGCCACCGGGCCCGTGAGCACGTCCAGGCCCGCCGTCCGCGGTTCGGGGCGGATCCGGCCGAGCGCCGGCGTGTGACTGACCGGTTCTTCGCGGCCGTCCTCGGCGGGGACCTCAACGAGCTGATGGAGGTGCTCGCGCCGGAGGTGACGCTCTGGACCGATGGCGGCGGGAAGGTGCGGGCGGCGCTCCGTACGATCACGGGCGCGGACAAGGTGGCCCGCTGGGCGGCGGCGGTGACCGACGGCCGGCCCTATGAGGGCGTCGCGCTGCAGGACATCTGGATCGAGCCCACCGAGGTCAACGGCGTCCCCGGCGCGGTGATCCAGGGCCCGGCCGGTCCGCTGGGCATCCTTACGGCGGACGTCGGGGCCGACTCCCGGGTGGTCGCGATCCATCTCGTCGCCAACCCGGACAAGCTCAGAGCCGTCGCCGAGGGCCGCAGGTTCACCCTCTGAATGCCGGTCGCCGCGAGATCACGCGGCCCGTGGCGGGCCAGCGGATCAGCGGTCGGCGCGTCGCCGTTTGGCGCCGAGCATGAAGGGGCTCTTGCCGGCGGTCGAGGCAGGCGTGGGCACCGGCCGTACGGCGGCGTAGTCGTCGCGCTGGCGGCCCGGTGCCTCGGTGACCTCGCCGGTCGGGGTGAGCCTGACGACGTAGGACTCACGCGCCCAGAGCTCGGTCTGGCCCTCGTGCGAGACGGCGTTGAGCCGGTCCTTGGCCAGTCGCGGCACCACGGTGTCCCACAGTTCCGTGCCCGGCTCGACCTGGCTCACCGCCGCCGTGAAGGTCACCAGGCGCCCGCCCTTGTCCTTGCTCGCGACGATGACCGTGACCTGTTCGGCCTCGGGCAGGCCGGGCAGCGGCTGCTCGCCCTCTCCGCCGGTCAGGACATAGGCCGAGCCCTCGTGCCACAGGTGCCAGGCGGCCCGCGGCTGCGGCAGGTCCGGCAGCGCGATCCACATCAGCCCCGACTTCTTGGTGGCCTCGTCGATCAGAGCCATGTCCATGTCGCTCATATCGCGAGCGTCTCACAGTGGCCGGCTTTTCGTTGACGGGCCTCTGGTCCCGGCCCGCCGCGCCTGGTGGATAGCATCCGGACCGTAGCCGAATGGAAAGGCCGGTCGATGCGTTCTCGACGTTCAACCCTGGCGGTCCCGGGCAGCAATCCGCGCTTCATCGAGAAGGCACAGGGGCTGCCGGTCGACGAGATCTTCCTTGATCTCGAGGACGCGGTCGCGCCGTTGGCCAAGGAGGACGCGCGGCGCAATGTGGTCACCGCCCTCAATGAGGGGGACTGGTCCGGCAAGGTCCGGGTCGTCCGGGTCAACGACCTCACGACCCAGTGGACCTACCGGGACGTCATCGAGGTGGTGGAGGGCGCGGGCGCCAACCTCGACTGCCTCATGCTGCCCAAGGTGCGCGACCCCGCGGACGTTCAGTGGCTCGACCGGCTGCTCACCCAGATCGAGCTCAGCATGGGCTACGAGGTCGGCCGCATCGGCATCGAGGCGCAGATCGAGGACGCGCGCGGGCTCACGCGGGTCGACGAGATCGCGGTGGCGTCGCCGCGGCTGGAGACGCTGGTGTTCGGACCCGGCGACTTCATGGCTTCGATCAACATGAAGACGCTGGTGGTCGGGGAGCAGCCGCCCGGATACACCGAGGGCGACGCCTACCACTACATCCTCATGCGGATCCTCATGGCGGCACGGGCGCACGATCTCCAGGCCATCGATGGGCCGTATTTCAACATCCGCGACGTGGAGGCCTTCACCAGGGTGGCCCGCCGCTCGGCCGCGCTCGGCTTCGACGGCAAATGGGTGCTGCACCCCGCGCAGATCGACGCTGCCAATGAAGTGTTCTCACCGGCGCAGGAGGACTACGACCACGCCGAGCTGATCCTGGACGCCTACGACCATTGCACGACAGTGGAGAAGCGGGGCGCGGCCATGCTCGGTGACGAAATGATCGACGAGGCCTCGCGAAAGATGGCGCTGGTCATCGCCGCCAAAGGCCGCGCAGCGGGGCTAAACCGGACCAAGTCCTTCAAGCCGCCCGCCTGAGGTCTTACCGGGACATTAGACAATGCCCCATATGGTGCGAAGTATGAAGACGCCCGACCAACCGGGCAAGGGCTGGGCTCTGCCCGACCCTTTTCTGGGGCCGTCTCCCGATGTCCTGCCACTCTCCGCCGACCCCGCGCAGGAACCCGCACCACCACCGCCGCCGCAGTACGCGCCGTACCTCCCGCATGGTGACCAGCGATTCAACGGGCAGCATGCGGCACCTCCACCTCCACTTCCACTGCCACCGCGTCCCGCGAAGGTGTCCTGGACCGTACCTGCCGGGCCCGGGACGCCGTTCCACCGGCTTGCCCGCACCTCGCTGCACAGCTGGTGGCGTCCGCTCGTCGGCACTCTCTTCGCCGTGGCCATCGGCCTGGTCGCGATCGTCGGCGTCATGCTGACCGGGATGCTGGCGGCGACGGTCATGGGCGACAACCCACTGGCCAATGCCAAGCACGACAAGATCTTCTCGAATCCGACCGTCGACCTCGGCATACAGCTCATCGCCCTCGCCATCCTCACACCGGTGGTGCTGCTGGCGGCCTGGCTCGTCCAGCGGCGCCCGATGGGTTCGCTGTCCTCGGTGAGGGGCCGGCTCCGGGGGCGCTGGCTCATCGTGTGCGCCGGGATGGCGGTCGTCGCCTGCCTGCTGTCGTACACGGCTGCCTGGTTCGCCCTCGCGGTGTCGGGAGCCAAGGAGGCCGAGCCGCTGGGCTGGGCGGGATGGTCGTCGTTCCTGCCGTCCGCCGTCGTGATCCTGCTGCTGGTCCCGTTCCAGGCCGCCGCCGAGGAGTACCTCTTCCGCGGCTGGCTGCTCCAGGCGATCGCGTCCTGCACGCTGCAGAGCCGTACGGGCCGGATCGGCCGTGCGGCCAGCGCCGTGTTCCGTACGCCCTGGCCGGCGATCCTCATCAGTGCCGCGGTGTTCGCGGCCGGCCACGCCTACAAGGGATGGGCGCTGCTGGATGTCCTCCTGTTCGGGATCGTCGCCGGCTGGCTCGCCGTACGGACGGGCGGGCTCGAAGCGCCGATCGCGCTGCACCTGCTCAACAACCTGGTCGCGTTCCTGCTCCCTGCGGCGACGGGTCAGCTCGGCAACGCGATGCGGGCGAACGACGCGCCGTGGCAGGCCATCGTGGGGACCGTGGTGCAACTCGTGGCCTTCGCCATCCTGGTGCTGCTGTCCGTACGACGGCGGCGTATCCAGACGCTGAGCGCGCGACCGGAGCCGATCGCCGCGCCGGTCCTGCTGCCGGCCGCCGTGCCGGCGTAACCACTGGCGCCCCAGAGACCAGAATCGGATTATCTTCGACGGCCACCGCGTCGCAGGAGCAGGACCCCGAGGACCAAGGCGGCTGCATCCCGGATCACGCGCATGCGGCGCGCGCGTAGGCAGTGCGCGATCACGGGCGCGACGTCGAACCCGAACGAGGGCACGACGCCCCGGTGGTCGTCTTCCACGAATTCCCGGATCAAGAGGCGGCACGACGAGATGCGTCCCGCCGAGGGTGGAAGGCGGTCAAGGCCGGAACCGGTCTGAACCGGTGAGGATTCTCCACTCCGTGAGGGTGTCGACGAGCCCGGGCGTCGTGGGGAGCGTGCGCAGTTGGGCAGGGCCGACCCAGCCGGCATCCGCGGCGTCGTCGCCGGGCGACAGCGCGCCGCCGACCACCGTCGCCGCGTAGTCGCGGATGTCGTAGATCCGGCCATCGGGCCCGGGCAGGTCCACCGTGCCGATCAACGGCCCGACGGCGACCCGCAGGCCGGTCTCCTCGCGCAGCTCCCGCTCGACCGCCGCGGGGTCGGTCTCGCCGGGCTCGACCCGGCCACCCGGGAGCGACCACAGCCCCTCACCCGGCGGGTGACCTCGGCGGATGACCAGCAGCCGACCGGAGTCGTCCACCACCACGCCTCCTACGCAGCGCACCCGCATGTCACCATTGTGGGGGAGACCAACGACTTGACGCAACGCGATTAAGCGACAACTGTGAGTAACCATGAGGGCCGAGTCGTGCCCGCGGTGTAGCGGGCCATTACAAGCGCCGGATCTATGGTCGAGTGACTGGCACTGCGCCACGCACGGTGCCGTCCTCCCGAAACGACCGCCGAAAAGACCTTTACCCGAAAGCCTCACGGCAGTGGTCCGGGACGCTCGCGTGCCGGTCTGGCTGCCGTGGCCGCTTCCGATGGGCTGGCTCGTCACCGGCTTCGTGCAGGCCGGTGACGAACGCACCGGGTCACGGGCGTGTGCCGTGGCGCTGTCCGGGCCCGGCCTCGTCGGCGGACCCGCCGACATGCTGCTGATCGCCGAGGAGCCCGGCATCGGCCTCGGAGCCTCCTACGCGGGGCTCGAGGGGCCGGATCCCGGAGCCGTAGGCGAGGCCTCCGCGCCGCACGCCAAGGTCGAGGTGCGCGGCCACCCGGTGCCGCTGTGGTCGGTCGAGGCGGCCCCGGACCGGGCGGTCTATGTCGGCGAGGCGATGGGCAACTGGCTCTGGGTGGTGCTGTGGCCGGCGGACGCGGGTCTGCTCATGCTGGACCATCTCTCCCTCCTGGACCTGCGCGAGCCCGGCATGAAGCTGGATCTGCCGTACGGCGCATTCAGCCCACGTCTCGACTGAACCGGCTGGACGGCGGTATCTACCATGAGGTGTGCGCATCGATCTCCACAGCCATAGCAGTGTCTCTGATGGCACCCTCCCGCCGGCCGAGGTCGTGCGGAGTGCCGCCGCAGCCGGGCTGGACGTCCTGGCGCTGACGGACCACGACACCGTGTCGGGCTGGGCCGAGGCGGCGCGGGCGGTGCCCTCCGGGCTCACCCTGGTGCCGGGGATCGAGCTGTCATGCCGGCAGGACACCGCCGGAGCGGAGCACGGACCACGGACGTACAGCGTCCACATGCTCGGCTACCTGTTCGACCCGGCCGAACCGGTGCTGGCCGCGGAGCGCGACCGCCTCCGCGACGACCGGGTCCATCGGGCGCGCGCCACCGTGGCCCGCCTGCGCGAGCTGGGCGCCGACGTCACCTGGGAGCAGGTACGGGAGATCGCCGCCGGCGGTGTCGTCGGACGCCCCCACATCGCTCGCGCGATGCTGGAGTCGGGCGTGGTGAAGGAGACGGACCAGGCGTTCACCGAGCAGTGGATCGGTGCGGGCGGCCGGGCGCACATCAGCCGCTACGCCCTGGACCCGGTGTGCGCCGTCGCGCTGGTGCGTGCCGCCGGCGGCGTCTGCGTGCTGGCCCACCCGCGCGCCCGCCGGCGCGGCTACCTGGTCGAGGACCACCTCATCGCGGCACTCGCGTCGGCCGGCCTGACCGGCGTCGAGGTCGACCATCCCGACCACACGGCCCCGGATCGCGCGCACCTGCGGGAGCTGGCCGGCACGCTCGGCCTGGTCCCGACCGGGTCGAGCGACGACCACGGGGATCTGACCGGTCACCGGCTGGGCTGCGAGACCACCTCCCCGGCGGACTACGAGGCCTTGATCTCCGCCGCGGCCGGGGCACGGGCCCGGCTCCACACCGGCTGACGGCCGCTCGCGGCCCGGCCGGCCACCACGACCGCGGCCGATGGGCGATCTTCTCGCGCGGACCACCCCCGTACGGAGGCAGACACCTCCAGAGGCCGATAGGCTGCCAATCGTGGACGCGCGCATCGAACAGGTTGTGTCGGCGGGTAAGTGCACCCTGGAAGACACCGAGTACGACGTCGAGAACAACACATGGATCGTCGGCGACGACGACTCCGTCGTTGTGATCGACCCCGCCCATGACGCGGAGGCCATCCTCAAGGTGGTGGACGGCCGTGAGGTCATGGCCGTCATCTGCCTCGACGGCCACGACGCGCACCTGAACACGGTGCTCGAGGTCGCCGCCGCCGGCGAGGAGGACGAGGAGAACTGGGCCCCCATCGCCCTGCACCGCGGCGACCGGCTGCTCTGGCGTGACTACTTCCGCCGGCTGGCCAGGGAGGCCAAGGACGAGGAGGACACCGACTTCCTGAAGGACCAGGAGCCCGACATCTACCTCGAGGACGGCGGCGTCTTCGAGATCGCGGGCGCCCAGCTCGACGTGATCCACACGCCGGGTCACACCCCGGGAAGCATCTGCCTGTCCAGCGAGCAGCTCGGCGTGCTGTTCACGGGAGGCACCTTGCACCGGGGCAAGCCGGGGCAGGTCGGCGATGTCTATCCCGAGCTGAGGCAGCAGCTCAACTCGATCGGCTCGCTCCTGGCGCCGTTGCCCAAGGACACCCGGGTGCTGCCGGGCTCGGGCGAGGAGACCACGGTCGGTGAAGAGGACGCCCGCTGGGAGAGCTGGTTCGCCCTCACCAAGGAAGCGGACGACTGATCCTGATCCCACCCCCGCGGTGGAAGAGGGGCTGAGTGGTGGCGGCTGAACAGCTGGGCTTCGAGGGCATGCCGCAGCGGCTCTATTCCTGTACGCCGTCGCGGCTGAACAGCTGGCTGGACTGCCCGCGGCGCTACCGCATGACCTACCTCGAACGCCCGGCGCCGCAGAAGGGCCCGCCGTGGGCGCACAACAGCGTCGGCGCGAGCGTGCACAACGCGCTGGCCGCGTGGTGGCGGCTGCCGCAGCACGAGCGCACGGTGGAGATGGCCGGAACGCTCCTGCTGCGGGGCTGGCTGACCGACGGGTTCCGCGATGCCGAGCAGTCCGGCCGCTGGCGCGAACGGGCCCGCGAGATGGTCGAGCGCTACGTCGCCGACCTCGACCCCGCGGATGAGCCGATGGGCGTCGAGCGCATCGTCGCCACCCGTACGGACCGCATCGCGCTGTCCGGCCGCATCGACAGGCTGGACGCCCGCGGCCCGGAACTCGTCGTCGTCGACTACAAGACCGGGCGGCGCGTGCTGACCGACGACGACGCCCGGAGCTCCCTGGCCCTGGCGTTGTACGCGCTCGCCGCATCGCGGGTGCTGCGCCGGCCCTGCCGTACGGTCGAGCTGCACCACCTGCCCACGGGCCAGGTCGCGGTCTGGGAGCACACCGACGCGTCGCTGCGCCGTCACCTGGAGCGGGCGGAGCAGATCGCGGCCGAGGCGGCGCAGGCCGATGCGGCGTTCAAGGCCGGGCTGCCGCCGGAGCGGGTCGACGAGGTGTTCCCGCCACGTCCGGGCTCGCTGTGCGCCTGGTGCGATTACGTGCGCCATTGCCCCGAGGGCAGGCGGGCCGCGCCCCGCAAGGAGCCCTGGTCCGCGCTCGCCGGCCACGAGTCCTGACCTCTTCGTGGTCCCGGCGGTTCTGTGAGCTCGTGGCCGGTCGCCGCCGGGCTCGAGGTCAGGCGGGGATGCCGGTGCGGCCGCCCGGCCAGCGGCGCGGGTCCCGCAGGCCCCGCAGCCCCTTGCTCGTGTCGTAGCCCTGGGCTCGGAGCCGCAGCCGCGTCCGCTCCAGCATGTCGCGCGTCGGTTTCATGAACGAGTAGTCGTGCACGGGCTCGGGGAGCGTGCTCATGGCCACCCGGAAGGACCTCAGCGCGGCGGTGACCGCCGGTCGCGGAACCTCGGGAAGCGCACTGTACATCGCGCGGGCCCAGCCGGGCAGCGAGTAATAACACAGTGCGCCGAACGGGAAGTACACGGGCTTGCCGGGGTTGAGGAAGCGCAGGTTGTGCGGCATCTTCGGCCACAGCAGGAACCGGACCGTGGCCTGGGCCTCCTCGGTGACCCGCAACCGGGGACGCATCTCGCGGAGATACGCCTCCATCGCCTGGACGCTCCCAGGGATGTCCTCCTCGTGCAGCCCCACAAGGGCGCCGCTCTGTCGCTGTTCGGCGAGGTAGCGGTCGGCCATCGTCCTGGTCAGCGGCAGCCCAGCGCGGCGGGTCACCTGGAGGTAGGAGTAGACCTCGGCGCAGTGGACCCACAGCAGGAGCTCGGGCTGGTCGAGGCGTTCGGTCCGGCCGGTGTCGTGGTCGAGGACGCGCAGCCTCCGATGGATGCCGCGCACCCTCCTGCCTATGGCCTCGGCCTCCTGAGGACTGCCGAAGGTTGATACGCCCACGAAGTCGGCGGTGCGCCGCAGCCGCCCGAAGGGGTCGTCCTGGAAGTCGGAGTTCTGCCACACGCCCCACACGGCGACCGGGTGCAGCGCCTGCAGCATCAGGCCGCGAACCCCGCCGACCCACATGGCTCGGTCGATGTGGACCCGCCAGGTCACACTCTCGGGTGGATGCACCGTCGCCGCCATGGACACCTCAATGAGCCGGAATCGCGGTAAGTGTAGCTTTACCTGCGATCAGGGCTTCCGCATCGAGGCGACCGGCGACCATGGCGGCGATGGCAGGTTCTGCGTCACCCGTGCGAATCCTGTCCTGTCCGATGGATGGACGCTTTAGCGGGCGACCCGCTCCGAGGCGTTCCAGAATCCCGTGAGTGCGCTCGCGGTGGTCTCGGGCGCGTCCACCGCGGGGGAATGAGCGGCCCCGGGAATGACGATCTTGGCTGCGTCCAGGCGGTCGGCCATGGTCGCCTGGAGGCCGGGCGACCACGCGTCATCATCTTCCCCGTAGAGCACCAGGACCTCCAGTGCCGCCGTGTTGACCACCTTGGCGAGCTCCTCCACCAGATCCGTGCAGGACAGGAGCTCCTGTGCCATGCCGATGAGCCCGGCGGCCGAGGTCCTGAGCATCCGGTCCCGGAGAAAGCCCACGACCTCTTCGGGCACGCCCTTCGCTACGGCTTCCGGGCCGAGCTTCAGCGCCCAGATCTGCTCCATGCCGAGCTGGGGCAGCGCTTCACGAAGGGCCTGGGCGTTCGTCGCCGACCTGCCCGTGATGGCGGCCGGCCCCGAGCTCATGAGGGTCAAGGAGGCGAGACGCTCGGGCGCGGACAGCGCGGCCTCCCGGCACACGAGGCCGCCGAAGGAATGTCCCACCAGGTGCACCTGCTCGGGGCCGAGCACCTCGAGGAGGCTCATGATGTCCGTGCCCAGCGCCGGGCAGGTGTAGCCGGCCGGGTCGTCGGATCCGGGCGTCTCGTACTGCCCTCGCATGTCGACGGCCACCACCCGGCGGAGGCCCGCGTGGGCGAGGGTGTGCAGGACCGCGATGAAGTCCTCTTTGCTGCCGGTGTAACCCGGAACGAGCAGGGCGGGATTGCGCTCCGGGAGGCCCGAGCCGGGAAGCGCCTCCAGCGCGGCGAACGTGCCGCGTTCGGTCTCGATGTCGATCCGGCGCACGTCGGGGGGCAGGTCAAGGAAGCGGGGCGTACTCACGATGCTCCACCCTACCGAGCCCTACCACCGCGGTCACCGGTCACGATGCGTCGCTGATAACTTGCGTTCATGACCGCGATCTCCGTGCACCGCACGGACGCCGCCGAGCCGGGTTTCCTCGAGGCCGCCGCCGCGAGCGGCGCTGAGTACGTGGAGATCGACGTACGCCGGACGGCCGACGGCGAGATCATTGTCAGGCACGACCCGCAGGTGAACGGCACAGTCCTCGCCACCGCGTCCTACGAGGAGGTGTGCGAGGCGGCGGGCGTTCCCGTGCTGCTCGCCAGCGAGGCGATGGAGACCCTCGCCGGCCGGGTCCGCGGGCATCTCGACCTGAAGGAACGGGGCATGGAGCTCGAGGTCGTGGCACTGGCGCTCGAGATCCTCGGACCGGACAACTTCGTGGTCACCACGCGGGAGCCGGCGTCGATCGCGCTGATCAGCCGGACCTTCCCTCAGGTGTCAACGGCGCTCTCGGTGGGCCGGAACCTCTGGGAGCGCGGCGCGGCGCGCGATCTGTGCCCGGTGACGGTGCTGCGCGGGTGCGGAGCCGACTGGGTGGCCGTCAACCATCGGCTGGCCAGGCTGGGGGTGCTGCGGCGGTGTGCCGCGGCAGGCATCCCGGCCATGGTCTGGACCGTCAACGACGAACCGCTGATGCGCCGTTTCCTCCTCGACCGGAGGGTCGCGGTCCTGGTGACCGACCGTCCTCACCAGGCCGTACGCCTGCGCGCCCGTACATGAGAAATCCGCCCATCCAGGTCGGATGGGCGGATGTCAGAGCCAGGCCTGCTCGGCCGTGGCGCTAGGCGGTCGCGGAGCTCTCGCCGTTGCCCGTGGCGGAGCCGCCCCGGGTCCTGCGGCGGCGACGGCTGCGCTTGCGCTCGGTGGCGACCGCGTCGACGACGTTGTCCGGCGCCGCGTCGGCCTTGGGGGCCGCGGCCGCGGCCTCGACCGGCTTGCCGGCGCGAGTCCGCGCCCGCTCCCGCTCCCGGTTGCGCTGGCGCGGCTTCGGGGGCTCCTCGTGCTCCTGGGAGCGCGAGCGGCTGCGGCCGGTCTCGCCGATGTCCTCGAGCTCTTCGGCGGCCAGCCCCTCCCGCTCCCGCTGACCCTTGGGCAGGGTGCCCGTCACGTCGGTAGGGATGTCGAGCACCGAATAGAGGTGCTCGGAGGTGGAGTAGGTCTCCTCCGGTGCCGCGAAGGGCAGGCTGAGCGCGGTGTTGATGACCTTCCAGCGCGGTAGGTCGCGCCAGTCGACCAGCGTCACCGCGATGCCCTCCTTGCCCGCGCGGGCGGTACGGCCGGTGCGGTGCACGTAGGCCTTGTCGTCCTCGGGGCATTCGTAGTTGACGACGTGCGTCACGTCGTCGACGTCGAGCCCACGGGCGGCCACGTCCGTGGCGATCAGCACATCGATCTTGCCGTGCCGGAACGCCCGCAGCGCACGCTCGCGCTGGCCCTGACCGAGGTCGCCGTGCACGGCTGCGGCCGCGAAGCCACGTTCGCTGAGGTCGGCCGCGAGCTTGTCGCACTGTCGCTTCGTGTGGCAGAAGACCATCGCGAGTCCGCGCCCGTCGGCCTGCAGGATGCGCGCGAGCACTTCGGGCTTGTCCATCGAATGCGCGCGGTAGACGAACTGCGCGGTCTCCG
>JAOPYH010000173.1 GCA_025964715.1 Streptosporangiaceae bacterium | reverse complement strand
CCCACGCCAATATCGGGCCCATAAGCGTCAACATCCCGTCCCGGCTTATGCGTGCGATTCTTGAGGCGGTTTCTCCGTGGCCCGAAATCTTTACGGGGACGTACACCGACCCGTCCGAGGCGGCCGCTATCGGCCCTACGGGGATCAAGGGCGTTTGAACGGCATACGCGCCATCTTTCGGGTTACCCGCTAGCTGACCGTTCCCGCCGAGAACGACAGCTTGCCCCGGTACCGTGGGCGTCGGTTTGACCGGCAGTGGTTCTGTTCGGCCGTTCTTCGCTCCCGGCGAGCATGCGGCGACGAACGCGAGTACGGCTCCGATGGCGATGACTCTGCTGCGGCACACAGGACCGATGATGGCAGGGCGACACCGACCACGGAACCGCATAAGCGAGCCGGTGAGTGCTGAACACCGGCGCTGGGATCAGCGTGCCGGTCTCCGGCGCTCCTCTTGAACGATCCGTTCTGACGAACCGGGAGCACGTGGCCAGTGGGATACGGCACCTCGTGGGGGCCGTGTGTGGCGGTAGCGGGAAGCCCCGATCTACTCGGGGAGATCGATGTAGTTGCTTCCCGTGGGGGCCTGGTAACGCTGGAGCGCCGCTGGCTCGATCACCGCCACCACCGCGAGGACCAGCGCGATCGTCAAGACGAGACGTCGTCGTGTCCGCCGGGGTGGAGGGGATGTCTCTGCTCCCCCGGTCATGGGGTCTCCTCGGGTGAAGGATCAGTCGTGGATACCTCGGCGCTCCTGCTGAAGAAGCCGGTCCACCGAGCGCCGGTAGAACCGGAGCCGGCCGGTAGGCGTTCGGGTGTATTCGATGAGGCCTCGGGCGGCCCAGCCGGCGACGGTTGAGCGGGCGACTTTGAAGATACGGGCCACCTCTGATGTTGTGAGGAGTTCGGGCTCATTGGTCATGCGGTGAAGACAGCGGTGACGGTACGGCCATGCGTGCTCCCATGCCATCCCCAGCTGGCGGCGTAGGCGCTGACCGTGTAAAGCCCGCGGCCGTTCTCGGCCAGAGGTTCTGGCTCCTTGGGAATCGGATGGCCGGGTCCGCCTTGGTCGGTCACCGAGATCGCCGCGCCGCCGGACCAGCGTCGGATCTCGACCAGGACCAGTCCCCCCGGGTCGCCCGAATGGGTGTGCTGGACGGCGTTGCAGAAAAGCTCGGCGAGGGCCTGTACGAGGTCGTCGGTGAGCCGGCCATTGCCGAGCAGGACCGTCGCCAGCTGCCGCACCGAGTGCCCTTGGTCCGCGCGGCCGGGAAACGATCGGCGCCAGCACATCGCATCCGATGGGACCGGACCATAGGTGGCGGTGGTCAGTGTCGTCATGTGTGCTCCTTGCGTACGAGCACGAACGCGGCCCGGGATGGCGGCCATCCCTCTTCCCGGCGTCGTCACCATGCCGGGGACCGCGGCGTGCCTTCCGGCGAGGCGGTAACGGGGGGAAGTCGCCCGGCCGAAGATCCAGTGTTCGGTTGAGGTCTGTAGCCGCGGGGGCCCGCAGTGATTTCCTGCCGTCCGGGGCCGGTCTCGACGGATGTATCGATCTCAGTCGAGGGCCTATGTAGGTCCCGCATCCGGACCACCAGCTCCTGCGCTGTCGGTGCCTCGATCAGCGATTTGTATTCGTGCTCGGGCGGCGGCAGGCTCCACCACGCCTCGGTCATGGAGCCGAACCAGCACCTCCAGCCCGGAAAGCTGAGCATCACTAACCGGGCGATCTCGGTGTGGTTCGACATCGGTTTCCCCTCGGCTCGAGCTGCTGGAGACGGTTGATCTTTGATCCGTGATTCCGAATGTGCGATTCACAAAGTATGTGGCGCACGACGGCGGCCAACAACGGTTTCCTGCAAAAGAGGGGTGCCATATATGGCGGTTCGACGTTTATAGACTGGTTTTTTCTCTGGGGGAGGTGGATTTTATGGGCGCCCCCTGTGCCAGAAGAAAGATCCCCCAGACGTTGCCAGGGGATCAGAAGGTCATGGGACGAGTGCCTAGAGGTCATAACGGCCCGCTTTGACGGCCTGAATAAAGGCGAAGAACTCGGAGCGCTCCATGATCTGTGCGCCGCCGTCGGGATCCTTGCTGTCGCGTACAGCCGCCCAGCGGAGCAGATTTGTCGCTACTTCAACGCAACCCGTGTTCGCACCGTTGCTACGGCTTGATTTGCGCCATGTCGCTTGAGAAAGATCCGTCATTGCTCACTCCAGTGCTTCACTCAGGCTCTTGAGGCAAGCCGTCGTCGCGGTGGGCTCCAGCGCTGCAGCCTTGATCTGGCCAAAGATCTCGATGTAGGAGTCAACCTCTGCAGGCGTGTTGAGCTCCTGGAGCGTGGCGTCGCTCTCCAGATAGACGACGCTGGGTTCGTCGCCGGGGAAGTCGAAGACACTGATCATGCTGCTCATGCCCGGATGTGGTCCGTCCGCGAAGCGCAACATGCGGAGCTCGACGTTCGGACGCCGACTCATCTTCACAAGGTGCGCGATCTGAGCCCGTCGCGCGTCCTGAGTTCCCCAGCGGTACATCAGGGAGGCTTCGGTTACCACGGCCACCAGTTCAGGAGCACGGCCATCCGTACGGTCCAAGATCCTCTGTCGGCGCAAGCGCGCTTCAAGTGCACGCTCCTGCCACTGCGGCGATCGGGAGCCGGCGTGCATGTGCGCTTCGATATAAGCCTGCGTCTGGAGGAGTCCCGGCAAGATCAATGGGAGGTACACGCTGATCCGGGCCGCGTCGCTTTCAAAGCCGGGATATTCGTTGTCGAAGACATCCCCGTACTGACGCCACCACGCCCTGGTTCGCGCAAGCGTTGCCAGTGTCTCCAGCACCGATCGCTCGTCCTCTGTGACCTTGTAGAGGCGGAGCAGGTCTCGGATGTCGCTCATTTCGGGGCGCTTCCACTGGTTCGCCTCGAACCGGCCAACCTTGCCACGACCCCAACCCAGGCGGTCGCAGACCTGGTTCCCCGTGTAACCGCGCTCAGTTCTTAGGTCTGCCAGTAGACGGGAGAGGCGTCGCTTCGCGATGGTCGCCCCGAAGTCGTCATCGGTCACTGATCGATCCTCCTTGGGGCGCAAAGCTGAGCATATCGCCTGTACAGCTTTCGAACTCGAATAAAACGGTCAGCGCCACGGGACTCTCATCACCGATCACGCTGGTTCGCGAGTCCCTTCGACGGCACTTTCGCTCCAGAGGGCAGGGTATGACGGACTCTGGCCCTCCATCACGCGAGTAGAGGAGGCGCAGGCTTGCCTCCGGCAACGAAGGCCAGGACTAGTCATGAGACCTATGGCACCTCGCGCGGGCCAGGAGCTGCGGTGCCGGGCGATCCTTGGCGCTGCATCAACGAGGCGGAGGGAGTCCCACAAAGTCCGGGAGCGGGGAGCAGGCACGGGAACAACGGTCGGCCGTCGGTGGTTCTATATGTCGTGGCCGGTGTGTCCAGTGTCCCCCGGGCTCATCTATAGCCTTCGCGGATTACCGTTCGGCTGGAGCCGCGTTGAGCCTTTCGCCGAGAGGCGACCTGCACACCGGTACGCAAGCATCGAGGGCCCTGCCAGGAAGCTTCCTGGCAGGGCCCTCGACTGTTATCGGCTACAAGTCAGTCCCCGGTCGCGCCGTCGATCCGCTCGCGCAGGAGATCCGCGTGGCCGTTGTGGCGGGCGTATTCCTCGATCATGTGGACGTAGACCCAGCGCAGGCTCATCTCCACGCCACGCTCCGGGTGCAGGAACGTCTCGTCCAGTGAATGCCCGGCCGCCGCCTTGCGGGCGAGCTCGACTTCGCGGGTGAAGACATCGAAGTCCGCCTCCGCGTCGGCAGTGTCCACGTGGTCGAACTCCGCGTCGGGATCGGCGTCGCTGCAATACAGGTAGCCGACCGGCTCCCCGGCGAACCTGGTGCGGAACCAGCTTCGCTCCACCTCGGCCATGTGTCGCACGAGGCCGAGGAGCGAGAGGCTGGACGGTTCCACGCTGCGTGACCTGAGCTGCTCGGCCGTCAGCCCGGCGCACTTCGACAACAGTGTGCCGCGGTGAAAGTCGAGCCAGGTCTCCAGCATCGTTCGCTCGTCGCCGACAGGCGGCGCTTCGGTGCGTGTGGTCTCCGGAGCAATCCATGTCATGGCGCCGATTATGTCTGTGGTGCCGGTCCCGCTTCCTCCTATTTATTCGTCGCGGCGGCGGCTCACGGGGTCACGGCCATGTTCCCCAGAATCCGGGAGGCCAGGTCACGGTCGCCGTCGACGGAGACCTCGACCTCCCCGGGCCCACAGCGTCCCGCGGCCAGCCGTACATAGCTCTCCCAGCCCATCCGCAGTGTGACGGTCGGGTCCGGCGTCGACTCGATCGCCTGGCCGCGCCCGTCATTGCCGACGACCACGCACGACCGGAACGACGGCGGCCCGGTGATCTCCAGGGCGACGGTTGAGCCGGGGCCCGCGCCGGCCCGCTTGGCCACCACGAACGGAAGGCCCGAGACCATGATCTGACGGGCCCGCTCGGCGGCGGGTGCGTCCAGGTTGCCCGGACGGCCGACCGCGCGGCGGATGTCCTGCTCGTGAATCCAGCAGTCGAAGGCCCTGAACATCAACATCCGGGAGTACGGCCCCATCCGCCCATCCGGAGCCTTCATCTGCTGCTCCGGATCGGTGGTCTCCAGGGCGGCCAGCCGCCGCTTCAGAGTTTCCCGCAGCTCCGCGAGCACCATCTCGGCCGGTTCCGTACGGCGCGCGTCGACGGCCACCTCGAGCATCCGGCCGAAGTCATTGCGTACGTGCGGTGGCTCCGCGGGCGTGTGCTCCGGCTCGGGATCGCCCAGCATCATCCGCTCGACGCCGATGATGTGAGCCACCTGATCCCGCACGGTCCAGCCCGGACATTCAGTGGGCAGGTCCCACTCCGCGGGGCCGAACGTCTCGGCGAGTGTGATCGTCGACCGTACGGTCTGCTCGTACGCCGCCACATTCCCCGGCATGTCATCGTCGAAGCGCTCCATGGCCCGACCGTGCCATAACTGAAATGCCGGATACAAGGCGCTAGCCCGCTCCGCTGGTACGGGACAGTACGCCGGCGATGTCGGCGAACAGCCTGTCCCCGGCGGCCGCTGCCGCCGGGGACACGGTGTCGAGGGTCAGGAACCCGTGGAGCATCCGGGGCTCACGGCGATGCAGTACGAGCACACCGGCCGTACGGAGGCGGGCGGCATAGGCCTCGCCGTCGTCACGCAGCGGATCGTGTTCTGCCGTGACCACCACGGCGGGTGGCAGGCCGCTGAGCTCGGCAGCGTGCAGCGGGCTGACCCTCGGGTCCGCGCGGAGCTCCGGATCGGGCACCCACAGCTCCGCGCCCCACGCCACCGCATCCGCGGACAGACCCCAGCCGGTGCCCTTCTCCGTCACGCTGGGCCTGGTCAGCGTCAGGTCGGTGTTCGGATAGATCAGGACCTGGGCGTCCGGCAGCGGCCCGCCCTCGTCGCGCAACCGCAGGCAGGCGAGCACGGCCAGGTTCCCGCCGGAGCTGTCGCCCGCGATGACCAGCGGGCCGGCCGCACCGGTCAGCTCACGCAGGTTCCCGGCGGCCCACCGAACGGCCTCCATGGCGTCATCCACCGCGGCCGGCCACGGCTGCTCGGGCGCCCGCCGGTAGTCGACGGCCAGCACCGCGGTGTCCGCGCCGAGCGCGAGCCGGCGGCACGCCCGGTCGTGCGACTCCAGGTCGCCGAT
>JAOPYH010000157.1 GCA_025964715.1 Streptosporangiaceae bacterium | reverse complement strand
ATACGGGTCACGACACGGACGGGCTCGGCGGCGCGCCGCCCGGCCGCAGCTCGGGCGGCGGCCGGTTGCGCAGCCTGCCGCCGCAACTCGAGTTCGAGGGGACGACCCTGGACGGCAAGCCGTTCGTCGGCTCCGACCTGGCCGAACGGCCTGTCGTCTTCTGGTTCTGGGCACCGTGGTGCACGCAATGTGCCTTCGAGGGCCCGCACGTGGCGGACGTGGCGAGGAGGTACGGCGACCGGGTGAGCTTCGTCGGCATCGCCGGGCTGGACAGGAGCAGGGAGCAGATGAGGCGGTTCGTCACCCGCACCGGCACGGCGGCCATCACACAGCTCGACGACCGCACCGGCCGGCTCTACGCGCACTTCGAGGTCACCTCGCATTCCTCGTTCCTATTCATGACCAGAGACGGCCGTACCACCCGGAACGCCGGCCCCCTGGGCGAGGCCGGGCTTGAGCGGCACGTCCGCGCGCTCGCCGGCGGGTAGGAGGCCCCGATGGAGGTGGTCCCGCTGGCACTGGCCGCCGGCCTGGTGGCGGCGTTCAACCCGTGCGGCTTCGCCCTGCTGCCGTCCTACCTCGCGCTCCTTGTGGCGGAGCCGGGCGCGGGTGGGGTCTGGCGGGCGTTACGGCTGTCCGCCGCCATGACGGCCGGCTTCGTGACGGTCTTCGGGCTCTTCGGCCTGGTGGTCTCGGTTCTGACGGCGTCCATCCAGGGATACCTGCCTTGGGCCACCATGGTCATCGGGATCGTCCTCATTCTGCTCGGCGGGCGCCTGTTGACCGGCCGTGAGCTGGTGCTGCGGCTGCCGCGGTTGCGCACCGCGCACCCCTCGGGTTCACTCGCCGCGCTGTACGGCTACGGCTGTTCCTATGCGGTGGCCTCGCTGTCGTGCACCGCCGCTCCCTTCCTCGCGGTCACCGGGATGGTGTCCGGAAGCGGCGGCGTGCTCCGAGGTCTCAGCGCCTTCGTCGCCTATGGCCTGGGCATGGGCGTGGTGGTCGGGCTGCTGTCGATGATGGTGGCGCTGGCCCGCCAGGCGGTGGTCGCCCGGACGCGGCGGCTGCTGCCCTATGTCTCCCGGGCGAGCGGCGGCCTGCTCGTGGTCGCCGGGGGCTATGTCGCCTACTACGGCTGGTACGAGTGGCGCCTCAACGCCGGGGCCGCGGCCGACGACCCGGTCATCGCCACGGCGACGGAGCTGCAGGGGATCGTGGCCCGCCTGCTGGCCCGGGCCGGATTCTGGTGGGTCGCGGCCGCCTTCGCGCTTGTGGTCGCGGTGGCCGCCGCCGCCGTTGGGTTGCGGCGGGTCGTCGGCCGCCGGCGCCGTCGCACCGAGGACACGCCAGCGGCCGCTGCGCGGAAGTCATGATCACTTCCGCATGAAGGGGGTCCCGGACCGGAGGCGGCCGGACAGCACGGCCGGCGCCTGCACGAGCGACGGCCCGTACCAGGTCAGGTGACGCCCGCTGACCAGCGCGCTGGCCGAGCCCGGAAAGCACTCCGGGCCGTCGCCCGCGGTGAAACGGTAGGGCTCGTCGGGAAGCACGACCACGTCTGCGCCGGCCGCGCAGAGCTCGGCCAGCGGGATCTTCGGATAGCGCTCGGCGTGGTGTGCCCACAGGTTGTCCACACCGAGCCGGGCCAGCAGGTCCCCTGCGAAGGTGTCGCGGCCGAGGATCATCCACGGGCGGCGCCAGATCGGGATGATCCCCGTCCGGCGAGGCTTCATCACCGTGAGCCCGCTCCAGGCGCGATCTGCCTCGGCCAGCCACGCCGGTCGGGCGTTCCCGCAGACGGCACCCAGCATCCGTCCGAGGGAGGCCAGCGCCTCGTCGAGATCATGGATCGCGGTCACCCACACGGGGATTCCGGCCGTTCGCAACGCGGCCAGGTCGGCGGGCCGGTTCTCCTCCTCGTTGGCCAGCACCACATCAGGGCACAGACGCCGGACCAGGGCCACGTCCGGGTTCTTCGTGCCCCCCACGCGTGCCACCTGGAGGTCTCCCGGGTGCGTGCACCAGTCGGTGGCGCCGACGAGCAGGCCCGGAGCCGTGGCGGCGACCGACTCGGTGAGTGACGGGACCAGTGACACGACACGGCGCACGTCCGCGGGGAGGTCCACATGGTGACCGAGATCATCTCGCAGTGTTGGCACCTGAGCACCGTACGCGCTTCCTCAGGGAGCAGGCCTGGGACGCGATATCGCCGCAGGCCGCGCCGCCGTGGCCGAGTCTCACACCGGTCCATGGACCCGCAAACCGTCGTGCCGACAACTCTATACACGTCGTTGTCACTTCGACGGCTACGGGCCATGGCAAGGGTTTGGCTCATAGGGTGAGCACATGGATCTTGGCACGGAGATGAGCCGGCGGAAGGCGCTTGGCCTGGGCGCGCTCGGCGTGGCCGGCGTGACCTTCACCGGCTCCGCGCTCCTGCGCGGCGACGGGGGGCACACCGCCTCTTCACGCCTCGTGCCACATCCCGCCGCCCGCGTCCCGGCTCCCCGCGTCTCGTCGTCCCCGACCCCGCGGGCCACGCCGTTGCCTCCGAGTCCGACACCGGTCCCCGTGCGCGACACCCCCGTATTCAAGATCCACGACATCCTCCCCGACGCGCCGCCGGACGCGATCGCACTGACCATCGATGACGGCCCCAGCCCGGAATGGACGCCGAAGGTCCTGAAGCTTCTCGACGAGCAGAAGGTGAAGGCGACGTTCTGTGTGATCGGCATCGAGGTCCAGGAGTCGCCCGAACTCCTCCGGGAGATCGTGGCGGCCGGCCACCAGGTCGCCAACCACACGATGCATCATCCAATCTCACTGGCCCGGCTCTCGGCTCGTGGCATCGAGGCCGAGATCAGCGATGCCCATCGGCATATCCAGGACGTCACCGGGACCACGCCGAGGCTCTTCCGGGCGCCTGGCGGCAACTGGTCGCACGGCGTCCTCAAGTCGGTCGCCAAGCACGGCATGCTGCCGATCGACTGGGACGTGGACCCACGGGACTGGTCCCGGCCGGGCACCGACCACATCACACGCACACTGCTGCGAGGCAAGGCCGGTGACATTTTGCTCTGCCACGACGGGGGCGGGAACCGGTCCCAGACCCTCAGCTCTCTGCGCACGGTGATCCCAAGACTGAAGGACCGTGGCCTGGAGTTCATCGCCCTCTGATCTTCGCCATCGAGGCCGGCAACCGCTGCACGCTCCTATAACCAGACCACCACGGCCGGGTCCAGGAACTACGGGACGGCAGGGACCGGTTCATCCTCCGGTGCCTGCCCCCATGGGAACCCCAACCCCGGCGAGCGGCCACCCGAGCCTCCGGAGCCGGCAGAACCGCCGGACAGCGAGACGCGCGACGGCCTCGGAGACTTCGTCCTCGTTCCCGAACGGAGGACCTCCTTTGCCGGTGGCTAGAGTGCCGGGATGGGCGACATCTTCACCCACCGGATCCGGGTCCGGTATTCGGAGTGCGACGCGCAGGGCGTGGTCTTCAACG
>JAOPYH010000153.1 GCA_025964715.1 Streptosporangiaceae bacterium | reverse complement strand
GTGGGTTTCGGCTCGGTCGCGTCGATCGGCTCCTTCGTGTACCGCCGCAGGCAGACCGGCGCGGCCGCGACCACGAGCACCGACACCACGGCGACGGACACCTCCGGCCAGATCGACCCGGCCACCGGGGACATCGCCGGGTCCGCCCAGGACCAGATGGACCTGGCCGCGTTGCAGGACGGCGGGTACGGCTCCGGGTCCTACGGCAGCGGCGGGTTCGGGAACTACGGCGGCTACCTGGCCGCGACCCCGGCCGCCGCGACCATCCCGGGCGCCGGGGGGTTCACCACCAACGGCGAGTGGGCCCAGCAGGCTGAGACGGACCTAGGCGGCCTCGGGATCAACCAGGCCACCCTGGCTGCGGCCCTTGGCAACTATCTCACCGGACGGGCGCTCAGTACCGCGCAGCAGTCCCTGGTGGACCAGGCGATCGCGGAGGAAGGCTACCCGCCGGTTTCCGGCCCGGGTGGCTACCCGCCGGCCATGAAGACCAGCGCCACCGGCCCGGGCGGCGGCCCCGGGACGAAGGTCAAGGTCCCCAACGTCGTGGGCCGCACCGTGAACGCGGCGCATGAGGCACTGACCGACGCCGGGCTGGCCTACAACGCCGACACCGCGAAGGACAAGCACGGTTACGAGCGGAAGGTGACCGCCGAGCACCCGAAGGCCGGGACCTCAGTGGCCAAGGGCACCCACGTCGGCCTGACCTGGCATTACGCCAAGACCTAAGGAGAAACCAATGGCCCTCAAAAGCGTTCTGAAGCCGGACAGCGCGGTGATGGTCGGCCTGGCCGAGGCCGCCGCTGTCTACGTCATCTACAACTCGGCGCTGCCCAGCCACGCGGACATCCGCTCGGCACCGCCGCACGACCAGACGATCGAGTCGTCCCGGAAGGCCGCCGCGTACAAGTCGGCTGCGGTACTCGGGTTCATCTTCCTGCTCACCCGGGATCTCAACTCGTTCCTGATCGGTGGTCTGGCCCTCGGTGGCATCGACTACATGGCCAAGCACTCCAACGGTGTGAACCCGGCGACCGGGAAGCTGGCCGACGCGGCGGGCTCGTCGATCACCGGCGTGGCCGTGGAGTCGAACGACACCGCGTTCCCGATGAGCGACTACTCCGACAGCCCGCAGCCTGACCTGTCCTACAGCGCGGGGTACTGATGGCTGAGCAGGACGTCCGCGAGCCTGAGACGGAGATCGCGGCCCCGGCTGCGGTCCCGGTTCACGTCGGCCACGACCTCAACACCCAGACCCAGGCGGCCGACTTCGGGGCATGGGGCACGTACATCACCCCGGCCGGTGCCGACCAGGCGCGGCCCATCCTGCCGTACGACCCCAACCGGCACCGGGCCACGATCATCGTGAACGGCGCGGCGGGCAACGTGTGGGTGGGCACTGCGGCGCAATGCCAGGCCAACCCCCCGGTGGGCGGGTTCCTCGCCGCCGGGCAACCCGGCCTGCAGACGGTCGTGGAGAACAACCAGGCGCTGTACATGATCGGCGACGGCACCAACTCCGTGAAAGTCACCGTCCTAGTCGAGCGCTGGGACTCCCCCAGCTAGACGCTTTCATAACGGAGGGAGGGCCAGCCCATGCCATACATCGACGTGGGGCTGCCCCACGCTGGCAGCGCCGAGATGCTGATGTCCGGCCTGTACGACGAGCTGGCCGGGACCGTTGCGCGGACCCTTCCCCGCGGGCAGCTCTCCTCAGCGAACCTGGCAGCGCTCACAACTACCGGGCAAGTCGCTGTCCGCGGCCTGCCCCTGCCCGCCGGGCTGGTGGTAACGAACATCGCTGTCCTGATCGGCGGGACCGGGGCGACCGGGGCAACGAATTTGTGGTTCGGCATCACTGACATAAGCCTGAACGTTCTGGCTGTCACCACTGATCGGGGCGCTGTGGCGCAGACCAATAGCACGCTGATAACAATGCCCGTCATCGTGCCCTACGCGATCCCGTACACCGGCCTGTTTTACATCGCGGTGTCGTCGACCGCGTCCACCACGGCCCCGACCTTGGGCGGGATTAACTCCACCACCGGAGCCGCGAACCTGATGCCACCATTGTTCGGTACCGCGGGAACGCAAGCCACGGCGCCGATTGTCGGCACGCAACTCGCCGGGGGCACCGTCACGGGCCTCCCGGCAGGGAACTTCGCCGCGTGGATCACCTGAGTCCATGGCCACGAACCCGATCTCGGCCAGCAGCACGGTCAAGCTGAGCGCGCTCGGCGCCGGGCAGTGCAGCCTGACCCCACCCAGCGGTGTCATGTGGCAGTTGTCGCTGGCCAGCCTGTCGATCGCGAACCCGGTGAACATCCCGTCAGGGTTCCTTTACACCGGGAACTCCAACGGCCCGATCCAGCTGATCGACTCCACCTACGCGGGCGCGTCGGCGAGCTCGGGGAAAGTCGCCGGCGTCCCGTTCTATCCCGGGATCTACCTGTGGGCGGTGTGGTCCGGCGGTGATGCGCTGGCGACCGCGACGCTGCAGGTGTTCGGCACCGCGGTCTCGAACTACCGGCGGGCAGCCGTCAGATGACGCTAACCCCAGACGATATCGCGCAGATCCAGGCGATGATCAGCGGCGCGCCGACCGTCGGTGAAGGTTTCGCGCAGCCGATCGTCGCGGGGCAGAACCTGCTGATCCCCGGGATCCAGTCGCCCAACTTCTCGATCGCCGGGCAGACCGGGTGGGCGATCCTGAAGACCGGGCAGGCGTATTTCTTCAGCATCACCGCGTCGGGCACCGTCACCGCGACCGCGTTCATCGGCACCAACTTCGTGATCAACTCGCCCGGCGCGTTCTTCTACAACGGCAC
>JAOPYH010000142.1 GCA_025964715.1 Streptosporangiaceae bacterium | reverse complement strand
GGCGATCGCCGCGAGCGCGGCCGGGGCGTTCGCGGCCAGGGTGCCGATGCACCGGGACACCGTCGGGTCCGACGCCACCGGCCCGAACACCTGCGGATGCGCCCGAAGCTGGGCGATGTCGGCCAGGCAGTCCCCACCCATCGCCAGGGCGATGGCCAGGTCCAGCACGATCTTGCCTGGGTCGTGGCGGGGGAACGGCCGCCGCCACCGGGCCAGGGCCGCGCTCAACGCCGCATCCAGCCCGACCGCTGCCGCGGTGCGGGTCAGCAACACACCCCCAGCCTCGGAAACGACCTTGCGGCCGGACCCGTCGACCGCCAGACGGGGATAGAGCCCGCTACGCTTCTTCACCAGAAAGGTGCCTCCTGGCCGGCGCGGATATTGCCCTCAGCAAGCAACATCCTTGCAGGCCAGAGGCACCTTTCGTACTTCCCGAGACGGCGTCAGTCCACTCGCCGTGAAAGCGCCGGGCTAGGGTCGGGCGCGGACGGGGAGGCGATGAGCAGCGACACGGTCACCGGCGGCGTGCTCGAACGCCACGCCGAGCTTGCCGAGTTGCGCGACGTCATCGCTGGCGCCCGCAGCGGGGTGGGGTCGGTCGTGGTCGTCGAGGGTCCGGCCGGCATCGGCAAGTCGCGTCTGCTCGCAGCTGCTCTCGAACAGGCCGCCGATGCCCGGGTGCTCCAGGCGCGCGGCAGTGAGTTCGACTGTCACAGTCCCTATCTGGTTGCGGCCCAGCTGTTCGGTACCGCTGCAGCGAAGGCGTCCGACGAGGATCGCGACCGTCTGTTCGCCGGCCAGGCACGGTTGGCGGCACCGCTGTTCGACGGGGCGCTGCGCGCGGACGCCGACGGCGAGGGTGTGCTGCGTGGCTTGTTCTGGCTGACGGCCAATCTCGTCGCCCCGAGCGGCCCGGGTGCCCACACGGCTGTGCTGCTGATCCTCGATGACGCGCAGTGGGCCGACCGCGCGTCGCTGCGGTTCGTGCTGCACCTCGCGGCCCGCGTCGATGGTCTACCCGTAGCCGTCGTCATCGCCATCCGCACCGGTGAGGCAGACGAGGCGATGGACCTGCTCGACGCCGTGCGGGCCCTCCCCCACGCCCGGGTGCTTCGGCCCGCGCCACTGAGCCCGGCCGCCGTGGCCGAGGTCGTCGAGCAGAGTCTGGCCGGCGCCGCCCCCACCTTCGTCCAGGCGTGTGCCCGGGTCACCGGCGGCAACCCGTTCCTCGTGCACGAACTGATCCACGCGCTGTCCGCCGACCACGTGTCCCCCACCGACGACTCGGTCGCCGCGGTGGAGCGCCTGGTGCCTGCCTCAGTTGCGCGGGCGGTCTTGGTCCGCCTCGCCCGCCTGCCCCCTTCTGCCCAGAAACTGGCCGTCGCGGTCGCCATCCTCGGCGCACCGGTCTCACTCGCCGGGGCAGCGGCGCTGGCCGGGATGCCGGTCGACGCGGCCGAGCAGGCAGCCGACTCCCTGGCGTTGGCGCACGTCCTCACCGCCGGCGAACCGCTGTCGTTCACGCACCCGCTGATCGGCACCGCCGTCTACGCCGACATACCGGCCTTCGCCCGGAGCCGGGCCCACCGCCGCGCTGCCCAGTTGCTCGCCGCGGAACAGGCGCCCGGCCAGAAAATCGCCGCGCACCTGCTGCTGACCCGCCCGGAAGGCGATCCCGCGAGCCTGCGGACGCTGCGCGCGGCCGCCGAGCAAGCCCGCAGGCAAGGTGAGCCGAAGGCCGCGGCCCGCCTGCTCCGCCGCGCCCAAGCCGAACTCCGCACCGGACCGGATCGCTTCGATCTTCTGCTCGAGCTGGCCCAGGCCGAGGCCGACGGCGGTGAGCACGGCGCTGCCAAACACGTGGAGGAAGCGCTGAGAATGGCGGACAGCCCATCCGACACGGCCCGGGCGCTCGCCGTTCGCGCCCGCATCTGTTATGCCGAGGGCGATCACGCGGGGACGCTGCAAGCCACCGAAGCAGCGCTCGACCACCTCGACGGAGATGACCCGACCGCGCAGGCACTATTGGCTGACTTTCTCGGCGCGGGAACCTTCCACGCCCCGTCGCGGACGCGCGTCCGCCCAAGAATGGCGAGCCTCGTCCAGGCCGCCCGCGACGGTCGGTTGCCGACCGATCCCTCGCTGCTTGCCCACGTCGCGTTGCAGTTCGCGCTCGCCGGCGAGCCAGCCGTGCGCGTCCGGGCCGTGGCCGACCGCGCGTTGGCTGCTGACCCGCTGGTCGACCGGACCGCCCACGGTATGGGGCTGAGCCTGGTCATCCAGGCACTGGGCTGCGTGGACGAGCTCGCCGCCGCCGAAACCGCCGCCACGAACGCGATCAGCTCGGCCCGGCAACGCGGCTCGGTGCTCGCCTACGCCCTCGCCAGCTATCACCGGGCCATCCCCCGATATCACCGCGGCGCCCTCATCGACGCACTCGCCGACATCGACCAGGTGCGCCTGGTGCGCGAGGACGGCTGGGTCGGAGCCGACGGCTGGACCGCCCAACTGTCGACACTCCTCCACCTCGCGCGGGGCGACCTCGCCGCAGCACGCCGCAGCATCGAACTCGGCGCGGCCGTGCCGCGCGACTCCATCGACTACCCCGTCGAGCTTTACGGACGGGCGCAGCTCGCACTCGCCGACGGGCAGCCAGTAGCCGCACTGAACGCCGCACGGAAGGCCGGGCACCTCCTCGCCACCGACTTCGGCATCGACCATCCGGGGCTCTTCCCGTGGCGCTGCACCGCCGCCCTCGCGGCGCACCGTCTCGACGACAGCCACCAGGCCGACCAGCTCGCCCAGGAAGCCGTCGACCAGGCACGCGAGCTCGGCGTGCCGCGCCCTCTGGCCCACGCCCTGCGCACCGCCGCGCATCTCGCCCCGGATCGACACGCTGTTCAGATATTGACCGAGGCCGAAGCGCTGCTGCACTGCAGCCCAGCGCTGTTGGAACATGCCGCCACGTTGATCGATCTCGGCACCCGGCAACGACTGACCGGAGACACGGCCAGCGCTCTGCGAACGCTCCGCCGCGGCTACGCCCAGGCCGACACCCTGCAGGCGACGGCGCTGATCAACCAGGCCCGCCGCCAACTGCACGTCCTCGGCGCCCGCCCCCGACGGGCGGCGTTGAGCGGGGTCCAGGCGCTCACGCCGACCGAGCGACGCGTCGCCGACCTGGCATCGACGGCCCGAACGAACGCGCAGATCGCCCAAGCCCTCTTCGTCACACCCAAGACCGTCGAGACACACCTGGCCAACGCGTACCGCAAGCTCGGCATCACCACCCGTCACCAACTTCCCGCGGCACTCGGTACCCGCAATGCCGACGATTCTCGAGGCGGTGCTTCGCAATAGAGACGGCGACTACGGCCGGCGGGGGGACAGCCGTCAGATCGTCGATCGGCTGGACGACGCGCCCCTCGGCTCGTCGAGTGGCAGGCTAGCGCCGTGAGCGGCCCCCTGGTTAGTCCGGTGTTCATCGGCCGCACCGATCAGATGCAGGCGTTGCTGGCAAGGCTGGAGCGGGCCCGTCTGGGCGAGCCGGGACTGGTGGTCGTCGGCGGCGAAGCGGGCGTCGGCAAGACACGGCTGGTCGAGGACCTCGAGGAGGTCGCGCAGGGAGCCGACCGCGCTGACATGCGCGTTCCCGCTGCCCCTCTGGCCGGCCGGCCGCTGCCCTCGCCACGACCCTGTCCACGACGACGCCACCCAACCGGGCCTACGGGCACTCGCCGCGGCGGAGATCGGCCGGGAAGCGGACGGACGGCTCGCGGCGTGGTCGGCGGCCGGTGGGTTCAAGGGAGCGGGGTGACAGCGTAAGGCCACTTCAGCGCGGACGCCTCGTTAGGGAAGTGTCCTCGGGCCTTGACGGCCCGCCGGTAGCGGGCGTTGATCGATTGGGTCTGATCCCGGTTCGGTTGAGTCCAAGTCTTTCGATGACAGCCCCTCGCGTGGACGACTGAGGCAAGTCGACTGTGATCTGTGACGTGCGATGTCCAACGTCCGCTCCAGGTCGCTGACCCTGTATTGATATGGGGTCAGGTTCCGGGTGCGCGCCGAGCTCTCCACGGTCGCGGCATCCTGGTGGGCCCACCGGAACGGGAGTTCGATACCCGCGCCGGCACCCTGGAGGTGGCGATCCCCAAGCTCCGCTCGGGGTCCTACTTCCCCGACTGGCTGCTGGAACGACGCCGCCGCGCGGGCGGGCACGACGACACCGCCACCGGCGTCCTTGCATCATCACTCGCCAAACACGCACCGCGCAACACCAGCCGCGGCTTCCCTGAGCCCGCCCGGACCCAACGTCCCCGACCGAGCCGCCCCCAGTCTGAAATCTTGACTGACGGTCTTGCGCTTCAGTCGAGGATATTTCAATGCACACCGCTCCTCAGCAGCGAGCTTTCCACGCGCGGACGCACACCGCCCAGACATCCCTAGTGCGGGACTACCTGGACTGACGAAGGACCCTCTGCCGCATCCCTTCGTGGACGGACCCCGCCCCGCCTCCATCGGGAGCCCGGGGAAGCCCCGGTCGGGATAGCTGCGTCGTCCGGCAGTGGTATGTGCCACAGCGTCCACCGACGCGTGGGTGGACAGCCGGAGACGCCTCCGCGGGTCAGGGCGCGTGTTGCAGAACGGTCACGAAGTCACCCAGAAGCGCGAGGGCGACCGTGTACGTCTCTGCACTCCGGGTATGCGGCGTAGCGTGGGAGCGGTCAAGACAGGGACCCACAACCGGCCCACCGGCCGGGGACCGAATGATCAGCACGACGACAGACCGGCATGGCACCAGTGACGTCCCTGCTACCCGCTCCATCA
>JAOPYH010000133.1 GCA_025964715.1 Streptosporangiaceae bacterium | reverse complement strand
AAGGAGATCCTTAGCCGAGCGGCGGCTCCCGTGTCGTGTCGCGGTCGCGTCGGCTCTCGTGTTGGCGCGGACCGGTCCCTCATGCCCCTGCGTCGAGGGGGGATGCGCGCGGTCGGTCCCCGTCCTGCGAGTTGTGGTCCTGGGGGTCGGCCAGTCGGCGCAGGATGATCCCCGCCATGCCCGTCGTGACGATCGCCATGATGACCATCTGCGAGTAGAGGCCCTTGTCGAGTATGCCCACCTGCAGGCCCACGCCGAGCACGACGAGTTCGGTGAGACCCCGGGTGTTCATCAGGGTTGCCAGGGTGGTCGACTGCCGGGTGGTCATGCCCTGAGTCCGTGCGGCGACGAAGGTGCCGACGACCTTTCCGGTGATCGCCGTGAGCAGGATGAGGGAGAGTTCGAGCAGCCCGCCCAAGCCCATTGTGCTGAGGTCGACGTTCAGACCCGCGAGGATGAAGTAGACAGGCAGCAGGAGCGCGGTGCCCGAGTGGGAGTGCCGCATCATTTCCGTACGGGCCCGCTCGGTCGCCTCCCGGGGCACGATCAAGCCGAAGAGAAACGCCCCGAACACGAAGTGCAGGCCGATCAGCTGTGTCACTGCGGCCGAGGCGAAGAGGAAGGCCATCACGGTGACGAAGTGTCCGACTGTCAGCGGCAGGCCCTCGCCGTCGCGGACGAGCAGCCGCCTCAGCAATGGTCGGACCAAGAAGACGAGCGCGGCGGCGAAGGGCACCACGAGCAGGACCGCCCCATGGTGGCCCGTTCTGCCCACGATCGCCTGCACCAGGGCCAGCACCGTCCAGGCGGCGAGATCGCACACCGCCGCCGCTGACAGCGCGATCGAACCGACGAGGGTCTTGTTCATCCGCTGGTCCACGAGAATCCTCGCCAGGACGGGGAAGGCCGTGATCGACATCGCGACACCGAAGAACAGCACGAAGCCCAGCCGGTTGTCGGTCTCGTGGGTCCGGGCGAGATGAAGCGCGAGAAGCGAACCGAGTGCGAACGGCACGAGGGCCGCACTCGACGCGATGACCCCGGTCACGCGGCCGAAGCCGCGCAGCCGCTCGTAGTCGAACTCCAGGCCCACCACGAACATGAAGAACACCAGACCGACGTTGGCCAAGGTGCTTAGGTACGGCCGAAGGTCGGCGGGGAACAGCGTGTCCGAGACGGCGCCGTGGAAGAGGCTGGGGCCCAGGAGGATGCCGGCGACGATCTCGCCGAGGACTGCCGGCTGCCTGAGCGCGCGGGCGGCGCGGCCGGCCAGCAGGGACAGGGAAAGGATCACAGCGAGATCGAAGAACAGCAGTGCTGCCTGGCTCTCGGTCATGTCTCCCTCTTCTGATGTGCTCAACGGCAACAGGCAGGTGTGGATGGCGACGTGAGCGAACGGTCCGCCGCGGTGTGTGACGCCGCGGCGCACCGGTCCTGCGATCCGGGGTCGTCAGAGCGACGGAACGGCGCCGCCGTCACACCGCAGGGCGGTACCCGTGACGTACGACGCGGCCTCGCTGCAGAGGAAGGCCGCGACGGCGCCGAACTCGTCCGGCTCGCCGTACCGGCCTGCAGGAATGGCCGCCTGGGCCCGCGTGGCGAACTCCTCCACGCTGACTCCCTCGCGGGCGGCCCGGTAGGTGTTCATCTGCACCGTGCGAGCAGTCGCTATACGGCCGGGCAGCAGCAGGTTGACGGTGACGCCGTCCCCCGCGACCTCGCTCGCGAGCGTCTTGAGGTAACCGCCCAGAGCCGCACGGCCGATGTTGGACAGAGCCAGGCTGGGGATCGGGGTGACGACTCCGATCGAGGCCAAGGCGAGGACGCGGCCCCATCCACGCTCCCGCATGCCCGGCAGCACCAGGGACACCAGTCGCTGGTGAGGCAGCACCAGCGACTCCATCGCCCCTACGATGTCCAGGTCACTGATGTCCGACGAACCACCCGGTGGCGGTCCGGGACTGTTGAGCACCAGGATGTCGACCGGGCCGAAGGCCTCCTCGGCCGCGGCGACCAGTCGAGCGGGACCGTCCGGCGTGGTGAGATCGATCTCGACGCCCACCGCCTCCGGCAGTTCCGTGGCGATGGCCTTCGCGACATCTCCACGACGCCCGCAGATGACCACCCGGACGCCTTCCGCGGCCAGTGCGCGCGCAGTGGCCTCACCGAGGCCGGCGGTCGAAGCACAGACGACAGCGGTGCGTCCGCGAATACCCAGGTCCATTGAGTTGATACCTCCTGTTGAAAGGAAACGGCTGCTGTCGACGGGGGCGATCACCACCCCTCGACGGCAGTGGGAAAGTGGATCGCGGCGGTGGTGATCCGGCGCCTGCCGGGCCTCACGCCACGTCCATCACCACGGTCTTCGCCTCGGTGAAGAACTCCCGGGAATGGCCGCCGCCTTCACGGCCGACACCGGAGCGACCGAACCCCCCGAAGGGCGCGCGTAGATCGCGCACCCAGAAGCAGTTGACCCAGACATTGCCCGCCCGCAGCTGAGCCGCGACCCGGTGGGCACGCGCCAGTCGGCTGGTGAACACCATGGCCGAAAGCCCGTACGGCGTCGCATTGGCGGCGTGTACGGCCTCCTCCTCGGTGTCGAAGGGGTGGACGGTGAGCACGGGTCCGAAGACCTCTTCCCGGCAGATCGCCGTTTCGCTGTGGGCGTCCACGACGACCGTCGGAGCCACCCACCAGCCTTCGCGGGCTCCTCCGGTCATGGTGACGGCACCGTCCTCGGCAGCCTGCCGCAGATGCCCCGTGACCTTGGCATGGTGTTCGGCGGAGGCAAGCGGTCCCACCTGCGTCCCTGGATCCCGGGGGTCACCGAGACGCAGCTGCTCCGCTTTCTTCACCAGGGATTCGACGACTTCGTCGTAGACGGGACGCTGCACTAGGACGCGTGATCCCGCGAGACAGATCTGACCGGCGTTGGAGAACGCCGCGTCGGCGGCCACGGACAGGGCCTTGTCGATATCGGCGTCGGCGAAGACGATGGAGGCGCCCTTCCCGCCGAGTTCGAAGCTGACCGCACGCACCCCGGCGGCGGCGCCGCGCATGATCGCCTCTCCGGTGCGGGTCTCACCGGTGAAGGTGATCAAGTCGACACCCTGGTGGGAGACCAGCGCCTCGCCCGCACCATCGGGCCCAAGGCCGTGCACCACGTTGAGCACGCCCGGGGGCAGACCGGCCTGCAGGGCAAGTTCGGCCAGCCGGGTCGCGGAGGCGGGGCTCTGTTCGGCCGGCTTTAGGACGACCGTGTTGCCGTAGGCGAGGGCTGGCGCGATCTTCCAGGTGGCCTGCATGAGCGGGAAGTTCCACGGGGAGATCGCGGCGACCACGCCGGCTGGTTCGTGGCGGGTGTAGATGTGGTGATGAGGATGTCCCGGGAGTGACACATCTGCGGATGAGCGCGCGTCGTCGGCGAAGAAGCGGAGGTTGGCCGCGCTGCGTTCGACGTCGTGCGCTCGCGTCAGCGAGAGTGGACGTCCCATGTCACGGGTGTCCAGCAGAGCGAGCTCATCCGCGTGGGCCTGCAGCGCGTCGGCGAACCCGTGCAGCAGCGCGGAGCGCTCGTGCTGCGTCATCCGGGGCCAGGGACCCCGGTCGAATGCCAGCCGGGAGGCCGCGACCGCCCGGTCGACATCCGTCGCGGATCCGCGTGCCACCTCGGCCCAGGCCACCTGGTTGGTGGGGTCGACGGAGAGCATGGTGGCGCCGTCGGCGGAGCCGGTCACCACGCCATCGATGAAGTGACCGACCTGCTTGAGCCGTGTCATGACGGACTGGTCAGGGCGGCGGGCAGCCCTGTCACGACTCGACCTGGACGATCATCTCGATCTCCACGGCGAAGTTGTGGGGCAGCGCGATCGCGCCGATGGCCGAGCGTGCATGGCGTCCTGCCTCGCCGAAGATCTCCACGAGAAGGTCGGACGCCCCGTTGAGGACCTGGGGATTGCGGTCGAAGCCGGCCTCGCAGTTGACGAATCCGAGCAGCTTCACGATCCGGCGTACGCGGTCGAGCGAGCCAAGCTCCTCCTTGACGAGGGCGAGCAGACGGATGATCGCCTCACGCGACGCCTCACGCGCCCTGTCGACATCGACGTCGACCCCGACTTTGCCGAGGATGTCGTGGCTGCCCTGGCCGGAGAGGAAGAGCAGGTCGCCCACGCGGACACTGCTGACGAAGTTGCCGGTCCTCTTGGGTGTAGCTGGGAACGACAGCCCGAGTTCCTTGAACCGTACCTCCGCCGATGCGGCCGTCGGCGCTGTTTCAGTGCTCATGTTCCACCTCAGTCGTTGTGTGCGGTGATGTGGCCCGAAGGCCGTGCGATCCGGTTACCGGGACGCTCCGGTCAGTAGGGCGGAGGCGTTGGCGGACAGGACCGCCGTCTTGGTGTCGGTGTCGAGCGAGGACTCGTGGACGACGGCTCCCGGGTGCTCCTCCCCGAACGGGAAGGGATAGTCGGTGCCGAGCACGATGCGGTCCCAGCCCAGACGCCGCCCGACGAGCCGGATGTTGGCCTCGTCCCCGACGAGTGAGTCGGCCCAGAGTCGACGGGCGATTGTTCCAGGAGGCTCAGTGGCACCGCCCCGCCGGTCCGGCCAGGTCGCCCACCCTCGGTCGATGCGCGGCAACAGCCAGGCGAGCGCGCCCGCGCCGTGCGCGAGCAGTACGCGCAGACCGGGGGCCGCGCCGAGCACGCCTCCCTGCAGCAGGGCGAGGGCCGCGTAGGCGGTCTCCGTGGGCATGCCCACGGTGTACATCGCGTTGTAGCGGGCCAGCCGGTCGGCGGAGCGTACGTCCCAGGGATGGACCAGCACGGGCAGGTTCAGTTCGGCGATGGCTTCGAAGACCGGCAGGAAGAGGGGATCGTCGAGTTCTTGGCCCGCGATGTTCGTGCCGATCTCTACTCCGCCGAGGCCCAGTTCGCCGACGGCGCGTGTCAACTCCTCGATCGCGAGATCGGGGTCACCCATCGGTAGGGTGGCCAGCCCGACGAACCGGTCCGGTGCGTGGTGGGTCATCTCCGCGATGCCGTCATTGATGTGCCGGGCCATTTCCGCGCAATGACGAGCGGGCGCCCAGTAACTGAACATCACTGGTGTGACGGACAGCCATTGCTTGTCGACGCCTGTGGCATCCATCTGTTCGATCCGGGCGGAGGGATCCCAGCAGGTGTGCGGCACCGTGCGGAAGTGCTTGCCGCCCACGAAGAGGTCGGCGCTGCAGTCGTCGACTGCGCGCCGGACCGGCCAGCGGTCGTCGCCGTAACGTTCCGCCAGGTCCAGCCAGCGGCGGGGGAGCACATGGGTGTGACAGTCGACGAGCTCCGGACGGGCACCGTCCGTCATGCCGACTCGTCCAGGACGAACGGACCGGGCTTGGCAAGGACGGTTCCGCACGAACGGCATGTCCGGCGTTCTGCACTGTCCTGGAACGCGTTGAGCAGCGGCATGAGGGACTCGATCATCTGCGAGGACTCCATGGTCATCCGCTCGATCAGCGCGTCGCACCGGTCGCAGTACCATTCCACGGCCTCGGTGTCACCGGGCCGGCGGCGAATCTCCACCACGAGGCCCCAGGTGCCCTCGGGCCGCAGCGGTGAGTGCGCGGTCCCTGCGGGTACGACGAAGAGTTCGCCCTCGTGGACGAGGTTCCGGCGCAGCCCCGCTCTCGGCTCCCGTGTGTCAACGCGGATCGTGCCCTCCACCTGGAGGAAGAGCTCGTCGTAGGGATTGACATGGAAGTCGTTGCGGGCGTTCGGGCCGCGTACGAGGACGACCTCGAACTGGGAGTCCGGGTAGAGGGTCTTGGCGGCGAGCGCGCCCGGGAACGCCTCGGCGCCCGCCTTCCGCAGGTGATCGACAGAGACGATGCCGTCTCGTTCCTCGGCGTGTTCAGTCATGTGGTGGGACCTCCTGTCTTCCAGACCTCGGCGCCGAGATCACGGAATCTGTGGCTGTGATAGACGAGCGGCTCTTCGGCTCCCGCGTCCGCCCAGCTGATCGTTTCGATGTCCCCGATCAGCAGCGAGTGCGTGCCGTACCGAATCGAGCGGGCGACTCGGCATTCGAAGGACGTCAGCGCGCCGGCGAGCAGAGGCACCCCCAGCGTTCCTGGGGACCAGTCCCCGGTGTCGAAACGCCCCGCTCCGAAGAGGCCGTGCTGGCCGGCGAAGGTCTGTGCCAGGCTCACGTCGCGGCTGGAGAGGACGTTGACGGAGAACAGACTGTGCTGCCTCAGTTCCTTGTAGGTGCCCGTCTCGTGGTTCAGACACACGACCAGGCTCGGTGGCTCCGCGCACAACGAGCACACGGCGGTCGCCGTCATGCCCCGCCACGTGGCCCGGTCGTCGGCCGCCCCGGTGGCGATCACGCTCACCCCGCTGGCCAGTCGGCTCATCGCCAGCCGGAAGTCGGCCAGGGTCACGTTGTGTGTCCTCGCACCACTCACGATTGGGGGCCGAGCGCGTCGGAGGGGTGGGTGTAGGTGCCCAGCAAGTCGTCCACGATGGAGTGGAAGTGCTGCCAGGGAGCCTCGCGGTAGTTGTGGCCGCGCACGATGAACCCGGCGCCGGCGTAGAACTTCTCGTACTGCTGGTGGCGGCCGGCGAACTCGCTGCCCACCAGGTCCCAGGCAAGCCGGTGCAGCTTCATGCGCTTGACGGCATCCAGCTGCGGAGTGTGCCAGAACTCCCGGAAGACCTGGGCAAGTTCGTCGTCCTCGAGCACCGACGCGTCGGCCGGGAATTGCAATGAGCCTCCGCCGCACAACTCCCGCAGCACGTCGACCAGCTCGGAGTAGTTTTCGACGCACCAGTTCATGGCGGCGTACATGGAACGCCGGTTGAAGGTGACGTATCCGTCGCCACAGGGCTCCGCGGCCCAGATCTGACCGTCGATGAGTCCTGCCAACAGCGCCTCCTGCGAGGCGAGCCGGCCCAGCTTCTCGCGTACCGCCGGCACCCGCTTCGAGCAGCACCAGGCGCAGGTCATCAAGTCCCGCGAGGCCGACGAGCAGGCAGCGGCCGAAGGTG
>JAOPYH010000102.1 GCA_025964715.1 Streptosporangiaceae bacterium | reverse complement strand
GGCAGCTGCACAACGGTCGGCACCACTTCCCCCTTGCCGCAGATAACAGGGCCGCTTCACGTACGGCCCGGAATGTGCAGTCGGCGGCATCGAACGCCGGCGGGTTGCCCGCCGTCGGGCGTGCAGCGTGTGTCCGTGCAGGACGGTCAGGTTCGCGCTGTAGGTCGGGGTGACGCCGGCGACGAGGTATCCGTGGCTGGCCAGGTTCTCGGCGAGGGCGGTGTACTGCGGCGCGGCGAAGCCAAGGCCGGGTAGGAGTACGACTGCCGCGAATCGGCCGGCGGCCACCGGCACATCCTCGATCGCGTGAGCGCGAACGGCGTCGAAGCTGGTCTCACCCAACCCGGGCATGCTTGCGAGATGCAGCCGTGCCCAGGCGCCGGGCATGTAGGCAGCACGTCTGCCGCCGGCCTCGGTCGGGATCGGGTACCACAACCAGACGGCCAGTTCACGTGCGGTGCCGGGTCGTGGGGCCAGCGGGTCCGTGCGCGTGTGGCCGGTCCAGTCGAACGCCGTCCGGCCGACGCGGTACGGGTCGGTGGGAACGGGCAGCGTGACCTGCTGGGCGCGCCGTACCACCACAAGGCCGATGTATCCGCCACTGACCACCACCGCGAAGACTGGACACCCCGCTCTCCGCGGGAGCCGCCCGAACGTGGCCCATGAGCGCCTGTACGGTCCTGATGCTCGTTGGGCTCGTCCTTGTCGTGCCCCTCCCCCGCCCGACCCTCAATGCCGCGACCACGGTGCTTCGCCGCGCGCTAAGCGGATTCGCCGCCCCGGCGAGGCGGCGGTGTGGTTGTCGGCCTCCACGCCGGCGTGGACACCCCGGCGCCCACCCTGCTGCGGCCGGTCCTGTTCGCCTGCTGGTGGACCGCACTGGCGCTGGGCGCGATCCAGAGCTTGGCCAGTGGGCACCCTTGACCTGCTGTCCGCGGTATCAGGAGCCGGCCTGCTCATGTTGACACCGGCGTTCCTGGGAACGCTCCGCGACCTCCGCGACCTGCCAACCGCCGACTGAGAGCGGTCAGCGTGCCTGAGGGCTACCAATGCGTTGGGCGAGTGAGCGACGACGGCAATTTAGTGGTGCTATCGCCCTTCGCCGAATCCAGTTGTGATTGGATGAGAAAGATACTCTCGGTCAGGTCGGCACCTCTGAGGTCCGCACCTCTAAAGTCGGCCCCGATGAGGTCGGCCATTCTGAGGTCGGCGCCTCGGAGGTCAGCTCCAATGAGGTATGCCCCTCGAAAGTTCGCGCCTCTCAGGTCGGCGCCTTTGAGTTTGGCCCCGATGAGGTCGGCTCCTCTGTGGTTCTCCTTCTTGCGTCCGACTTCCGCTCGCACGAGCTCGCTCGTGCGCAGCAGCAGGGCATTGACCTCTCGTCGGTGTGCTGCCACGTCCAGTTCCAGGAGAGCATCGGAGCTGCTATGGGTAAGGCGTTCGGTCTCCTCCAGCGCGAGGCTGAGCTCACCGTGGAGCTCGCGGGCCGGTTGGAACGTCAGCGCTTCGGTGAGATACCAGAGCAGCTCATGGAGGTCCCGCACGATCGGGAACACCGCGAACATCTGCTCTGCGGCCCCCGGGGCCCGGCGCCAGTCCTGTCCGCCGAAGGTGACCTGGGAGACCTTTTGCCCGGCGCCGAAGCAGTCGTAAACAGTGCACCCGCGAAAGCCCTGTTCCCTCAGGCGTGTATGAATGCCGCAGCGGAAGTCTGATCGCAGATTGTGACAAGCCTGCCCGGCCTGTTTATTGGTGGCGAAGTCCGCCGAGGCTGAGAAGGCCGGTGCGACACAGCACAGTGCGAAGCAGCTCTCGCAGTCAGCTCGTAGGCCGAGGCGACCTCCTTCGGAGGCGGCCTCGGCCTGTTCGCGTTTCTCAGACAAAATGCGTGGTCTCCTGTCGGAAGCAACCGTGCTGGTCCTGCCTGACCACGAATGGCTATGAACAGCACTTCGACAACCGCACCCTAGCCGACGTCGCCAGCCGGGTCCTGCGCACATAGGCGCGAGGGGTGTGGCTTAGCCGTCCCGTCCACTCTGGAGGGCGGGCCTGGTTCCGATGATCACAGTGGCGTTCAGCTCGTCGGAACTGACCACCCGCGGGATCAGCCCGTCGCGGGCGACGGCTCCGGCGGTCTGCGGCGCCTGGCGCTCGCTGGTCTCGACCAGCAGGTAGCCGCCGGGTGCCAGCCATGGTTTCGCCGCCGCGGTCACCCGCCGCACCACGTCAAGCCCGTCCGCGCCACCGTCGAGCGCCACCCGCGGCTCGTGTACGCGTGCCTCCGGGGGCAGCAGCCTGATGGCATCGGTCGGTACGTAGGGTGCGCTGGCGACCAGGACGTCGACGCGGCCGCGCAGCTTAGCCGGCAGCGGCTCATAGAGGTCGCCTTCGTACACCTGAGCACCGGCGGCGCCGAGGTTACGGCGGGCGCACTGGACCGCGGCGGGGTCGATGTCCACGGCATACAACTCGACTCGGTCCAGGGCCGCGATGAGCGCAGCGCCCATCGCGCCCGAGCCGCAGCACAGGTCGACGACCACAACCCGTGACCGGCCGAGAGCCTGTCCGGCGGGCCTGGCGGCCAGGCGGGCGAGGATGGCGGCCTGGCGGATGAGGAACTCGGTGCGGCGGCGAGGCACGAAGACTCCGGGGTCCACGGCTATCCGCAGGCCGCAGAACTCCGCCCAGCCGAGAACGTGTTCCAGGGGAAGTCCGGCGGCTCGCCGCTCGACCATGGCGGCGAGGTCGGCCGGCGTCCGCGCTGCGGAGATGAGCAACTGCGCCTCGTCCTCGGCGAAGACACAACCGGCGGCACGGAGCATGGTGATGATGACGGATTGAGGGAGAGATGACGCGGAAAGCGACATGAGAGCCTTTCGGGATGCCGAAGGGCGCTCTCTCGGGCACCTATGCCGGGTGGACCGCACGGCCGTGAGGTGAGAGCACCCGGCCTGATACAGCGGTAATGGGTCTCACCTCCTTTTCGGTACGTCCCCTGCTGGGGACGGCAACACTAGCAGTCGCACCGGCCTCCATGCGGAATGCGTTAAGAGGAGGCACGAAGACCGTCTGTCGGGAATTGGGGCACCCCATCCCCCGCTTGCTAGGTTTTGGCAACGCGGGGGCGCGATAGCCACCGCCGACCGCCTTTACACAGTAAGGTTCAGGAGGACTCCTGCAGCGCGGCCCGCGCGAACCCCGGGTTGCCCGCACGTACCCGATTCGATTTTGCCCGCTCCTCTACCCTTGTCCTTGCGGCTCGGGGGCCGGTCTCGCACCGGTGGCCCCGACGCTGCGCGTTTCACCGTGTCGGACGCGAGAGGGCGGGCCAGGGGTCATGAGAGTGCGCGAGCGGCATACGGGCACCGGCATACGGGCACGGGTGCGGCGGCTCATGGTGATGGCGCCCTCGATCGCCCAGTGCTCCGTGGCGGCCGCGCTCGCCTGGCTGGTCGCCGGGGACCTCCTCGGTCACCACCAGCCGTTCTTCGCCCCCATCGCGGCCGTCATATGCATCGGGATCACGCAGGGTCAGCGGCTGCGCCGGCTCGCCGAACTCGTCGTGGGCGTCGGGCTGGGGATCGGGGTCGGCGACCTGCTGATCTCCCAGATCGGCTCCGGCCCCTGGCAGCTCGCCCTCGTGGTGGCCCTGGCTATGAGCGCCGCGGTCCTGCTGGACCGGGGTCAGATCCTGGCGCTCCAGGCGGGATCATCGGCCGTGCTGGTGGCGACCCTCATGCCGCCGGGCGGGACCGGGGGGCCCGCCCGGATGCTCGACGCGCTCGTCGGGGGAACCCTCGGGATCGTGGCGGTCGCCCTGCTCCCGGCCAGCCCGGCCGCCATCGCCCACCGGCACGCCTCCGCCGTCCTGGAGGCGCTGGCCTCGGCACTGGAGGCGTGCGGGGAAGCCGTGCAGACCTCGGACACGAGCCGCGCGGCGAAGGCTCTGCACGAGGCCCGGGCGACCCAGAAGGTCATCGAGGAGCTCCGAGATGCTCTCAACACCGGCAAGGAGCTCACCGTGATCTCGCCCCTGCACTGGCGGTGGCGCGAGGAGCTCTTGCGGTACGAGACGGCCAGCTCGCCGCTGGATCACGCGATCAGGAACGCCAGGGTCCTGGCCAGGCGCACGATGGTGGCGCTCCGGGAGGGCGAGCAGACACCTGAGTCCTTCCCCGAGGCGGCGCGCGCTCTCTCGCACGCCACGCTGCTGCTGCGCGATGAGCTGGCGGCCGGGCGCGATCCGTTCATGGCCCGTGAGGCCGTCCTGGCGTTGGCCGACCACCTCAGCGTGACGACCTACGGCCGGTCGGGTTTCTCGGCCGACGTCATGACCGCCCAGCTGCGGTCGATCATCGTGGACCTGCTGCTCGCGGCCGGTGCCGAGCGGGAGGTCGCGATCTCGGCACTCCCCCAGCCGCACCGCGGGCGCGACCGCAAGAGCGCCGTGAGCACCGCGTCGGCCGGCCCGCGCGGCGCCGAGGACACCGGCGGTCAGGCCGCCGGCCGCTCCAATGAACGAGACCCGGACGGCTGAGACATGGGTGAGGGTCGGGCCGAGGGCTGATGCGGGGTTACTCGATCACTTTGTCGATGAAGGCGGTCAGATTGACCTGAGTGCGGGTGATCTTCTCCTCCACGGAAAGGGTCTCGTCGAGGTCTGCTCCTGCAACTGTCTGCTTCTTGCCTCGGGTGTAGAGGGAGCAGGCCAGATCGGTGCACAGGTACTGCCCGACCGTGTTCCCCCGGCGTCCGGCCTCGCCGGTGCGGCGAGCGGTCATCAGCGCCACGCCGCGGCTGGTGCGGGTGGTCAGGCACAGGGAGCACATGCTGCGTGAGGTGAAGCCGCGCGAGATCCCGGGGGCCGCCCGGAGCGAGATCCCGACGAGGCCGCCGTCGTCGCGTTCGGCGACCAGGTAGCCGCGTTCGGGCGCGCCAGGATCTCGCCATCCGAGGAAGTCGAGGTCGTCCCAGGGCTGCTCTTCGAGGTCTTTGGGGACGGCCAGGCGCTTGGCCTCGCCCTTGGAGCAGTTGACGAACGACCTGCGGATGTCGCTCTCGGTGATCGGTTTCATGTCCGGCGAGGCTAGCTTCCCTAATATAATTAGGCAAATCCTCTATTTGCTTAGTTTGATGGGAGGCCCCATGGCACGCGCGGGCATCACCGGCGAACGCCTTACCCAGACAGCGGCGGAGCTGGCCGACGAGATCGGCTTCGACAAGGTCACCGTCTCGGCGGTCGCACGCAGGCTCGGTGTCAAGGACCCGAGCCTGTACACGCACATCGAGAACGCGCGAGAGCTGAAGGTGCGGGTGGCGCTGCTGGCCCTGGAGGAGCTGGCCGACAAGGCCGCCGCCGCGCTGGCCGGGCGGGCGGGCAAGGACGCGCTGGTGGCGTTCGCCAACGCCTACCGCGACTACGCCAAGAAGCACCCGGGCCGGTACGCCGCGTCCCAGTTCGAGCTCGATCCGGAGACCGCGGCCAACAGCGCGGCACCCCGGCACGCGGAGATGACGCGGGCGATCCTGCGCGGCTACGACCTGCCGGAGCCCGACCAGACCGACGCGGTGCGCTTCCTGGGCAGCACTTTCCACGGGTACGTGAGCCTGGAAATGGCGGGCGGCTTCCGGCACACCCCACGAGAGGCCGACGCCTCCTGGGCCTGGGCTCTGGACACCCTGGACTTCGCCGTCAGAAACCATTCAAGGAAACCGACATGACCGACTGGATCACCACGCCCATCGACGCACGCATCCTGCGCGGCGCGCTCGAGGTGGAACGCACCGCGCGTGGCGTGCTGCCGCACCGGCTGCCCGCCTGGGCTCGCAAGCAGTTCCCGGACGAATTCCTGGCCAGGGTCGAGGCCCAGCCCTCCGGTGTGCGGCTGGCCTTCCGCACCCGGGCCACCGCCATCGAGCTGGACGTGCTCCCCACCAAGAGTGCCTACCGGGGCGCCCCGCCCCACCCGGACGGCGTCTACGACCTGGTCATCGACGGCCGCCTGACCAGCCGGGCCAGCGCGCCCGGCGGCAACCTGACCATCATCGACATGGCCGACCAATCCTCCACCACCTGGCCCGGCCGGCCCGGCACCGTCGGCTTCGCCGACCTGCCGGCCGAGGTGAAGGACGTGGAGATCTGGCTGCCGCAGACCGAGATCACCGAGCTGATCGGGCTGCGCACCGACGCCCCGGTCCAGGCCATGCCGGACCGCGGCCGCCGGGTGTGGCTGCATCACGGCAGCTCGATCAGCCACGGCTCGACCGCCGCGGGCCCGACCGAGACCTGGCCCGCGCTGGCCGCCACCCGAGGCGGCGTCGAGCTGATCAACCTCGGATTCAGTGGCAACGCGCTGCTCGACCCGTTCACCGCGCGGGCCATCCGGGACACACCCGCGGACCTGATCAGCCTGAAGATAGGCATCAACCTGACGAACACCGACCTGATGCGCTCGCGCGGCTTCACCTCCGCCGTCCACGGCTTCCTCGACACCATCCGGGACGGACACCCCAGCACACCGCTGCTGATCATCTCGCCGATCCTCTGCCCCATCCAGGAGGACACCCCAGGGCCCCTCGCCCCCGATCCCAACAGCCCGGAACTGCGATTCCGAGCCCTCGGCGACCCATCGGATGTCTCCAGCGGGCGGCTGACGCTCAACGTCATCCGGGGCGAACTGGCTCGCATCACGGTCCAGCGGGCGATCGAAGACCCGAATCTGCACTATCTGGACGGCCGATCGCTCTACGGCGAAGCCGATTTCACCGAACTGCCCCTGCCCGACCAAGTCCACCCGGCCCCCGCCGGCCATCGCCGCATCGGCGAACGTTTCGCTGAGCTGATCTTCGATGACGGGGGTTTGTGGAGCCAGTGAAGGCGCCGGGGATGTAGGAGCTTCACCTGCTCGGTGCGCTGAAGGTCACCGCGACGGATAGGAGCTGCGCCTCGCCGGGGGACGTGGCCGCCGGCGTGCGGCCCCGCGCCTGGTCAGGCCTGCTCTTCCGTACGGTCACCGGACCAGTCCGTGTGGAAGGTGCCCTCACGGTCGGCGCGCTGATAGGTGTGCGCGCCGAAGAAGTCCCGCAGGCCCTGCACGAGCGCGGCGGGGAGCCGTTCCCGGCGCAGGGCGTCGTAGTAGGCCAGCGCGGAGGAGAACCCCGGAGTCGGGACGCCGATCGCCGCCGCGGTCGCCACGACCCGGCGCCAGGAGTCCTGGGCGTCGGCGAGGGCCTCGGTGAACGTCGGGTCGGCCAGCAGGGTCGGCAGCGCCGGGTCGGCCTCGTAGGCCTCCTTGATCCGGTCGAGGAACCGGGCCCGGATGATACAGCCACCGCGCCAGATCTCCGCCATCGCCCCGAGGTCGATGTCCCAGCCGTACTCCCCGTTGGCCGCGGCGATCTGGTCGAACCCCTGGGCGTACGCCACGATCTTCGATGCGTACAGCGCTCGCCGTACGTCCTCGGCCAGGTCCTCCAGCGAGGAGGAGCCGTGCGGCCCGGGCAGCGCCCGCGCGGCCTCGCGCTGCTCGGGGTGTCCGGACAGCGACCGGGCGAAGACGGCCTCGGCGATGCCCGTCACAGGGACGCCGAGGTCCAGCGCGGACTGCACCGTCCAGCGGCCGGTGCCCTTCTGCTCCGCCTGGTCGACGACCACGTCAACGAAGGGGCGGCCGGTCGCGGCATCGGTGTGCCCGAGGACCTCGGCGGTGATCTCGATGAGGTAGGACTCCAGGTCGCCGCTGTTCCACTCACGGAAGATCTCCGCCAGCTGGGCGGGGGTGAGCCCGAGCGCCTGACGCAGGAGGTCATAGGACTCGGCGATCAGTTGCATGTCGGCGTACTCGATGCCGTTGTGCACCATCTTGACGAAATGTCCGGCGCCATCCGGCCCGACGTGCACGCAGCAGGGCGCGCCGTCGACCTTCGCGGCGATCGCCTCGAGCTGCGGTCCCACCGCCTTGTAGGCCTCGGCCTCGCCACCCGGCATGATGCTGGGCCCGTTGAGGGCGCCCTCCTCGCCGCCGGAGATCCCCGCGCCGACGTAGTGCAGGCCCCGCTCCCGCAGGGCCGCCTCCCGCCGGCGAGTGTCCTGGAAGTGGGCGTTCCCGCCATCGACGATCATGTCACCTGCCTCCATATGAGAGGTGAGCTCCTCGATCACCGCGTCGGTGGGCTCCCCCGCCTTGACCATGATGATCGCCCGGCGGGGCCGCTCCAGCGAACCGACGAATTCCTCGATGGTCGCGGCCGGGCGGAAGGCCCCCTCGTCCCCGTGCTCACGCACCAGCTGCTCGGTCCGGGCACCTGTCCGGTTGTGCACCGCCACGGTGAACCCATGCCGGGCGAGGTTCCTGGCCAGGTTGCGGCCCATGGTGGCCAGGCCGGTCACTCCTATGTCCGCCTTTTCCATGTCCCAGTAATATCCCGCCTGCGGGAGTGGACACCTCACGCTGCGTGTTCGAGGGTGAGAGGCTGAGCACAGTTCCGCAAGCCGGGAGGGCCACGTGCCGGACAGGGCCGAGATTCATCTCGAGGGCGTGCCGGAGACTCAGCTCTGGACGCTCTATCAGCGCGCGGCCGAGGCCCGCCGGCGCGACACGGTGCTGGAGGATCCCAAGGCCGTCGAGCTCGTGGACGCCATCGGCTACCCCTTCGAGGAGCGCTTCGGCACCAAGGCCTTCGGCCAGTGGCAGGCGCTGCGGGCGCGGCGCTTCGATCAGGAGGTCCGGCGGTTCCTGGCCCACCATCCCGACGGTACGGTCGTCTCGCTGGGCGAGGGCCTGGAGACGCAGTTCTGGCGGGTGGACAACGGACGGGTGCGATGGCTCACCGTGGAGCTGCCCGAGAGCGCCGAGGTCCGCCGGAGGGTGCTTCCCGCGGGCTCGCCGAGGCAGCGCATCCTCGGCTGCTCGGCACTGGACGTGCGATGGATGGACGAGGTCGACGCCACGCGCGGCGTGCTGATCACCGCGCAGGGCCTGCTCATGTACCTGCGGCCGGCGGAGGTACACGGGCTGATCACCGCCTGCGCCCGGCGCTTCCCTGGCGCGGCTCTGGTCTTCGACGCGATCCCACCCTGGTTCAGCGCCGCTTCCAAGGCCGGAAAGCTGAAGACCGACGGCTACGTGGCACCGCCGATGCCCTGGGCCCTGGCCCCCGCTGAGCTGAGGTGGCTTGATGGCGCCGACGGGATCGCGGAGGTGCGCCGGCTGCCGCCGCCGACCGGCCGCGGCCTGCTGCACCGGATCCTCATGCCGGCGCTGACCCGCACCCCCGTGGTCCGTGACCAGCTGCTCACCATCATGATCGCCAGGTTCGCCCGCTGACCGTGGGCCGACGGGCGCCCTCATCCGGCGGGCCTGGCCGCCCGGCCGGTGCCCGGAGCGGGCGGCGTTGAGGTGCAGGGGTCTTCGACCGGGCGGAACATCTGTGTGTCGGGGTCCAGGACCAGGGTCTGCGCGGTGGCCAGATCGAAGTACATCCCGACCAGCCGCAACCGCCCCGTCGCGACGCCGGCCCGAACGCTGGGGTAGGTGTGCAGGTTGGCCAGCTGGGCGGCGACGTTGGACAGTGCGAGGCCCTCGATGGACGAGTCCAGCGTGTGTCCCAGTGGGGTGTGCGCGCCCAGCTCGCCCCGACTCAGTCCCTCGACACCGTGCCGGAGCCAGGCCACGACCTGAGGCGGCAGGGACGGCGACTCGGCAAGGGCCTGCACGGCTCCGCAACGGGAGTGCCCGCACACGACGATGGTCTCGACGCCGAGGACGTCCACGCCGTACTCGATCCCCGCGCCCACGGCGGCCTCCGCCGCGGGCCTGCCGGGGTCGTGCACAGGCACCAGATTGCCCACGTTGCGGATGGTGAACAGGTCCCCCGGGCCGCTGGCGGTGATGAGGGAGGGCACCACACGGGCGTCCGCGCAGGTGATGAACAGCACTTTGGGCGCCTGGCCGTCCTCGGCCAGCTCCGACAGCACCGGACGGAGCTGGGACGCCCGGCGGCGCTGGAACTCGGCGATGCCGGCCAGCAGCCGGGCCTCGCCCCCCTGCGCCGCCGCGACCGCGCGGCGTCCGATGCCGGCTTCCTGACGCTGGGTGTGCGACCACGGCAGTGGCCAGCGGTGCCGGGACGCGGGAGGCTGGCGGTGCCGCACAGGTGCCGCGGTGAGGGCACGTGACCACACGTCCCCGGCCACCTCGTTGACCTGCACCTGCCCGCCCGTCTGGCGGTATCCGTGCATCCAGGTGCGCAGCGCCTCGAAGGCCGCGTGGTCGATGAAGTCCACGTCCAGATCGAGGATGACCTCGTGACCGGGTGGTATGCGGCCGAGCTCGCCGGCCAGCCGAGGCACGCTCAGGAAGATCATTGACCCGTGGACGGTGACATGCCAGTAGCGGTCGTTGTCCTGCAGCTCGATGCTGACCCGGGTTATCCGCCACAGCGCCGTCGCGACCGCGACAGCGATGCCCAGCGCCACGCCCTCCAGCAGGCCGAGGAAGATGACGCCTGCCAGCGACACCGCATAGGTGGGCAGCTCGCGGTGCCTGTGCAGGTGCGACAGCCCGCCCAGGTCGACGAGGCGCAGCCCCACGACGACGAGCAGGCCGGCGAGTGCTGAAAGCGGGATCTGCCGCAGCAGGCCGGCGAATGCTGCGACGAAGACCAGTACCCATACGCCGTGCAGGACCGCGGACCACCGTGAGGTCGCCCCTGAGGTGGCGTTGACCGTGCTGCGGACGATCACGCCGGAGACCGGCAGACCGCCGCAGAGTCCGCTGACGACATTCGCGCCGCCCTGGCCGAGGAGTTCCCGGTTCAGATCGGCCCTCTTTCCCCGGTGCAGCCGGTCCACCGCCACCGCCGACAGCAGCGATTCCACTCCGGCGACCATCGCCACGGTGATCACCGCGAAGGCGATGCCGAGGACGCTGCCATCAGGCAGCCGGGCGAGCGTCTGCCCGGCGAGCAACCGGCCGGGGAGTACGGGCTTCTCCACGTCCAGCCGGCCCACGACGGCGCCCGCCGTGACCAGCACGATGGCCGCCAGGGGTGCCGGGACCCGCCGCACCGGCGAGGGCAGCCTGGGCCACACCAGCATGAGGACGATGGTGGCGACCCCGACCAGCACATCGGGTTTGTGGTGCTCGGCGATCTGCGCCGGAAGCTGGGCGATGTTGCTGACCAGGGCGCTCTGGGGTTTCCCCCCGAGCACGATGTGGATCTGTGCCGTCGCGATGACGCACCCGACCCCGGCGAGCATGCCGTGCACGATGGCCGGTGAGACGGCCAGGGCCATGCGGGCGATCCTGCAGAAGCCCAGCAGGATCTGCATGGCGCCGGCCATCGCGGTGATCGCGCATGTCGCGGCCCACCCGTAGCGGGCGATGAGGTCGGCGACCACGACCACCAGTCCCGCCGCCGGGCCGCTGACCTGCACCACCGACCCGCCAAGGCCGCCCGCCACGACGCCGCCGACCACGGCCGCGACCAGGCCGGCCGCGAGGGGCGCGCCCGTCGCCACCGCGATCCCCAGCGACAGCGGCACGGCGACCAGGAGCACCACGAGCGACGCCAGCACATCGCCCCGGCCCGGCAGGCCGAGACCACACCGGCGCCGCAGCGCGGCGAGCGGTTGTTTCAGTGACATGGTCTCCGCCGCGGGTCCCCGTTGGCGATGAGGCCGGGGCGTGCGTGTCGGCCCGGCGGGAGTGTCTTGACCCGCAGCCCCGAACAGGACGGACACGCGGGCTCGATCCACGGTGGCATGCTCGCCACACCTCCATGCCGCCAGGTGACCGCGTCACCGCCGTGTCCGTCATTGATGTGCCATGCCTCGTAGACGCCCTCCCAGGCCTGTCCGCAGGACAGGCACTGGAACGGCCAGGTTTCGGTGACGATGTGTCGCTCTCTCATGGGATCTTGCGCTCCTGAAATCCGGCATGTGCCTGACAGATCACAGAAGACGTGGGACCTCGGACCGACGGGTCGGGAAACACGAACGCGCAGAGCGGCGCCCTTCTGAGAGGGGGTTCAGAGCGCTGCAGCAAGCGGTCCGCCGAGGCTCCACGCCGCACTCCCCTATGTACGCGAGATGCACAGCCGGACGAGCAGACCGGCGCCCGCGCGCCCGCCGGGCACGTCGGCCGCCCGGCTCCACCGCCTGGCCCGCGCGAGGCACGCCGTCCCGCCGATCCACGTGGCGAGGAGCAGAGGTCCCGCGACCACGCCGATCGAGGTCAGCGCGGCGGTGCGCTGCTGAGCCAGGATCGCGCGGGCGCTGAGCCCGTCACGCAGCAGCCGCGACAGGTCAGGGACCGGCCGCGCGACACTCCGGTCGGCGCCCGTGAACCAGCACGCCCCGGCCGGGGCGTGCGCAAGCATGTCGGAGACGTCCAGCTCCGTCGGCAGGTCCATCGCGCAGAGCCCGAGCTGCATCAGTGTGCCGATGAACGTGATCACGCACAGGGCCACGACCTGGCGACTGTGCGCGGGACGCGTACGCGAGCCGACGATCACCCTCCAGACATTACCTGACTGTGCGCGGTCGCCTGCGTGCGGAGAGTAAAGAGCCCGGTGAGAGAATGGTCGCGGTGAGGGGAGAGACCCCCTCACCGCGGATTTCGCTAACGGCCGCGTCCGGAGCCCGCACCCGTACCCCGCACGGGGATGTGGCGGGGGCGGCCCGTTGTGGCCTTGCCGACGCGGATGGTGAGCACCCCCTCGGCGAGCGACGCCTCGACCTGGTCGGGGTCGACCTCGCTCGGGAGGGTCACCACATATTCGAACCTTCCCACCTGGCGGGTCTTGCGGCGCAGGATGCCTCGGCGCTCCTTCTCCCTGACCTCACCGAAGATCCGCAGCTGGTTGTCGCGCAGCTCCAGCTCGATCTCGTCGGGCTGCACCCCAGGAAGCTCCAGATCGATGATGAAGGCGTCGTCGAGCTCCTCGATGTCGGCCAGCGGGACCCACACCGGCGGCTGGTCGACCCCGCCGACGGATGGCATGTCCCCGAAGAAGCCCTGCATGAGCTGGCCCATCCGGTCGTACACGTCCTCCATCTCATGGAAAGGATCACGTTGCCGCCGCGCCGCCGCGGTGCCCCTGGGGTTGCTCGAAGCGGGAAGCGTCATGGCACATCAGTCCCTTCGGCGAAGGAGAGCGTGGTCTTCGATCCGACCACCTGAACGGGTCCTCGGATGGCCCCGCGTGTTCAAACATCCGCGGATCCGGGGTGACGGGACACCATCCGTACCGGGTGAACCGCCACGGGCGGCCACGACAGGTCACAGCAGCTGAAGCTCACGTGCCCTGCGCACCGCCTCACGGCGTCGATCGGCGTCCAGCTTGCGGTAGATGTTGCGGACGTGGGTCTTCACCGTGTTCACCGAAAGGCACAGCTCGGAGGCGATCTCCACGTTCGACAGCATGCTCTGCAGATAGCGCAGCACCGTCAGCTCGCGGTCCGTCAGCGGCCGCCCGCCGGCGTGCCGGCCCGGCGGCTCGTCCGGTGGCCGGTCCTCCGCGGTCCGGAGCAGCTCGCTCACCGTGGACCAGTAGGCGGTGCCCGAGTCGAGGTGCTCGGCAAGCAGATCACGTCCCTGCTGGCCGCCCTGGGTGAAGACCCGCCTGAACCCTTCGGGCTCGGCGAGCTCGAGGACGTGTTCCAGCACGCCGGAGGCCCGCCGTACGTCGCCGGCGCAGCGGACCGCGAGGGCGTCGACGAATCCCGCGTCCAGCCGGGCGGCGAGGAATGGCTCGGTGGTGTCCTCGTCGGCCCAGTGCGGCAGCGCTTGAACCGCGGCGCCCGGCTCCTGGTCGCGCAGGTGGGTGCGGGCGAGGGCCACGGCGAGGAACGTGGACGTTCCGGGGACCTCGTGGAGCAGCTCACGGGCCGTGACGGTGTCGCCGTAGGAGGTCCGCAGATCCGCCTCCGCGGCGGCGAACCAGTGCCGCAGATATCGCGGGCACTGTCGGCCGGCGAGGCCACGGCGGCCGGCCAGCAGGACTTCATAGCCCTGCGTGAGCTTGCCCTGCGCCTGCAGGAGGCGGGTGCGGAAGATGGCGATCAGGGCCGGCAGCGGCTGTTCCGCGACGGGCTCGCACGCCTGGGCGGCGAGGTCGAGATGACGCTCGGCCTCCCTGAGATCACCCCGCTCGTAGTGCACGATCGCCTGGGCCAGGTAGGCGTGCGGACTGTGCAGCTGGTGGCACCGCCCTCTGCACGGCGGCATGCCCAGCGCGGTCGCCGCGGTCCTGTCGGCCGGCCCCAGCTCACCGCGCAGCGCCCTGAGCACGGCGAGCCGGCCGGCACACGCGAGCCGCAGGCACGACAGCCCGGCGCGCTCCGCCGCCGACATCCCACGGCCGAGGGCCTCCTCGGCCGGATCGAGGTCACCGAGTGCGAGCCGGGCGGCGCCCAGCGCCGACAGCGCTATGGCGCGTGCGCCCTCCTCCGCGCAGGGGTCCGCCTCCGCGACGCCGGGGCGGCCCAGGAGGCCGAGGAGCTGCGCTCCGCAACCGAGGACCTTCGCGACCTCTCCGCCGAGTTCCGCCTCCAGCAGTTCGAAAGCCGTCAGCATGACGCTGAAACCGTCCCGCCGGCCGTCCGGGAGCAGGTCCCGCCCACGCGCTGCGAGCCTGAGGTAGCCACCTGCGGAGTCCAGGTCCGCAGAGTTCAGGCGATCGGCCGCGCAGGCCACGGCCAGCTCGGGATCCGCGCGGACGATGTCCGCGGGCGGGGCCCGCATGGGTCTCCGCGGCAGCTGGTCATAGGCGCCCAGCAGGACGCGGTGCCATTGCCCCGTGACCAGGCTCTTGGCGGAGCGCCAGTCTCCGGCCGCCAGGGCGTGGCCGAGCGCCTCGGCGGGCAACCCGTGGGCGTCATGCCAGGCCGCGGCCTGGCTATGCAGCCGCGAAGCCCGGTCAGGAGTCTGCCGCCGCAGCTCGGCCCGGAGGGCCTCGCCGAACAGACGGTGGTAGCGGTACCAGCAACGTTGATCGCCCAGCGGCACGACGAACGTGTTTGCCCGCTCCAGGTCGGTCAGGATCCGCTGTCCGTCCGTACGGCCGGTCAGCGCGTCCACCAGGCCGCCGCAGACGCGCTGGAGTACGGACGTGCACAGCAGGACCTCGCGGACGTCCGCGGGCTGCGCTGCGAGCACCTCGCCGGCCAGGTAGTCCACTATCCCGCGATCGTCTCCGCCGAACTCGGCGACGAATCCGGCCGGCTCCGGATGGCCGCGCAGGGACATGGCCGCGAGGCGCAGTCCGGCCGCCCAGCCCTCGGTCCGCGCGTGCAGGATGCACAGATCCGCGTCCGGTATCACGACGTCCTGGTTGGCGAGAAGCTCGGCCGCCTCTGTCTCCACGAACGCCAGCTCGGCCGCCCGCAGCTCGGTCAGCTCACCGCTGAGTCTCCACCGCGGCAGCGGGAGCGGCGGGTCCACGCGGGTGGCGATCAAAAGCCGGAGCCGTGCGGCCGCGTGCCGTACGAGGAACTCCAGCCCATCGGCCACCCGCGGGTCGGCGACCTGGTCGAAGTCGTCGAGGATCAGGGCCACGGGATCGGGGAGCCCCGTGAGCGCGTCGGCAAGGACGGCGAGGTAGTCACCCGGGGCATCGCCGGACGGCGCCGGCAGTCCGCAGTGGCCCTCTCGCCCGCACGCGTCCGCGGCGTTGAGCGCCGCGTGGACATAGGTCCAGAACCGGGTTCCGGCGTCGTCGCCTTCCAGCGTCAGCCAGGCGACCGGGCAGGCCGGGCTGCCGGTCCGCACCCACGCGCTCAGCAGGACCGTCTTCCCCCAGCCCGCGGGGGCCGACAACAGCGTGACAGGGCCGCCGACACCGGCGTCCAGGAGCTTGCCGAGGCGAGGACGGTCCACGAGGCCGTCCGGCAGGGCCGGTACGGCGAGCTTGGAGGTCAGCAGGGGCATGTCGCCCGCGCCCTCCACGGGACGCGGGACCGGGGTCCCGTAATCGGGCGCTCCGCTCGGCCCCTGTGGGCCTGAGCCTGCGCCGCCGGGACGGGCGCCCGAGGGTTGCTCGCGCATCCGTCACCTCCCCGGACACCAAGGACGAGGTGTCGCGCTCTGCTGCCATGGATGTGGGGCTGCCATGGATGTGGGATGCGGTGCGGCACTGCCCCTGAGCTGGGACTTTGCCGCTCTCACCACGCCCTGCCCAGGGGCACGGGGGCCAAACATGGGTCATCGGTGGGCGGCCGCGCGGTGCCGGTAGCGCGAGTTTTCAGCCTGTTCTCAGCCTCGGTGCCGCTGTAAGTGCGGAGGACTTCACCCGGAGGGGGTGAAGGGCCGCGGGAGGCCTTCGGCCCCTCGGGTCTTCAGGCCCTCGCCCCGCCGTCAGGCGGGCCGCCCCTTTATCGCCCGATTGGGATGATTCGTTCTCACCCCTTGCCGCCGAGCATGGTCTGCGATGGGCGTCTTTCTGCTCGGGGGTTTGTGATGGCGAAGGCAGTGGGGATCGATCTGGGCACGACGAACTCGGTGATCGCGACGGTGGAGAACGGGCAGCCGACCGTGATCCCCAACGCCGAGGGACAACGCACCACCCCCTCGGT
>JAOPYH010000534.1 GCA_025964715.1 Streptosporangiaceae bacterium | reverse complement strand
TGACGGCCCTTGGACGACCCAGCAGGCCCGCAACCTCCTGATGGACCTCGGCGAGCGCACCGCCGCGCGTCGGTTCCTCGCCCGCGACCGCGCCGGCCAGTTCACCACATCGTTCGACACCGTCCTGGCCGGCCCGGGGCATCCAGGCGGTCAAGATCCCGCCTCGCTGCCCGACAGCGAACCGCTTCGCCGAGCGGTTCGTGCTGACAGCCAGAACGGAGCTCACCGACCGCACGCTGATCTTCGGCGAGAGACATCTGCGGACCGTGCCCGCAACCTACGCGGCGCACTACAACAGCCAGCGCCCACATCGCGCACCGCACCTTCATCCACCACGCCCCGAACCGCCCGTCCCAGATCCCCGCCATGAGCGGATCAGACGACGACCGGTCCTCGGTGGCCTGATCAACGAGTACGAACGCACAGCCTGAAAACCGCAGAGCAAAGGCAGTGGCCGAGTTCTGGAACCCGACACGTCACCGTTCACCACCAGAGGCCGCCGACGGGTCCTGTACTGGCGCCAGAAACCCACTCAGCGAGACCACTGCCGCAACCACCAAACACCAGGATGATCGCCCTGCCCAACCGACCGCGCGCCCGCCGAGAGAACCCATGACCATCAGCGAATTGAACCCCTTCATCAGCGAGACTCGGAGCACGCGCCAGCAGCTCACCCGCCGGATCGGCCAGGCCCTCACCGACCTCGAATCCGCCTCGGCACAGCTCGACGACCTGATGACCGTGGCCCCGACGAGCGGGCAGGAGTTCGTGGCGTTCGACCCGAACGCGAATGACCGCGACGTGCGCAACCTCCGCGCCGACCTGGCCGACGCGCGCCGCACAGTCCGCGCTGCGGTGCAGGTCGACCGCTCGATCACCGAGCACAACACCACCTGACCCGCACCCGACCGACGACACGAGGGAGCACGAGCCATGAGCACGCCCACCCTGTACATCGGCGGACCGCTGACCGGCCTGATGGCCGAGCAAATCGGCGAGCACTGGGACCACTACCGCGACGACGGCGGGAAGCCCATGCCGGCCGAGCTCGGCGACGCCGACATATACAGCCAGCCGGCCAGCGAGCGGAGGTACTACTACCTGGCGTCTCTGCCAGATGGCGGGTTGGGCTACGTCCACCTGACGCTGTTCGACCACTACCTCGGCGCCGGCGCATGGAAAGCCGCGTACGGGGAGGCCGTCCACCGGGTGATGGACCTCTGACCGACCCGACCGACGCCTTCACATCGAGCAGCCCGCCCAGTGTGGAGGCGTTCTCGTTCGTGCTGGGTGTCACGCGTCTCGGCGATGGCGATCAAGCCCCCATCGAGAACTCATGGTGGAGCGAGCCGGCCGAGCCATGATCACTCTGACACTGACCACTGTGGTGTTCGTCGGCCCTCGTTCTCCTCGGTCAGGCCCTGCTGCGCGAGTTGGGCCTTCTGCGTCTCGAGCCGGGCAGTGCTCCAGATGAGGGCTGCGACAGCACCTCGGTCTTCTCCTCGGCGGAGCCGGGTCCTCGTCGGCCGGCTACCTCCGCGCCGCCCGCGGGATCGGCCTCATGGATGCACGAGCTGCGGGAGCGCCGACGTTGCTGACCTCGGCTCGAACTTCGAGTGCCGAGGCTGCGGCCACGGGTACGGCCGATGAGGGCCAGGCCGTCGCCCGATGGATTCGGCGTGTGAGCTGGTCAGCTGGCGATTCAGAGCCAAGTGGTGAGCGCGGTCAGCTCGGTATGGGAACGGCGGTGAAGGTTGGCCAGCACGCGCACGGTCTCGCAGGCCATCGGGTGGAAGTGGGTCTGCTCGGGCGCGACAGCTCGAGCCTCGTGCAGTGAGGCGAGCGCGGCTGGGAGATCGCCGACGGTGAGATGCGGGCAAGATCAGCGTCTCGCACGCCAGACCTGTACCCGGGCCCGCCATCAATCGAGGAGATCGGGCTCCTCGGCGAGGATCATGTCGTAGAGCGGTTGGAATTGGAACCAGCCCGCGTAGGGCGTGCCGATCTGTTCGCGGACGTACATCGCCTCCTCGTGGTCCAGGGGCACCGGCGTTCCGGCGGCTGCCGCCACGAGCTGCGTCTGGCACGACCGTTCCATCGCGATGAACCACCATGCCGCTTCGTCGACGGTCTCTCCCACGGTGAGCAGACCGTGGTTGTTGAGGATCGCCGACTTGGCGCCGTTCATCACGGCGCCGATCTCCTTGCCCTCCTGGGCGTCGAGCACGACGACATTGCCCGCGAACCGCACATGATCCTGATAGAAGGCACAGGCGTCCTGGGTGAGGGGCTCGATCGCGCAGCGGAGGCTGGCCAGTGCCTTGCCGTATGGCGAGTGGGCGTGTGCGGCGGCCACCACGTTCGGGCTGCTGGCGTGTAGACCACCGTGGATGGCGAAGGCCGCCTTGTTCACCGGCCGGTCGCCGTGCACGACCGTCCCCAGCTCGTCCACGCAGATCAGGTCGCTCGCCCGGATCAGCCGGAACGACATCCCGTACGGGTTGACCCAGAACAGGTGCGGGTCGTCGGGGTCACGGGCGGTGATGTGGCCGGCGACGCCTTCGCCGAAACCGAACCGGCCGAACAACCGGAAGGCTGCGGCGAGACGCTGCTTGCGGTGCAGGCGCTCCTCGGCGCTCGAGCTGAAGGTCGGGATCCGGGGGAGTCGTGGCTGACCCGGGCCCCGCTGCAGCAGGGACGCGGTGGACGTGGTCGGGGTGGCTGTGCTCATCGGGTCTCCATGACTGTGTCGATGGCGAACGGGGAGGTCAGGTCGGCCTGCTCGGACCCGGCCGCGGGCGTGCCCCGGGGGAGGGCGATCACGAGCACCCGCCATCGCCATGGCGGCAGCGATAACGAACATTCCGGGCCGGTAACTGCCGGTCGAGTCGCGCAGCCAGCCGAGCAGGTAGGGACCGATCGTGGCTGGAGGGCGAGTCGCTGCAGCATCGGCGTCGAACCCGGACGCTCGCGAGTCCTGCCCCGCGCGTCGGCGGCGTCACGATCTCCGAGGCCCCCGTCCAGCCACACGCTGCACGACCCGGTGGCCTACAAGCGGCGCGAGGTCAGGGCGTACCTGCTGCGCGACGAGTTGCCGGAGCCGACCTGGTACTCGTAGGGCAGCACCGGCCGCCGGTAGCACTGCGCTCAGTCGGCGCAGCAGGCGCCGTGGCCTGCGGCGGACTCGGGCGGTAGGTCCAGCATCGGGTTGCCGTCGAAAAAGCCTGCGGGCTTCAGGTGCATGCTGACCCGTGTGACCGGCATGACTGGCCAGTCCTCCGGCCGCACGACGTGATGGGCGCCGAGGTTGTACCAGACCACAAGGTCCGCGTCCTCCAGAGGACGGTCCCCCTTGGTGTAGGCGGGAAGGCCGTCGCCGCCCGGGTTCTGTGCCACGTAATCCCCTGCGGCGAAGCGCTCGCCGGTGGCGAACGGCGTCGCCCACAGGTGCTTGGTGGCGAACCGGCCCCGGCTCGCCTGCTGTGAACCCTCCTGGAAGAACGGCAGCACGTTCGCGCCGGGCTCGAGCTTGTAGCCGACCTCCTGGCCGAGCGCGTTGCGCTTGTCCGAGCTGGTCACCAGCCAGGCCCGGCCCACGAGCGGGTTGATCACGCGCTGCGCCTCGGCCTCGGACGTGAGCTGCCGCTTGACCTGCCGCCAGGCGTTGCCGTGCGGGTTCCCGACACCAGCCGGCAGCGCCGCGGACTCGACCTCATAGAGGTTGTTGCGGTCGCCGTCCACCCGCATGTCGAGGCGAACGTTGAAGAAATGCTGGTGGTTCGGACCGAACAGGCCGGGTGCCACCAGGTTGCCGCACTCGGGCACCTCGCCCGCGGTGAGAGCGCCGGTCGAGATGATACCGGTGAGCTTGATCTCGAACTCGATCGAGCCGTCGAGGTGCAGGTTCCAGTAGAAACCGTAATCGTAGTTGCCGACCGTGGCGAAGAAGGAGATCACGAGCCGCCGGTTCCGCCGTACCTCACCTCTCCCGGTGCGGAAGTCGGTATGTTTCCAGCCGATGCCGAAATCCTCCTCGTGCATACAGATTGCGTTGGGCAGCAGCACCGGCGCGCCGTCCTGGTCGTTGACACAGGCGTCGAAGTAATGGATCTCACCGAGGCAGTCGCAGCCCAGCTGCAACGAGTTCGCCAGCAGGCCGAGTCCGTACTCCCCCATGTCGAACACGTTCTTGTTCCAATGGGTCGCACCAGGATCCCCGTAGGGCACGTACATCTCCGACAGCGACGCGCGATGGATCACCGGCCGCAGCGTGCCCCGATCGACGTAGCCGATGTCGTGCAGCACCAGGCCTTCACGTGGCGTGAAACCCACCCGTAGGCGCCAGTTGCCCCAGCTGACCGAGTGGCCATCAACGGTGAAACCGACACCCTCCGGTTGCGTGATGCTGATCGGGCGCGGCGCCTCCCGCGCCGAGGGGAACGCCGGCACGTTGTCCTCGGCGAGCATCAACGTGGGGTCGTAATTTCCTGGCTGCGGCGGCAGCGGCACCACCCCGTGGTCCTCGACGTCCAGGACCTCCATCAAGTCCAGGTCGACGGTGACGATGAGGTTCTCCACCGGCCGCGCATAGCCGTTCTCTCCCGGCTCCGAACGCACGAACGTCAGCGGCCGGGCCAGCCTGCGGCCGCTCGGGTCGTCGTCCGGGCCGCGATAGCCCGCCGGCCACGGATCGACCATGGCGAGCCCGAAGTCCGTGACCCCGCGCTTGCGCATGGCCTCCTGCCACGCCGGATCGGCCTTGACCGCCTGCTCACACGCGTCGAACTCCTCCAGCGTCATCGGTGGCTGCCCCCCGGGAACCTCCCGCCAGGACACCACCTCGCCGCGGGTGAGCGACACGACCGCTTCGTACGTGCGGCGCTCGGCCCGCTCCCGCAGCATGATCGCGGCACACCGGTCCCACTCCTGGCCCGCCCGGAACCCGGTGACGACCGCCTTCTCCGGTTCCTGGGCCTCGATGTACACGAAGCGCGCCGTGTCAGCCAGTCCCTGCTCGGCGCGCAGGATGGCGCTGGCGGCGGAGATCTCGTCCGGCGACAAGGGGTCGAGCGGGTGCGCGGCGGTCACAATGGCTGATTTCGCAGTCGATGTCACGATGCCTCCTGCCAATCAGGGTTTGATGAAACGATCCAGGACATTCGCCGTGACGCGCGAGACGTTGTTGTCGTAACCGTCGCACGAAAGGCTCCCAGCCCAGGCAATCGACGACGTCGAGAACACGGCCCCGCGGGACTCGGTCTCGAAGTACGTCATGTCCGCACGGACGTCGCGGTGCTCGCTGCCGCCCAACCCGGGATACATGAATCCGATGTCCTCCACGACGAGCAGGTACGAGTCGTCGTGGTTCTCCGATGCGGCTACCAGATAGGTGTTCGGCGGCGTGCCCAGTGACACGTCGGCGCGGTCCAGCTCCTGTCCGGCAGCACCATGGCCGACGAGTCCGAAGTCGCCGATCCGCTCCTCCTCGCCGACGCCGGCGAAGATCCAGGACACCGCGGGATCACTGCCGTCCGGCATCCGGCGGTAGTAGGACGATCCGTTGAATCCCTCGGCGGTGAATCCGGTGCCGAACAGTTTCTGGGGGGCACGGCCCCGGTTGCGCCACAGCCCGCCCTTCTCGCCGGTCGTGCTGTGCAGGGTCTCGCCCGGCGCGGCCTGCCAGGCCCGGGATCCGGCCTCTCCCTTGCGCACCTCCATCACCCACGGTTTGTCCGGATGGAACGAGATCACCCAGTAGAACCCGTTGCCGCCCATGTACATGATCCGTCCGCCCTCGACGACGTAGTCCTCGAGAGCGTCGAGCATCGGCTCGGAGGTGTACTCGGGGTGAGATCCGGTCAGCACCGCCTGGTAGGGGCTCAGGGCGTCCAGGCCCCTGTGGTGCAGATCCTCGTCGGTGATGACGTCGTAGGAGTAGCCCTTCTCGTCCAGCCAGTCCACCAGGTACAGGTCCGAGGGGAATTGCCAGGTGCCGAGGTGGGCGAACCGGTGGCGCGGCCGCATATTGAGGATCGGCCTGCGCTGCGACGAATACGCCACGCCGCTGCCGTCGACGTGCAGGTCGTAGGTAGACCGGCCGAACTCGCCGTGCTCCATCAGCATCATGTCCATCGGGTGCAGCGACGGGGTGTGCCCGGCGATGGCCTGACCGACATCGGAGCCGGTCGCCAGATGTTCGTTCGCGTAGGCGAGGTAGCTGCCGTTCGGCACCAGCAACGCGATCGGCTTCTCCGCGCCGGGTACGGGGCCGACCACGAACGGCACGTGGTCCTCGAAACCACCGGCCCGCAACCGCAGTGCGTAGACCCCCGACGGCTGGTCCGGCGGAACCTCGAGCGTGCAGGTCGGGGCCCATCCGGTGTCCTCCACGTCATCGGAGTGGAAATGCACCGCTCCGTACAACCGGGGAGCACAGTTCCAGTTGTACGAGGAACCGTCCCAGTTGTGCGCGGTGACCGCACGAGTCGGCATGTTGACCAGCTCGCCTGCTCGTCCGGTGTCACCACCAGGAAGGATCGCGGCCGTGTCGATACCCGCGCTCAGGTCCCACCACATACGCAGGCTCTCGGTCACGCGTGGTTCGGCGCCGCTGCTCGCCAGCTCGGCCACCTGCTCGTCGGTCAGCACGGAATCGAACACGCATGGCAGCGAGAGCTTGCCGTTGTACGCGCCCCGAACGACCGACGTGTCGGTCGCGTCGAGCGCTCCGAGGAGATAGTCGACGTCCGGGATCACTGCCGCACCCGCGCCGGAGACCTCCACGGGCGAATGCGCGACGACTTTGCCGAATGAGCTGTTGTAGGAGTTCACCACGGGCAGGGCGAGCACCCGCCCGGATTCGCCGTCCCAGCTCGCCGCCACCGCGTACCAGCTCCCGGTGCGCAGCCCTGTCGAAGCGGTGATGCGCTCCTCGCCCAGCCACAGACCCGGTCTCAGACCCTCGGACAGCACGAGCGCCACGCCCGTGCCGGTCGCCGTGTCCCACGCGGACAGCACCGGCTGCACGCCGGTGTCGGCCATCGGCCGAACGAAGGCGAAGAGTGTGAAAACTCCTTCCGGGACCACCTCCCGCGCTGCCGGTATCCGGCCGTACGAACCGTGATGTGACGGCTGGTCCAGGAGCGGGTACTCACCGTTGACCGTGGAGTCGATCTCGATCTCACGGAAGCCCGGGCCACCCGGCTGGGTGTCGCCATGCCGCAGCCGGACCAGCTGCGCCTCGACCCGCTCGGCTCCCTGCCCACTGACCCGGAACGTCAGCTGCTGGCCCGGCCGCGTGGTGAACTCGTCGGAGTAGCCGAGCACCCAGGTGGGGAAGCGCTTCATGCCGGGACCTCCCCGAATACGGCCCGTAACCTCCTGAGGAACACCGCGTGCACAGCCGCCCCTTCGGTGTCGAGGGGCCCCTCGATGCGCTGGGCCCGCAGCCGATCGGTGTGGCTCAACCGGCAGACGTACCAGCGCTCGTGGCCGTCGTGCTCGACGATGAGCTTGCCCTGG
>JAOPYH010000348.1 GCA_025964715.1 Streptosporangiaceae bacterium | reverse complement strand
TTCCGGTCCGCCCCCGGCGAGGTCGGCGATCCGGATGCGCATGCGGTAGCGATTGGAGAAGCGCAGCACGGGCAACCGCCCGTCCGGGATCGTGAAATCCAGCCCGAACCGGTAGGGCAGCGGTGTGCTCGGGTTTCGGCTCGGCCCGCTGGTGTCGCCGCGCAGGTTCGGCAGGGGCACGGCCAGACTCCATCCGGGCCACCGCAGGACGACCTCGTCGGTGTGCAGGCCGCCGTCGGCATTCCTGACGGCGGCGGACGCCTTGACGTGTCCTTCCTCCCGCACCCGGCCCGGTACCGGGCCCGGCTGCCCGATCGGCAGGCCGTCGATCGTGTATTCGGCATCGCGTTCACACAGCGATCGCCAGGGTTGGCTCTCCCTGCGGATGTCGACCCGGTAGCCGAGCACGAGATCCTCGGCGGTCAGGACCGTCTCGGTCATGGCGAGTTCCGCCCGATCCTGGCCCGAGCGGGCGCGCTGGGCGAGGTCGAGCTGCCGGTTGGGCCGCAGCAGGGCCAGGCCCGCGGAGCGCATCGGCGGCATCGCGGCGTCTGCCTGCTGGTCGGCGGCGAGGTCACGGGCGGTCTGCCGGAGGTTGCCCACCACACCGTCGATCTCGAAGGTCACCATCGCCCAGTCGGTTGGATGGTCCGGTGCGGTCGGCGAGGTGAGGGACGCCGACGCTGACAGGTCCAGCAGGCCATGGCCGATGCCGGAGGTTGCACCGGGCGCCGGTGCCGGCCAGAACCCGGTCGTCGGCGGGGTGAGATCGAGGTCGTATCGCGTCCAGGGCGTGGTGACCAGGCCGGCCAGCGACGGCGGGTCGTCGCAGCCGACGGTCAGCTGGCGCCCCGCGGCCGCGTCGCCGAGGTCGAGGTCGGTGACATGGACCTCGACCTCGAAGACCAGCCCCAGGTCGAGTAGGACCGTGGGGTGCTCGCGCAGCCGGGATACCGTGGCATGGAAGTCTGGGGTGCCCAACGACGGCGACCCGGTGGGGGCCGCGGGCGGTTCCGGTTCGGGCGCGGCCCATCCGCTCAGGCCCTCACGGATCGCCGCGTCGCCATCGTTGCCGGGCACGGCCACGGCACGGCTGACGGAACGATAGGTGGTCGCGACGTTGCCGGCGTCGCGGGATGTGGGAGCCACCGTCGGCGCCAGGTGTGTCTTCGGTGAGTAGGGTTCGACCAGCCCGGCGTCCCCGCCGAAGAAGCCGGTCCAGACCTTCGGTCGCGCCCGCGGGACGTATTCGGGTCGGTGTTTGGCCTTCCGTTGGCCGAGTGAGGTCTTGGTCTGCAGGGTGAAGCTGGCCTCCGCCAGGAGGGCGGGCCAGTCGCGCAGGCCGTCCTCGGCGATGCTGGCCCCGGTGAGCCGTGGAACGACCAGGACGCGGATCAAGGCGGTCGACGGACTATCGCCGCTGGGATTCGGGACGAGGCCGTTGGGCACGGTCACCCACAGCAGTTCGCTCATCGGTATCCTCTAATCTTGGTAAGCGAACGCGGCCCGGTAGGCTCGCCATTGCGCGAGTCCGTCAAATGCCGTGAGCCCGCCGAGCAGCTGCTGGGTGGTGCCGCCGACCAGCACCCATTCGCCGGAGTCGAGTTCGACGCTGTCCGACCACAAGGTCAGGTCGATCTCGATCACCAGGGTGGCGCGGCCGATCAACGCGTTGCGCTTCGACTGATAGGTCATGGACAGGCATAGTTCGACCGAGACCGAAATCAGTCCGAGGACGTGGAGGCTGCCGCCGAGGCGCAGGTAGCCGGTGATCGTGACGGCGCCATCCTGCTCGAGCACGAACCGCACGCCGCCCAACGCGTGTATCTCGCCGCTGGCGACCACGAAGTCGACGGCGAGGAAGGCGCCGAACTCCAGGGATGCCTCGAACCGCCGCAGCCCCTGCCGGTCGAGGTCGAGCTCGAGGTAGCCGCCCCCGCCGAACATCATGACGCCCAGCTGAAACGGGCTGACCCGGCTGGAGAAGCCGAGCCGGATCGACAGCGGCCGCCCGTCGAACGGGACGTCGATCGTGGCGGTGAAGACCAGGTTCCGCATGGTGAACACGCCCGTCGTGATCGACGGGACTGGCAACGAGTAGTGAACCGACAGGCCCGACGGTTTGACGTCGATCAGCTTGCCCGCTGCGTCCAGGTCGCACGCTTTCGCGAGATCTTTCAGCAGGGTCAGGTCGCCGGCGAAGTCGGCCTTGACGCCGTCGACCTCGATGCGCGGCGCCTTGCCGCTGTCCTGCGTGAATTTCAGCGACCGGAACGAGAGGCGGAGCACCGCCTCGGGGCCGGGCGGAAGTTCCAGGGTGAAATCGTTGACGACACAGGTGGTCTGGGCGCGGTCTGGCGCCGAGATGGTGGTGAGGTCGAGCCGGGTGACATCGCTGTTGGCCTGAAACGGACCCGCCGAGGCCAGCTTGACCTTTTCCCACTGCATCCGAACCTCGGGGGCCTGGCCGGCGCGCGGGGTGACGGTGATCTGCGGCGGCAGCTTCAACTGGGTGAGCAGCGTCTTCAAAGGGAAGCCCAGCAGCGTCGCGGAGTCCGAGGGGAAGAGCATGGCCGGATCGATGAGCCCGGTGGTCGGATCGGGCAGCGCGAGGTCGTCGATCGGACCGTGGGTGCGGGAGATGGCGTTGGTGAGATAGTTCGGGGCGAGCAGCCCCCCGGATCGGTCCGCGGTCTTGCTGAAGTCGATCGGAACCTCGGAGGCGGGAAGCATCTTCAGCAGCACGTCGTCGGCGCCGTTCTGCAGATACTTCTCGGCAAAGGCCACCCTCGCTCGTGGATCTTCGTCGCGCAGCACCCGCAGGGCGGGCAGGCCGATCTCGAGCTCGGCAAGCTTGGAGCGGTACCCGTCGGCCAGGTCGAGTCCCTCGCCAATGTTGGCGCCGCCGATCGTGAGCTTGCGGACCTCGTGGTAGGCGGCGGCAGCCGGATCGGTGGTGGCTGCGGCGCGCAGGGCGGCGACGTCTCCGACGAGGTCGATGGTGGTGGGCGCTATGACCACCTCGTGCGCGCCGTAGTCGTTGACCAGTTGCTTCGCGAGGTCGGGATTGTTCAGGGAATCGACGGTCGGCCGCAGGTCGTCGACGAAGAGCATCGGTAGCGCCATCCGCACCACGCCTGTCGCCGTCGTGCACGCAACGGGGAAGAGCACCTTCTTGCCGGAGAGTGTGGTCGGCCAGAAATGGGTGCCGACCTCGCCGACCCCGGGCAGATTCGTGGTGATGCGCTGGGGCTCCGCCAGGTCGCGGAACACCGTGCGGGTGATCTCGACGTCCCCGAGCGGAAAGGCGCGCCGGATACGCCCGTCGCTAGGCGCGTGCCGGACCGGTTCGAGGATGGTCAGAACCCGTACGGTGCGCAGCACCGCCGCGTCACCGGCCGCCGAATCGTAGACCCGCTCCGTGGCCGTGACGAATTCGGCCCGGTGGCCCAGCGGATAGAGCACTCCGCTGGTCAGGGTGCGTACGTGCATATCCCGGCCGAGGCTGGCACGGTGCTCCCACTCGAAGTTCGGAAATTTGCCCGTGGCGTCGAGCGTGCCGCCGAGCGCGCTCAGCTCCAGCCGCGCGATCTGCGCCGGCTGATGAGCGGTCTCGATGAACAGCCGCACCCGGTCGTCCCGAGCGAGCGGTAGAACGTTGGGCGGTGGGGGCGGCTGGGGCGGGGGCGGTGGTGGCAGGTCGAAGATCGGATCGGTCGTCCCGGCGACCGTCTGGTCGGCGACCCGCGCGGTCAGGGCCGCACCCTGAGGATCGACGATCCGCGTGCGCCACAGTCCCGCCGACCCCGATGAGATCGGGCGGGTCAGATGGCGGCAGACCGGATCTGAGGACCCTTGCGGAGCGATCACCAGGCGCCACGGCAGCTCGATCGCGGTCTCGTCCGGGCCCGGTGTGCCCGCCGACACGAGCACGGGGTGGTCGAGCACCGCGGCGAGCACACCCTCGACCGTGAGGGGAATCTCCACACCCGCCCCGATCGCGAACGCCAGCCGGGTCGGCGCCGACAGCACCCCCCGCCACACCGGCACGGTCGCGTCCCCGACCCCGGTCGGCAGCTGGAAGGGGGCCGCCGAGTCCGGTGGCGACCCCTCCTCCCCGACATGCTGCGGCGGCAGGACGAGGACAAGATGGGCCTGCGGACCGGCCACCAGCCGGGTGGATGCACCGCTTCCGGACACCGTGAACCCAGACCAGCGAACCCCCAGGATCAGATGATCGTCGGGGCGCACCAATACGACGCCGACCATGACGCCACCCCCCACCACTAAGGGCTCCACTTACGGAACGGGTGACGGCGTGACCGGCGAGCATCAATCCTGAAGACTGCGCCCACCAAAGTGTCTGGGAAGACGGTAGTCGGATCGAGACGTTGCCGATACCCGCCGCCATCGGCGCAGACATCGCAGAAGCAATCATCCGATATCGTCACTACATTGCGCTCGGTGTCCGTATCGCTCCTGTCGGCGGTTTTGGTAGGCGTCCTCCGGAGAGGGTCTGCAAACCCATATCGATGGAAGATCACCGGACCCGGGCCACCGTGCGGGTCCCTGTCATCCGCACGTACTGTCGCGGCGCGCGGGCGGGGCTCCTTCAGCGCCAGCGGTTCGGACGCAGGTACGACGACCGCGCGTTCCTGCGGGCGGGGTTGCCGGTCAACAGTCGGCGCGTGCTCGACAGGGGGAATTGGTGGCCCGCCAGAAGGCAAGGGCTCACGGACGCCGTGTTCCAACGCAAGATCACGAGCCATCGTCAGCGTCCTTCCGCAGCTGCGGGGGTGAGCCCCACTTACCCCCGGGCCGCCTCTACCCCGGCGCCGAGAGCACCTGCTGCGCCGGCCTGTCCGCGCCTCGTTCTGAGTGCGTCCCGGTGGGAACGGAGCTTCCGCGCACGCACTGCCCAGACTTGTCCGCCGCCGTCGACCATCCGGGCGTCGTTTCTGCCTCATTCATGTCCCCTCACGGGAGTTAGGGGCGAAGCGCATTCCCGTAGTGCCGCGCGTTCGGCCTCCGCGCAAGATCCGCCTCTACCGGCCATCGCCACGGGTCTTTCTACCGAGTAAGCGTCACGACACCGTCACAGCTGCGTCACCTTGACCTCTACTGGTTCGATCCATCACCTCAACGCGGGATCGCAATACATGTCCCTGGCCTTCACCGAGGCGCTGACCGAGGCCGGCATCACCGGCTCGATCGGCTCGGTCGGCGACGCGCTGGACGATGCCTGGCGGAATCCACCGTCGGCCTGTACAAGATTGAGCTGATCGACCGGCAGCGCTCCTGGACCGGACGCAACGAGGTCGAGCGGGAGACCGCCGCCTGGTGAAGTGACCCCCGTCGGCTGAACACCTCCAGACTTGGCAGCAGCCAAGGAGGGAGGGCCCGTTGGGCCGACGGAGCAAGTACCCCGAGGAGTTCCGGCAGCGCGCCGCGCAGCTCGTGCTCGACAGTCGCCGCAGCGTCCGGGATGTCGCCGGCGAGCTGGGCATCAATCACGAGACGCTGCGCAACTGGGTCGCCGCCGAACGCCGGCAGCGCGCCGACGGTCCGGCCGCACTCAGCGCCGATGAGCGGTTCGAGCTGGCGCGGCTGCGGCGCAAGGTCGCCGAGCTGGAACTCGAGCGGGAGATCTTGAAAAAAGCCGCGGTCTTCTTCGCTCGGGAGACGGGCCGGTGAGTCGCGGGGTGCTCTGCGAGTTCATCGCCGCGGAGAAGACCACCTACGGGGTGTCCCGTCTCTGCCGGGTGTTCGGCCTCAGCCGCACTAGCTTCTATGCCTGGGCCAACCGGGCGGGTGGCCCGACGGCCGCCGAGCTGGAGGACGCCTACGCCATCCAGGCCGCCCGGGCCGCCTGGATCGAGCATCGGCGCACCTACGGGGCCGGCCGGTTGACCGCCGAGGTCCGCGACCGCGGGCACGCCTGGAACCGCAAGCGGGTGGCCCGGCTGATGCGGCTGGGCGCGATCGAAGGAGTGCACCGCCGCCGGCGCGGCAAGTACGGCCGCCGCAGCGTCTCCACCGCGACGGCCCCGGACCGGGTCGAGCGCAACTTCACCGCCGCCGCCCCCAACCAGCTGTGGGTCGCCGACATCACCTACCTGCGCGCCTGGGAGGGCTTCGTCTACCTCGCGGTCGTCGTCGACGCCTACTCCCGCAAGGTGGTGGGCTGGGCGATGGCCGACCACCTGCGCACCGAGCTGGTGCTTGACGCCGTGGGCATGGCGATCACCACCCGCAAACCGGCGGCCGGCACGGTGCATCACACCGACCGCGGCAGTCAGTACACCTCCTACGAGTTCGGCAAGGCGCTGCGGGCATCCGGCCTGCTGGCCTCGATGGGCCGGGTCGGCTCGGCGTTCGACAACGCGATGGCCGAGTCGTTCTTCGCCACCCTCAAGGAGGAAATGATCTACCGGCGGTCGTGGCCCACCCGCCACGAACTCGAGATGGAGGTCTTCTCCTACATCGAGGGCTTCTACAACCCCAACCGCCGGCACTCCAAGCTGAACAACCTCAGCCCCACCGACTACGAGAACATCCATCTGACACGAAACGAGGTGGTGTGCCCCGGCTTCTGTGGATTCCGGTTGCTGGACTTCATGCCACGGTTATTGATGTCCGGTTCTCGAACTCTATGGGTGTGAGCCAGTCGAGGGCGGAGTGCCGGCGGCGGCGGTTGTGGAAGATCTCGAGGTAGTCGAACATCGCGTTGGCCAGCTCGATGCGGGTGTTCCGGCGCTGTCGGTCGAGGAGCTCGACCAGCACCGCACCGATGCCGGCTGGTGCTACCTCGCGGTCGTGCTCGACGTGTTCTCCCGCCGCGTGCTCGGCTGGGCGATGGCCGACCACCTGCACGCCGAGTTGGTCGTCGAGGCCCTGCAGATGGCGCTCTGGCAGCGCCGCCCGGCCCCCCCGGGGCGGTCCATCAGTCCGACCACGGCGCGCAATACACCAGCTGGGCCTTCGGCCAACGACTACGCGAGGCCGCCTTGCTCGGCTCGATGGGCAGCATCGGCGATGCTTCGACAACGGCCCGGCCGAGAGCTTCTTCGCCACTCTCCAGACCGAACTACTCGACCGGCACCCCTGGACCCCCCGAGAGCAGCTGGCCAACGCCGTCGTCGCCTACCTCAACGGCTTCTATAACCCCCGCCGCCGGCACTTCCCGCTGGGCTACCTCAGCCCCGCCGACTACAAGGAAGCCTGACATCAACAGCAGCTCACCGCCGCAGCATGATTATCCCGCCCCGCTGAGCCGGGACTCGCTCTGGGGGCACACGGGGGACGTCTGCCCGCCTGGACGGCAACACCGATCTGCGATTGCAGGGGCTTATCAGCGGCCCCCGATCAGGACACCTCGTCCTCGATCAGCCCGTAAGGGGGTCGGTCTGCTCGTCGGGAGTAGCGGACGACGATGTCGTCGTCCACGGAGCTAGTGCTCCGTATCTGACGCGGTTGGTGTCTTGCGGTGCCGCGGGTCGGTGGCCTTGGCGATGACTGTGTCGGGGTCTTTGGTCCAGGTGAACGGCCGGCAGCGGTCGTTCCAGGCGGCGATGAACCGGCCAATGGCGGCGATGAGGTCGGCGACGGTGGGGAAGCTGCCGCGGCGCAGCGCCTGGCGGGTGATG
>JAOPYH010000059.1 GCA_025964715.1 Streptosporangiaceae bacterium | reverse complement strand
CTCACCGCGGACAGCTGGGGCTGGTTCGGCAACTCCGGCGGCCGGGCCGTTGTCGCCGTCTTCGCCGAGCCCGACCTCGCCCGCTGCGCGGCGGCATGAGCCGCGCTGTGGAGCCGTACGGGCGGATGGCCGCCCAGGTGGAGTCGATGATCACGGCCGCGATGCGCGCCGACCCGGCGGCCCTCGCCCTACGGGCCGGGGAACTGGCCAGTCGTGGTGAACTCGATCCGCACAGCGCGGGATTCGTCCGGGAGGCCAGGCGGCTGGTCCTGTGCGGGGGCGCCGCTCTACTGTCGGTCCTTGAGGCGCACCGGCCGGGCACCGACCCGTACGGCCAGGAGATCTGCACCGGCTGCGGCACCCCGGCGTGCCGGACACTGCGCCTGGTGGCGGAGGTGCTGGCCGCCTACCTGGCGGGCCGGCCGTACGGCGTCGACCGTGCGGAGGCGTGGCGCCGCGCCGACGCCTGGTTCGCCCACGAGAGCGGCGAACGGCTCCTCGTGGAGCTGCACGAATTCGAAGCCGGCTACATCGCCCGTGCCGTCAGGTGCCCCGCCGACGTCCCGGCGGATGGCACCCTCGTGGTCGTCGACCGCGACGGCAGCCTCACTCGCTGGCCGCTGCTGCCACATGAGGACCTCATCCACCACTACCGCCGATATCGCAACGGTGAACTCCCGGAAGGAGACGCCGGTGGGGGTTCCGGACCGGGTCGTTAGCCGTGGCGGCATACGGCCTCATCGCCGTCGGCGAGCGGTCAGGTTTTAAAGGCGGGAATCGCCGCTGCCGAACCTGCCGCTTTGCGCCAACTCGGGCCCCGACGGAGCGCTCGTCGGTCGTCTCTTGTCGTACCCGGCTTCTAGGTTGGTGCGCGTGAACCGTACCGATCGACTCTATGCACTGGTCGAGGAGCTGCGGGCTGTCGCGCCTCGCCCGCGTAGCGCGCGCTGGCTGGCCGGTCGTTTCGAGGTCAGCGTGCGCACGGTCGAACGGGACATCAACGCGTTGCAGCAGTCGGGGGTGCCGATCTATGCCGAGCCCGGCCGCACGGGCGGCTATTGCCTCGACAAGGCGCGCACGCTGCCGCCGGTCAACCTGACGCCGGGCGAGGCCGTCGCGATGGCGGTGGCGCTGCGGCGGCTGGAGGGCACGCCGTTCCAGGCGACCGCGGGCTCGGCGCTGCGCAAGCTGGTCGCTGCGATGCAGAGTGATGACGCGGCCGCGGCCCGCGACCTGGCCGGCCGCATCCACCTGGTCGGCGACGCGGGCACCACGCCGTCGGTGCCCCGCATGGTGGCCGACGCGCTGGCCACCCGCCGCGTCCTGCGCATCGGCTATGGCGACCGCGAGGGTGCCGTCACGACGCGCGAGATCGAGCCACTCGGCTACGTGGGCAAGGAGACCCACTGGTATTTGGTGGCCTGGTGCCGGCTGCGCGACGCCCTGCGTGCCTTCCGCATCGACCGGATCACCTCGGTCTCGGTCACCGCCGAGGTGCCCGCGCCACGCTCGCTGCGTAGAGAGGATCTCGACATCCCACAGGGGATCGTCTATCAACTGACCTTGAGCTGACGGCCGAGCCCTGTGCCGCCGGGCCGGCCCCGCCAAAGGGCCGGCCCGGCGGCACGACGGCTCAGGGCTGGACGAACGGCGGCTTGAATACCGCGAAGTGGTTACCGGCCGGGTCGAGCAGGTGCGCGAAAGTCACCCCGGCCGGGTTGACCTCCGGCGCACGCTGGACCTGGCCACCCGCCTCTTCGGCCAGCCGGCACGTAGCCTCGACGTCCTCGACCAGCACGGTGAAGACCGCATAGTTGGGCATCTCTCCCTTTGTCGCGAAGAGTCCACCGTGCAGTCCCTCCGCGTCGCCCGTGGTGAAGATCTGGTACGCCGGGTCCGTGCTCTTCGTGTCGTCATGCGAGACCGTCCAGCTGAACACGTCACCGTAGAACCGCTCCGCGGACGCCGGGTCGTCGGTGCCGATCTCGAACCAGCCGATGCCGTTGAATCCAGGCATGTCATCCCTCTCGTGTCGCGCCAGGCGTGTCCCGGCTCGTCCCACTCTCGAGGGCGGCGGCGACAACCCCCTGTCGGTGTTTCCGGGAGCTCGACAGTCTGCGGGTCCTGGACGAGGTCGGAGTCAAGCCGCCGTCGCAGGCGACGGGCAAGCGTCGCCTGCCGGTGTTCGCGGAGGCATCGTGGCGACAGCAATTGGCGGCTGCATGTGTGGCGCACGGGGGCTGGGCCCGGCCGGCCTGGTCCTGTACGACGTGTCGACGAGAAGCGTTGACTCCGAGGGGAACCGGACGACCTCGATTGCGAGCATGGAGTTCTGACGTGGAAGGCGGCCGCCACCGGCGTCGTGCGCGGGCTCCTTCACGGTGCCGTCTGTGCAGGTCATGGGTGTGATCGTCGGACGGCTCAGCGCAGCTCCTGGATGCGGATCAGGTTGCCCGCGGGATCGCGGACGGCGCAGTCGCGAATGCCGTACGGCTGGTCGGTCGGCTCCTGGACGACCTCGGCTCCGCTGGCCTGCAGCCGCTCGAAGGTGCCGTCGAGGTCCTTGGTGCCCAGGAGGATGACGGCGTAGCTGCCCTTGGCCATCATCTCGGTGATGGTGCGGCGCTCGTCGTCGGTGATGCCGGGGTCGGCGGCCGGCGGATGCAGGACGATGGACGTGCCGGGCTGGTCGGCGGGGCCGGCCGTGATCCAGCGCATCCCGTCGTATCCGACGTCGTTGCGGACCTCGAAGCCGAGGGTGTCGCGGTAGAAGGCCAGGGATGCGTCCGGGTCGTTGTGCGGCAGGAAGCTCGCGTGAATGGTGATGTCCATGGCGGTCACACTAGGTGCGGCTCGGTGACCGCGCTTCTCGATTCCTGATCGGTCTGGTCACCTGTTTCGCCACGCACGAC
>JAOPYH010000033.1 GCA_025964715.1 Streptosporangiaceae bacterium | reverse complement strand
GCGGTAAGCCCCGGCCTGATCAACACCCCCGCGTACAGCAAGATGGGTATCTCCCCGGACACGATCGCCTCCTGGGGTGAAGGCGTTCCCCTCGGCCGCGTCGGAGCCCCTGCCGACATTGCCGAAGTTGTCGCCTTCCTCGCATCCGACGGCGCCAGCTACATAACGGGCGACAATCTGATCGTCTCCGGCGGCATCGGCGTCCATACCCGCCCCGTGTAAGTGATGGCGGCGGCCGCAAGCCGCTCACGAGGAATCCACATGGTCATAGGCAGCCTCGCGGGTGGCGTCCTCCAGCCCGTTGCCGAGCGCATGGGATGCGCCGCGGCTATCAACGGCACCGTGACAGCAGCGCCCTAGCGACACACTTCGACAGATCCGTACGCGCGGGATATGTACGGGATGGATACCCTCCGTCCGATCATCTTGGCAGGAGTCTGCGCAGGTCAGAGGCCAGGAGATCACTAGATCACTTGCGGATTCCTCAACCGTGTGCCGTAAGGATTTCGCATGTACGCAGCCGGACGCTGTTAGGCAGACGGCCCGCCGGGATCCCGGCGGGCCGTCGCGTGAGTTGTGCGGGAGGTCAGCCGTCGGACTCCGGCGACGGCAGGTAGCGACCGGGTACCTCGGCCGGGGTGAGGATCTTCTGCTCACCCGGGTAGGGCGTGGTCCAGTTGTGCGCCTGGTACCAGGTGAAGTGGTCCATGAGCGCGGGAGGGGCGTAGTCCGGGACCGCGTTCGGCCCGCTCAGGTGCTGGTCCTTCTGCCAGGCAGCCCAGACGTTGGCGATGTGCTGCTTGTCGGCGGGCACGGTCGACGCCGCGGTCTGCGTGCGAGCCGCCGAGGCGCCAGCCGGGGTGTTGTTGCCACAGGCCGGCGGGGTGGCCAGGCCATCGGTGAGCGGGACCTGGTTGCGCACCGCCTTGAACGGCGTGTAGTTCGGCTTGTCGGTGAAGGCCCGGCTCATCGGGGTGGCGGCGCTGTCCTTCTGGTTCATCGGCTGGATCCCGAGCATCTGCTCGATGGTGCGGATCATGGTGATCTGCGTGTAGTAGTGGCTGTCCACGGTGCCGTGCTGGGCCCAGGGGCTGATGATCTGCACGGGGCCGCGCGCGCCGTCGACGTGGTCGACGCCGTCCTGGGTGTCGTCCTCGATCACGAAGATCGCGGAGTCCTTCCAATACTTGCTGTGCGAGATGGTGTCGACGATCTTGCCGACGGCCACGTCGTTGTCGGCGACCTGGGCGACCGCGTTCGGCGCCCCACCGGTGTGGTCGCTGGAGAGCCAGAACGTGTTGAGGTTGGCCGGGCCGTTGGCCTCGAAGTCACGCTTCCAGATCTCGGACCGGTAGATGTCCGGGATGTTGGTGTCCGTCTTGATGGTGGTGTCCTGACCGGTCGCCTCCATGTTCCGGGCGTCGCAGTAGAACTTCTGCCACGACGAGCCGGCGGGGACGGTCTCGAACTGGGTGAACTCACCGAAGTTGCGAGCGGTCTTGCCGGCGGCCTCGGCACCGGTCCACAGGAAGCCGGAGCGCTGGTGGCCCAGCGCGTCGTCCTCCGTGTCATAGCTCCGCTGGTACAAGCCGGCGCCGGACTCGGTGTACTCCGGGTTGTCGCCCTGCATCAGCCAGTTGTGGCCCTCGGCGGAGTTGGTGCCGATGTCGTAGGTGTTGTCGTAGAGACCCAACTGACGCGCGAGAGCGTGCTGGTTCGGGGTGACCTTCTGACCGAACTGCGCCAGTGACGGGTCGCCGTTGCCACGCGGGTCGTCACCCAACGTCTGGTCGTAGGAGCGGTTCTCCTTGACCAGCAGGAAGACGTGCTTGATGGTCGACGGGTCACCGAGGCGTTTCGGGACCGTGACCGCCTTGGCGGGCTTGCCCTTGGCCTGCTTGACGTCGTCCTTGCCCCAGCCGTTCTGCGCGAACACCGTGGCCGTCGACTTGGCGATCACCTGGTCGGCCGGCAGCTTGAACCGAAGCAGCGAGCCGGTCGAGTCGTGGGTGTTGTGACCCGTGGCCGGCGTGGTGCCGGCCCCCTTGTTGATCGTGCGCGTCGGGCCGCGCTCGCCGATGCCGCGGGTGTTGGTGACCACGACGTCGTCGCCGACGGTGGTCACCTCCTCCGGGTAGTAGTCCGTCGGGAGCAGGCCGACGTAGCTGACCGGCTCCTGCGGCTTGGTGTAGCGGTAGACGGCGACCGCGTTCGCCCGGCCGAGGGTGACCAGCAGGTGGCCGTCCTTGGTAAGGGTCACACCGTCCGGGGCGTAGCCGACCGTGGCCTGCGGCCACGGCTGGGTGGCGATCGTCTGGACGACCTTGTCGCGGGACGTGTCGATGACCGAGACCTGGTCGTCGAACGTGTCGGTGACGAAGAGCGCGCCGCGGGCGGCGTGCATCGCGGTCGGGTGCAGACCGACCTCGATGGAGCTGACCGAAGCGGCCGGGTCGGCAACGTTGATCACGCTGACGGTGCCAGTGGTCGCCGCACCCGTGACCGGGTTGGCCGGCACCTGCGTGCCGTAGGAGTTCATCGTCGTCTCGCCGGACCTGGCCGGGCGGCCGCCCTCGTTGCTGACGTAGAGCTTCTTGCCGACCAGCGCCAGACCACGCGGCGCGGTGCCCACGGTCCAGCTCTGCTGGATCGCGCCGGTCGCGGCGTCCATCGCCACGACGCGGTACTCGTCGTATGACAGGTCGAGCGGCTGGAGCTCGTGGGTGCGACGCCGGGCGTCGTACAGCAGGTCCGGGCCTTCAGGCCGCGACCTTGACTGGGCTGTGGTCGCGTTCGGTCGATGCGCGGATCGCCTCCCGGACGGCGTACGGGGAACCCGTCCGCGGTGGAGAGGTGGCCTCGGGTCGGGTCGGGTCGCGCCTGGGTCAGGCGCGCGTCCTCAGGCGTTGCCGTAGTTGTTCGGCGCACCAGAGCAGCAGGCCGGCCACCGCGACGCCGCCGATGATGACGCACACGCCACCCCAGCCGTGCGCCGCGTACACGGTCACGGCGAGTGCCGAGCCGGCGATGCCACCGCCGAAGTAGGTGGCCATGTAGGCGGTCGTGATCCGGCTCCGGGCGGCCGCGTCCAACCGGTAGATCTCGCTCTGGTTGGTGATGTGCATGCACTGGGTGCCCAAGGTGATCACCAGCGCGCCGATCGCGAGCATGATGATGTGCCGCGTCCCGAGTGCCGCGCACCCGGCACCCACCAGCATGAGGCCGAGCGAGAGGCCGGTCAGCGCACGGCCGTGCCCACGGTCGGCGAGCCTTCCGACCGTTCCGGTGATGAACGCGGTCGGCACGCTGACCAGGGCGAACGCCCCGATCATGGCCTGGGCGTACCGGTAGGGAGGAGCGGCCAGGACGAAGGCGAGCGGGGTCCACAGGGCGTTGAACGCGACGAAGGCCAGCGCCCCGTAGGCCGACCGCAGGCGCAGCACCGGCTCGCGCGCCATCAGCCTGGCGACGGAGAGGAGCAGGTGGTGGTAGCGGTGGTCGGTGGTCGGCGGGTGGTGCGGCAGCGACCGGTTGATCAGGAACGTCAGTCCGAGGGTGAGGACCGCGGCCACCACGAACACCGCCCGCCAGCCCGCCACCTGCGCGATGAGCCCGGAGACCGTACGGGACAGGAGGGTCCCGAGCAGGAGCCCGGTCATGACCTGTCCCACGATCCGGCCGCGCTCGTGGTCCGCGGCCAGCGTGGCGGCGAAGGGCACGAGGATCTGCGCGGCCACCGACGTGAGGCCGACCACGACGATGGCGGCGTCGAGGACGCCGATGGACGGAGCCACGGCGACGACCAGCAGTGCGGCGGTGCCGATGAGGAGGACGACGGTCACGAGCCTGCGCCGGTTGAGCAGGTCGCCCAGCGGTACGAGCAGCACCAGCCCGAGCGCGTATCCGATCTGCCCGAGCGTCACGACCAGCCCGGCGGTCGCCTCACCGACGCCGAGGTCGCCGGCGATCGCGTGGAGCAACGGCTGTGCGTAATAGGTGTTGGCCACGGTCAGCCCGCACGCGAGCGCGAGCAGCAGGACCAGCGGCCTTTTGATGGCCGAAGGGGGCGGAGCGGTAGTGGTCACCATGGTGGGTCAAGCCTGTGGCCAGCCGGACTAGTCTGTCCAAGAGAAGTTTGAGATGAAACCGAGCATATATAGCGATTAATGGGGTTTCATCCGCTATGGAGCTTCGACAGCTGGAGCATTTCGTCGCCGTCGCGGAGGAACGCCACTTCACCCGGGCGGCCCGGCGCCTGCACATCGTGCAGTCCGGTCTGTCGGCCTCCATTCGCTTACTCGAGCGGGAGCTCGGCGGCGAGCTGTTCGTCCGCAGCACCCGCCGCGTGGAACTGACCGAGGCCGGTCACGCCCTCCTCGCCGAGGCGCGGCTGGTGCTGGGAGCCGCGGCGGCAGCCCGGGACGCGGTCGCCTCCGTGCAGGGACTGCTCCGCGGCCGGCTGCGGATCGGCATTCTGCAGAGTATGGGGCTACTGCGGCTTCCCGAGCTGCTGGCGGACCTCCACTCGCACCACCCGGGGGTCGAGATCCAGATGACCCAGGCGCCGTCCGCGGCCCTGGCCGACCACATCCGCGAGGGCCGGTTCGACCTCGCCTTCGTCTCCCTGCCCACCCGCCCGGAAGGGCTGGAGATGATCCCTCTGGTCGACGTGCCCATGGAGCTCGCGTGCGATACCCGTCACCGGTTCGCCGACCGGCAGGGCGTACGGCTGGCGGAGCTGACGGGCGAGACCTTCGTCGACTTCCCACCCGACTGGGGCGGCCGGATGACCGTCGACTCGGCGTTCGCGACCGAAGGGCTGCAGCGCCGCGTCATGTTCGAGGTGGGCGACGGCCCGATGCTGCTCGACCTGGTGGCCCAGGGGCTCGGGGTGGCGATCGTGCCGACCAGCCTCGCCCGGCGGCCGGCGGGGGTGCGCTACGTCCCGCTGCGCGGAGCGCGGCCGGTGTTCAGGATCTCCGCGGTGACGTCCCGCCAGGGCGCTTCCAACCCGGCGGCGAAGGTCCTGTTGGACCTGGTGCTCGCCCGGATGACCGAAGCGTCCGATCCGCTTGTGGACGTACGGGAATAGTCCAGAGCGTCACCACATTCGCACCGATGACAGCACTGGCGACCACAGCGTGAGGGACCCCATGCACGTCAACGTCACCGACGCCGCGGACAAGCGCCGCTACGAGGCCCATCTCGACGGGCTGCTCGTCGGCTTCGCGGACTACCAGAACACCGAAGAACTGATGGTCCTCCCCCACGTGGAGGTCCTGCGCGAGCACAATGGCCGGGGCTTCGGAGGTGCCCTGGCGCGCGCGGCCCTCGACGACGCGCGCCGCAGGAACCTGCGGGTCCTGCCGATGTGTCCCTTCGTCCGGGACTGGATCTCGCGGCACCCGGACTATGCCGACCTGGTCCACCGGCGCCTCGGTCCCGGCGCCTGAGCCGGACTGGCCTGGGCGTTAAATATCTGCATGGCACACAGAATCTAGATACTGTGTGGCGGCTCCCTCGGCGCGGGCGTTCACCCCTCCCCTACCGTGATCTTGCAGAAGCTCGCGCCCGGGCGGACGCTTGACGGCATTCCCGTCCGCGTCCCCGTCGTCTCATCCCTCCTCACCCCCCGAGAGGGTCCGCGTGCTCATCCGACTCCTGCGGCGCTTCTTGCGTCCTTACGGCGGGCCCATGGCGCTCATCGTGCTGCTGCAACTCGTGCAGACGCTCGCCGCGCTCTATCTGCCCACCCTCAACGCCGACATCATCGACAACGGCCTGGTCAAGGGCGACATCGGCTACATCCTGCGCATCGGCGGCGTAATGATCGTCGTGACGCTCGTGCAGATCACCTGCTCGATCGGCGCCGTCTATTTCGGCGCGCGCACCGCGATGGCGCTGGGGCGGGACGTCCGTGCGGCCATCTTCGACAAGGTGCAGAGCTTCTCCGCCCGCGAGGTCGGCCGGTTCGGCACCCCGTCGCTGATCACCCGTACGACCAACGACGTGCAGCAGATCCAGATGCTGGCGCTGATGACCTTCACCTTGGTGGTCTCGGCACCGATCATGTGCGTCGGCGGCATCCTCATGGCGCTCAACCAGGACGTGCCGCTGTCCTCACTGCTGCTGGTCATCGTCCCGCTCCTCGCGGTCCTGATCGGCCTGATCATCTCCCGGATGCGGCCGCTCTTCCGCGTCATGCAGGAGCGCATCGACCGGATCAACCAGGTGCTCCGCGAGCAGATCACCGGAGTACGGGTCATCCGCGCCTTCGTCCGCGACCGGCGTGAGCAGGAGCGTTTCGCGGGCGCCAACACCGAGTTGCTGGACGTCTCCGTCGGTGTCGGCCGGCTCATGGCGCTGATGTTCCCGACGGTGATGCTGGTCATGAACGTCTCGAGTGTCGCCGTGCTGTGGTTCGGTGGTGCCCGCATCGACTCCGGGGACATGCGCGTGGGAGCGCTCACGGCCGTCACGGACGAAGGCCCGGATGACCCGGACACCGGT
>JAOPYH010000009.1 GCA_025964715.1 Streptosporangiaceae bacterium | reverse complement strand
GACCGCCCTGCAGGACGTCTTCTTCCGCATCGGCGGGCCGCACCTGGGCAAGGCCGCGACCAGCCTCGAGGTCAACAGCGACCAGACGATCCTCGACCACATCTGGGCGTGGCGCGCCGACCACGGCACCGGGGTCGGGTGGATGCAGAACACGGCCGACACCGGCGTCGTCGTCAACGGCGACGACGTGACCGCGACCGGCCTGTTCGTAGAGCACTACCAGAAGTACAACGTCGTCTGGAACGGCGAGCGCGGCCGGACGGTGTTCTTCCAGAACGAGCTGCCGTACGACGCGCCCGACCAGGCGGCCTGGCAGCACGACCGCGTGAACGGCTGGGCCGCCTACAAGGTCGCCGACGGCGTGCGGACGCACGAGGCCTGGGGCCTGGGCAGCTATATCTACACCAACGTCAACCCGAGCCTGCATGCCACGAACGCCTTCGAGGTTCCGGTGGCGTCGGGGGTGCGGATGCACGACCTGCTCACCGTGTCGCTGAACAAGGCGGGGACGATCGACCACGTGATCAACGGGGTCGGTGACCCGGTGACGCCGACCTACCAGGGACCGAGCAACGTGGTCGCCTACCCGTGAGCCGGGGCTGATCCGGGGGTCGTCCCGACGGGCCCCGGGTGCGACGCGGCTGCGACGTTGCCGCCCACCGCAGCCGCGGAGCCCGATTTCGGGCTCCGCGGCTGCGGTGTTTCCCCGTCTCTGTGCGTGCGGACAGACGTGCGGCTGTCACGCGATGATCGAGGAATCTGCGGGCCTGCACCCTGCTGTGGTACCGTCCCGGGTTGAATAGACCGGGTCCCTACCTGCGGTTTTGGGGGCGGTAGCTCAGCCGGTTAGAGCAGGGGACTCATAATCCCTTGGTCGTGGGTTCGAGTCCCACCCGCCCCACCCCTCCCGAGTCCCCGCCGCCTGGGACGTCGTAGTGGCGCTCAATCCGCCAGCCGCGCGTGTCCGCCCCCGCGTCGAGCGGCGTGGCGCCGAGGTCGAGGACCTCAGGGTCGCAGGGCGAGTCCGAGGGCATCGGGACAGTCCAGCACCACGCATTGCAGGTCCCCGATCACTCGTGTTCCTTCCGGCGAGGCGGGACGCCACGAGATTGGTCATCCTCCGAGTGCTGGGGCTGTGGGATTCCCGGGACCGGTCTCGCATCGCTTTCGTCAAGAAGGCCCGCGAGGCGCCGGTCTTGCTGGTCGCCGGTCGCCATTCGATGACAAGGTGGGTCATCGCGGATCATAAGAGCACGGTCGTGGAGGTTTTCATGCACCGCCGCAAGACACGTCGTATCCCCCTTGCCCTGGCCCTGACCGCGGCGACGTCCCTTGCCGTCATCGGCCAGGCGACGGCCGCTCCGGGCGCCGCCCCGCCGGGCGCCGCGCCCGCGATGACCCCGTCGGCCCAGGGAGCCCAGCCGGTGGCCACCGGTTACGGCGGAGCGGTGTCCACGGTCGACCTCGACGCCAGCCGCAGCGCCATCGAGGTGCTCAAGCAGGGTGGCAACGCGGTCGACGCGGCGGTCGCGGCCACCGCCACCCTCGGTGTCACCGAGCCGTATGTCGCTGCGATCGGCGGCGGTGGGTTCTTCACCTACTACGACGCCAAGACCCGCCGGGTCCACACCATCGACGGCCGCGAGACGGCGCCGGCGGCGATGGGGGAGAAGGCGTTCATCGACCCGGCGACGGGCAAGCCGTTGGCCTTCGACGACGCGGTGACCAGCGGCCTGTCGGTGGGCGTGCCGGGGACCCTCGCCCAGTGGGACCAGGCGCTGCGCCGGTACGGCACCCGCCGGCTCGGCACACTGCTGCAGCCGGCCATCGGCGTGGCCGAGCGCGGCTTCACCGTGGACCAGGAGTTCTACGACCAGACAGCGGTCAACGAGAGCCGGTTCAAGGACATCACGCCGACGCGCGAGCTGTTCCTGCCCGGCGGCAAGCCGCCCGCGGTCGGCTCCACGTTCCGCAACCCCGACCTGGCGCGGACCTACCGTACGATCGCCGCGCGCGGCATCGACTGGTTCTACCGGGGGGACCTCGGCAAGGAGATCGTGCGGACGGTCCAGCGGCCACCGGTCGAGCCAGGTGCGACCCGCAAGGTCCGGCCCGGGCTGATGGACACCTCGGACCTGGCCGCCTACCGCGCTCCGTCCGAGCGGCCCACCCGGGTGAACTACCGAGGCCTGGACGTGTACGGCATGGCGCCGCCGTCCTCCGGCGGTTCCACGGTCGGTCAGGCGCTGAACATCCTGAAGAACTTCCGGATGTCGAAGAACGACCCCGTGCAGGCGTTGCACTACTACCTCGAGGCCTCCAAGCTCGCCTACGCCGACCGGGGCCGCTACGTCGGCGACCCCGCGAAGGTCCAGGTGCCGCTGAAGGAGCTGTTGTCCGACGGCTTCGCCAGGGAGCGGTCCTGCCTGATCGACCCGGCGAAGGCGGCGGTGGCCCCGGTGCCCCCGGGTTCGCCCGACGGGCACTACACCTCATGCGCGCCCGCGTCCGGGAAGCCGCGGGCACTGCAGTACGAGGGGCCGCAGACGACCCACCTGGTCGTGGCGGACAAGTGGGGCAACGTCGTGGCCTACAACGTCACGATCGAGCAGTTCGGCGGCAGCGGCCTCACGGTCCCCGGCCGCGGCTTCATGCTCAACAACGAGCTGACCGATTTCAGCTTCGCTCCTCCGGCCTCCGGCGACCCGGACCCGAACCTGCCAGGACCCGGCAAGCGCCCGCGCAGCAGCATGGCACCCACGATCGTGCTGAAGGACGGGCGCCCGCTCCTTGCGGTCGGCTCGCCCGGCGGATCCACGATCATCACCACCGTGCTGCAGATCCTGGTGAACCGGCTGGACCTCGGCATGGACCTGCCGGCCGCGCTGGCCGCGCCGCGCGCCACCCAGCGCAACACCAAGCAGACCTTCGCCGAACAGGCCTTCATCGATCGATACGGAGCCGCGCTGGCGGCCAAGGGCCATGACATCGCGCTGTTCCCCGGGCCGCCACCCGGCTCGATCGGCGCGGCGACCGGACTGGAGTTCCTGCGGCCCGGCCTGATCCAGGCGGTGGCCGAACCGGTCCGCCGCCATGGCGGCAGCGCCCTGGTGGTCCACCCGGCCCACTGACGGGACCTCGCAGTCGTGCGGTCGGCGTCAGTGGCCGGTCCAGGTGGGGGGCTGCTTGGCGGTGAAGGCGCGCACCGCGCCGTGGAAGTCAGAGCTGCCGAAGACGGCGGCGACGATGTCATCGCCGTCCGGGAGCGCGGCCCGGCGGAGCCGTCGCACCGCCTCCTTGGCGGCCCACATCGACAGCGGGGCGTGCCGGGTCAGCGAGGTCACGATCTCCTCGGCCACCTGGTCGAGGTCCTCGTCGTCGCACACCTCCGCCACGAACCCGGCGGCGTGCGCCTCGTCCCCCGAGTACATCCGGGCGCGCAGCAGCAGGTCCAGCGTGCGGGCGGGGCCGAGGTGGTGGACGAGGAGCGAATAGGTGTTCATCGACAGGCAGTTGCCGAGTGTCCTCGCGATCGGGACGCCGAACCGCGATCCGCGGGTGGCCACGCGCAGGTCGCAGGCCGCCGCGAGGGCGAGCCCGCCCCCGACGCAGTAGCCGCGAACGACCGCCACGGTGGGCACGCGCACCCGCTCCAGCCGGTCGACGATCCGCTCGATGCGGGCCTCATAGGCGATCCCGTCCTCCCCTGACCCGAACGACTCGAACTGCCGGATGTCGGTCCCGGCCACGAACGCCTTGTCGCCGGCCCCGCGCAGCAACAGCACCTTGATCTCGGGATCGGAGTCGGCCCGCTCACACGCGTCGTACAGGCCTTCGTACATAGCCCAGGTCATGGCGTTGTGCCTGGCCGGCCGGTTGAACACCACCCGGAGCACCGGGCCGTCCCGCTCGGCCAGCAGTTCCTCGGGCGCGATGTCCTCTCCTCCCGCGATCACGAGCCGGCTCGCAGGGACTCGATCTCGTCCTCGGTGTAGCCGAGGTCCCGCAGCACCTGCGTGGTGTCCGCGCCGAGCGGCGGGCCCGCCGTCCCCCGCCGCGGCGGGGTCGCGGAGAGCCGCATCGGCGAGCCGAGCTGGCGTACGGGTCCCATGACCGGATGCTCGGCGTCCCAGAAGAACTCCCGTGCCGACAGGTGCTCGTCGGTGAAGACCTCCCCGTAGTCGGCGATCGGGGCGCACGGGACCCCGGCCTTTTCCAAGGCCGTCACGACCTCGGCGGTGGGCCGCTCTCCCGTCACGGCCTCGATGGCCGGGATCAGCTCGTGCCGCAGCGCGTGACGGTCGTGGGCGTCGGCGTAACGGTCGTCCTCGAGCAGCTCGGTCAGGCCCAGGGCCTGGCACAGGCCGGTCCAGGTCTTGGCCGTGATGGCCCCGACCGTGCACCACCCGTCAGCGGTACGGACGGCCTGGTAGGGCGCCGTGCTCTGGTGCGCGCTCCCGAGCGGCCCGCCGACCTCCCCGGCGGCGAAGTACTTCCCGGCTTCCCAGATGGCCAGGGAGACGCCGGCCTCGTACAGGGACAGGTCCACGAACTGCCCGGCACCGGTGTGCTCGCGCGCCCGCAGGGCCGACACGGCGGCGAGCGCAGCGTACAACCCGCAGGTCAGGTCGCAGATCGGCACGCCGACCTTGGCCGGAGCGCCGTCGGGAGCACCGGTGATGCTCATGAGCCCGCCGCGCGCCTGCGCCATGATGTCCAGCCCGGCCAGGTGGGCCAGCGGGCCGTCCTGCCCCCAGCCGGAGATCGAGATGTAGACGAGCCCGGGATTGACCGCCCGCAGTTCCTCGTAGCCGAGGCCCAGCCGGCGCAGGGCCCCGGGCCGCAGGTTCTCCACGAGCACGTCCGCGCTCCGGGCCAGCCGCAGCATCGCCTCCTTGCCGGCGCCGGACTTGAGGTCCAGCGCCACCGACTTCTTGTTGCGGTTCAGCCTGGCGAAAGGCGAGCTCTCACCTTGCGCGAAGGGGCCGGTGGACCGGACCGGGTCGCCGACATCGGGTTGCTCGACCTTGATCACCTCGGCGCCGAGGTCGGCCAGTTGCATGGTGGCGAACGGCGCGGCCATGAAGGCACCGACCTCGATCACTCTGATCCCGGATAGGGCCATCGGGCCCGGTGACTGCTCGGGGGTCATCCTCACCTCGCTGGAAGAGATCCGACTTTGTCTACACAAGACGGGCACCTTGGACAAGACCTCGGAGAGACGGCCGGGCGGCGGCACCCGGCGCGGGCCCGCGAACCGGCAGAGTTCTGGGCTGAAAGGGGTTCAGTGACGGGGCCGCGGGCTACGATCATGCCGAGAGAGGAGGGCGCCGCATGGCCGACGCTTACGTCCAGGTGACGACGACGACCGACTCGCGGCAGGAGGCCGCCACGCTCGCCAAGTCCGCCGTGCTGGAACGGCTCGCCGCGTGCGCCCAGCTCGTCGGCCCCATCGCCAGTACGTACTGGTGGGAGGGTGAGATCGAGTCCGCCGAGGAGTGGATGGTCCTCTTCAAGACCACCTCGGACCGGTTCGAGGAGCTTGCCGGGCTGATCACTGAGAACCACTCCTATGACACCCCGGAGATCATCGCGACTCCTGTCGTGGCCGGCAGCGGAGACTATCTCGGCTGGGTGAGCGAGCAGACGTCCGCGGAGGACGACATCGACTGATCCGAACCCCAGCCCCCGCCCTGGCCTGATCCGGTCACGGCCGCTGTCGTCCCCTGTGCGGGTACGGCGCGGACGATCGGGTCGGGCCTTTTCGTACTCAGTTTGTTTCGGACGTGTGATCGAGGTCATATCTGGGTAATATGTCGGCAATATAGCCGTATGCGCGGTTTCGCTGGCGCAAAGCCGGCAGAGGGGCGGAGCGTTGAACGAGGACTATGGGCTGTTCGGGCCCGGATCGGTGACCTGGCGAGTGATGGGCGAGCCCGTGCTGATCGTCGGCGGGCTCCGAGCGCTGTTGATCCAGGCCCTGCACCCGCAGTCCATGTGGGGTACGGCGCAGAACTCCCAGCTGATGAACTCCGGCGCCGCGTGGGCGCGCATGGGACGCACGGTGAACTTCGTCCGCGTACGGACGTACGGCACCACGGCCGAGGTCGAACGGGCCGGCCGCCGGGTGCGCAACCTGCACTCGAAGCTGACCGGCCTGGACCTGCGCACGGGTGAGATCTTCCCGGTCGACGCCCCGGAGAACCTGCTGTGGGTGCACATGGGCGAGGTGGACTCCTACCTGGACGTGGCCCGCCGCTCGGGCGTGCGCCTGAGTCCTGCGGAGGCCGACCGGTTCGTGGACGAGCAGCGCCGCTCGGCCGCGGTCGTGGGGCTCGATCCCGAGACCGTGCCGGCCTCGGTAGCCGAGATGAAGGCCTACTACGACGAGATGCGGACCCGGATCTGGGCCTGCAGGGACGCCCGCGAGGGGCTCCGGCGGCTGTTCAACCCGGACATTCCGCGCTCACTGCTGCCGCTCAAGCTGGCCGCGCCCGGCATCGCAGCGCTGTCCGTCGCCACGCTGCCGCGCTGGGCACGCCGGATGTACGGGCTGCCCGGCCTGCCGACCTCGGACCTCGGTGCGACGATGGCGCTCAAGGGGCTCTACCGCGGCAGCCATCTCATACCCGCGTCGCTGCGCTACTCGCCCGATGCCAATCGGGCACGCGCGCTCGAGCGCGCCGCCAAGCAGCCCCTGGCCCTGGCCTCGTAGGCGCCACGAATCAGCCGCGGCGCAGGAGCCGCCCTACGGAGGCCATGAGCTCGGTGGTCATCTCCTCGGACTTGCCCTCCTCGGTGCCCTCCCGCACGCAGTGCCGGACGTGCCCGTCCAGCAGGCCCAGGGCGACCTTGTCCAGTGCCGCCTGGATCGCGCTGATCTGGGTGAGCACGTCGATGCAGTAGCGATCGTCGTCCACCATCCGCTCGATGCCCCGGACCTGGCCCTCGATGCGCCGCAGCCTGGTCGTCAGTTGGTCCTTGCTCGCGGTGTAGCCGCGGGTGGGTCGGTCGGCCGTCGCCATCTCTGCCTCGCGCTCATAAGGTCGGTCCGGTCCATTATTGCGGATCCGGGACGCCCAACCCCGGGGGGGTATTTCCAGGATACGGCAGCGAGGTTCCGGTCGCGCCCGGCCATGGGACCGGCGGCGGGCCTGGCCTATTCGCCGGCGGTCGGGAGCCTGGGGGGGACGTTCCAGGAGGTCAGCACCGGCCGGTCGTGCTCGGTGCCGAGAGTGGAAAGGGTGCCGGTCGCGAGTGCGAACAGGCGCCCGGCCGCGGGCTCCAGCTGGAGCCACCTGGCGGTGAGGACCCGCAGGACATGGCCATGGGCCACCACGACCACGTCGCCCTCGGCAAGTGACGGGCGGATGCGAGCCAGGAACGCGTCGACCCGGCTCCCCACCTGTTCGACGCTTTCGCCCGGATGCTGGGCGTCGCCGGGAATGATCCCGTCGCTCCACAGGTACCACCCCGGCCGCTCCTCGCGGATCGCCGCGCTGGTGCGGCCCTCATAGCCGCCGTAGTCCCACTCCCACAGATCGGGATCGACCTCGACGTTCGAGAGCCCGGACAGCTCGGCGGTCCGCAGCGCCCGTACGGCCGGGCTGCTGATCGCCCGCACGATCGTGCGCGCGGCGAGGGCCGGAGCCAGCATCCGCACCTGCTCTTCGCCCTGGGTGGTGAGTGGCAGGTCGGTGCGCCCGGTGTGGCGTCCCGAGCGGCTCCACTCGGTCTCGCCGTGCCGCACGAGGATCAGTTCCCCCATGGGCTCACCCTACGGTCCCCTGGAGTCCCCGGCGTGGATCACCGCCCGTACGCGACCCGAGCCCGCCGCGCGTGGGCGCGGCGGGCTCGGGTCGTCGGCGGAGAGCGCCTCAGCCGAGGACCGACTCGGCCGGCGTGTAGACCAGGCCGTGGGCCTGCGCCACCTGCTCGTGCGTCAGCACGCCATCGTGGGTGTGCAGCCCGAGGGCCAGGGGGCCGTCGGCCAGGCAGGCGGCCTGCCAGCCCTTGTCGGCGATCGCCAGGGCGTAGGGGAGCGTCACGTTGGTGAGGGCGTGGGTCGAGGTGTTCGGGACGGAGCCGGGCATGTTCGCGACGCAGTAGAAGATCGAGCCGTGGACCCTGTAGGTCGGGTCGTCGTGCGTCGTCGGCCGGGAGTCCTCGAAGCAGCCGCCCTGGTCGATGGCGATGTCCACCAGGACCGACCCCGGCTTCATGCGGGCCACCAGCCCGTTGGAGATCAGGGTCGGCGCCTTGGCGCCCGGGATGAGCACAGCGCCGATCACCAGGTCGGCCTGGAGCGCGGCCTGCTCGATGGCGTAGGCGCTGGACACGAGGGTCTTGAGCCGGCCCTGGTAGATCGCGTCGATGTGGCGCAGCCGGTCGACGTTGACGTCCAGGATCGTGACGTCGGCTCCCATGCCGACCGCGACCTGCGCGGCGTTGAGGCCGGAGACGCCTCCGCCGATCACGAGCACCTTGGCCGGGGCCACGCCGGGCACGCCGCCGGGCAGAACGCCGCGGCCGCCGTTGAACCGCATCAGGTTGTAGGCGCCGACCTGCGGCGCCAGTCTTCCCGCGACCTCGGACATGGGGGCGAGCAGCGGAAGCGAGCGGTTCGGCAGCTGCACGGTCTCATAGGCGATCGAGGTCACGCCGGACTCGAGCAGGGCGTCAGTGCACGCGCGCGAGGCGGCGAGGTGCAGGTAGGTGAACAGGGTCTGGCCGCGCCGCAGCCGGGGGTATTCCTCGGCGATGGGCTCCTTGACCTTGAGGATCAGCTCTCCCTCGCTCCAGACCGCGTCCGCCGAGTCGAGGATCTTGGCTCCGGCGGCGATGTAGTCCTCGTCGGGAATGGAGGAGCCGATGCCGGCGCCGCGTTCCACGAACACATCGTGCTGATGGCGAGTCAGTTCATGCACGCCGGCCGGAGTGATCGCCACCCGGTACTCGTGATTCTTGATCTCGCGCGGAACGCCGACCTTCACGTTGATCCTCCCCGTACACCTGCGAAAACGTGCCACTGGTCCCCTACAGGGTGCGGTCCCGCGGGAGGTGATGCCACGTGCAGAATGTACCCCCCTCCGCCTGCTTGCTGACACGGTGTAAGACAGGTGGGCATGGGCATGGGCGTGGGTCAGGCGGGCAGCCATTCGTCGGCGATGGCGACCGTGAGCCGTTCCAGCAGCCGGCCGGCGTGCCGCACGCAGCGTTCCAGGTCCGGCTCGATGTCGGTCAGCGTGTAGGCGGCCTGAATTCGGGCACGGCGCAGCTGCTCGCCGGTGAGGCTGCGGCGGCCGGCCACGGCTACCACCGGGACGCCCGCCCGGGCGGCCGCCCGGGCCACGCCCATCGGGGCCTTGCCGCGCAGGGTCTGGGTGTCCAGCGAGCCCTCGCCGGTGATGACGAGCCGGGCGCCGCGCACCCGCTCGGCGAAGCCGAGCAGGTGGAGGAGGAACGTGATCCCGGGCTCCACGCCGGCGTCCAGGAGGGCCAGCGCGGCGAACCCCACGCCACCCGCGGCCCCGGCGCCGGCCTTGTCGCGCACCGTCCGGCGCGAGGCCGCCTCCGCCAGGTCCGCCCACCGGCGCAGGCCCGCCTCGAGGACGCGAACGTCGTCGCGGCCGGCGCCCTTCTGCGGCCCGTAGACGGCGGCGGCGCCCTGCCGCCCGAGCAGCGGGTTGTCCACGTCGCTGGCAACGATCACCTCGATCCCGGCGAGGCCCGAGAGGCCGCGCAGGTCGAGCGCGTGCAGCGAACGCAGGGCGGCGCCACCCGGCGCGAGGTCGGCGCCATGGGCGTCCAGCAGCCGGCCGCCGAGCCCCTGGATGAGCCCGGCTCCGCCGTCGGTGCACGCGCTGCCACCGAGACCGAGGACGATGCGACGTGCGCCCAGCCGTACGGCTTGGGCGATCAGCTGGCCGGTGCCGAGACTTGTGGCGGTCAGCGGCTGCGGCCGCCCCTCCGGCAGGTGACGCAGCCCGGACGCCTCCGCCAACTCCACGACCGCGGTGTCCCTGTCGACGGCCATGGACGCCTTGACCGGGCGGCCGGTGGGGCCGCAGACCTCCAGCGTGATCCGGCGGAAGCCGGCGGCCACGGCCGCCTCGACGGTGCCGTCGCCGCCGTCGGCCACGGGCAGCACGGTGACCGGCACCGAAGGGCGCTCCCGCCGCAGCCCCACCGCCAGGTGCAGGGCCACCTCCGGTGCGCTCAGCGATCCCTTGAACTTGTCGGGGGACACCAGGACGTGACCGTCGGAGCCGAGCACCGAGGGGGACACTGCGGAGACCACTTGTCGACGCCTTTCAGCCCGGGAGGGGGCTCTTACCTTCTGCATACGCCACAACGGAACTATTTGACACCCGCAGGGACCTCGACGGTGTTGATACCTAACGGACATCCTCTCGGTCGTGGAGAAATCCGGCCGCCACGGGTTACCGTTCCGATGTCGAAGTCGCTTGGTCCAGGTCCGCGTACGCGGGCCGATGCGACACCGGACCGCCGAAAGGACGAAGCCATGGCAAGCGAGTTCCAGCGAAGCAAGATCGCCGGGGTGTTCGACGCGATGGACGCCGACGGCGACGGTTTCCTGCGCGAAGCCGACTTCTCGGCGCTGGCCGACCGGTGGACCGCGATCCGCGGCGTGGCGCCCGGTTCGGCGGACCACACCCGGCTCACCTCGATCATGATGGGCTGGTGGGCCACCCTGCTGGCCGGCTCCGACCTCGATCGCGACAACAACGTCACGCTAGACGAGGTCCTGAAGACCGTCGACCAGCTGGCTGGGATGTCGCACACCGTCACCGGGACCGCCGAGGCCATGTTCGAGGCCACCGACGAGAACGGCGACGGGCGGATCTCCCCGGCCGAGTACAACCAGCTCATCGAGGCGTGGAACGGCTGTGCGACCGATACGGACGAGATCTTCCCGCTGCTCGACCTCGACGGCGACGGCTATCTCTCCAGGGACGAGTTCGTCCGGCTCTGGACGCAGTTCTGGGTCGGCGACGACCCTGGCGTGCCCGGAACCTGGGTGTTCGGCCGCTTCGAGCTACCGACGCCGCACGGGCGCTGAGCCGCCCGCGGACCTCACGCTGGATGTGCCACCGCCCCCGGGCGTGGAACTGCTGGCAGCCGTCGACCAGCAAGGTGTCGAGGCCCTCGTGTCGGTGCATGACGAGGTGTTCGGCGGAGACCACTCGGCCGTGGGCAGAACTCTGCTGGCCGGCCTCGCGCGCCGGCCCGCTGCCACCGCCGCCGTGGTGGCGCACCGGGCCGCCCTGGCAGCGTCGTTCACCCACCCGGGCGCGACCGGCTGAGGTACTCGCCGTGCCGGGTCCCGGTTCATCCGGCGGCTGGGAAGGGGCCCGTGATGTCTTCCGGCCGGACCGGAATCCGGGTCAGGGGCCGTCCGGTGGCGTCCCGGACCGCCGCCACGATCGCCGGTGTCGACGAGAGGGTGGGCGGTTCCCCTGCGCCGCGCAGGCCATACGGAGCGTGCGGATCAGGATTTTCCAGGATCTGTGTCCGCATCGGCGGCATGTCCAGGATGGTGGGGATGAGGTAATCGGTGAACGACGGATTGCGGAGGACACCGCCCTCGACCTGGATCTCCTCCATCAGGGCCAGGCCGAGACCCTGTGCCGTGCCACCGTGGATCTGGCCCCTGAGGGCGACCGGATTGAGGATCTTTCCTACGTCCTGCACCGCCGCGAGCTCCACGACCTTGACGAGGCCGAGTTCCACGTCGACGTCGACGACCGCGCGGTGGACGCAGAAGGCGAACTGCGTGTGCGAGTCGCCCTGCCCGGTCAGCGGGTCCATCGGGCGCGTGGGCCGGTGGTGGAACTCCCGGGTCTCCTCGACCGCCTCGCCGGCCAGGACCTCGGCGAGCGTGGCCAGCACGCCTTCCGACTCCGAGACGACCTTGCCACCGGCGAGGACGAGGTCGTCCGGCGGCCCGCCGCGGGCGAGCGTGCGCCGGGCCAGCTCGAAGACCCTCTCGCGCACCGCGACGCACGCGGCCCTGACCGCGCCGCCGGTCATGTACGACTGGCGGGACGCGCTGGAGGACCCGGCCGACCCGACCCGGGTGTCGGCGGGCGCCACCGTCACCCTGTCGACGCCGAGCTCCGTACGGGCGATCTGCGCCTGCAGCGTGACCAGGCCCTGGCCGACCTCGGCGGCGGCCGTGTGCACCAGCACGGCCGGCTCGCCGCCGGCGATCTGCAGCCGCACCCGGGCGGTGGACAGGTCGTCGAAGCCCTCGGAATAGCAGATGTTCTTGATGCCTATCCCATAGCCCACCCCGCGGACGACCCCCTCGCCGTGCGTGGTGTTCCCGACGCCGCCGGGGAGGTCGAGCAGGGACGGGGGCTCGTCCCCCCGAGCGCCGGACGGCCCGGGCGGGGGAGGAGGGAACGCCCGGACGCGCTCCAGGAGCTCGGTCAGCGGGGCGGGGCTGTCCACGACCTGCCCGGTGGCGATCTCGGACCCCTCACCGATGGCGTTGCGGATGCGCAGCTCCACCGGATCGAGCCCGCACGCCAGCGCCAGCCGGTCCATCTGGGACTCGTAGGCGAAGCACGCCTGCACCGCGCCGAAGCCGCGCATCGCCCCGCAGGGCGGGTTGTTGGTGTAGACCCCGTAGGCGTCGATCTCGACGTTGGGGACGACGTAGGGGCCGGCGCCAAGCGAGGCGGCGTTGCCGACGACCGCGGGGGTGGAGGAGGCGTAGGCCCCGCCGTCAAGGATGATCTCGGCCTTGACGTAGACCAGCCGGCCGTCCGCGGTGGCGCCGTGCTCGTAGCGCAGCGTGGCGGGATGCCTGTGCACGTGCCCGAAGAAGGACTCCTCCCGCCCGTACACGAACTTCACCGGCCGTCCGGTCCGCATGGCCAGCAGGCAGGCGTGGATCTGCATCGACAGATCCTCACGGGCGCCGAACGCGCCACCGACCCCGGCCAGCGCCAGCCGCACCAGGTCATGGGGCAGGCCCAGACAGGCCGCGATCTGCTCCTGGTCGACGTGCAGCCACTGCGTGGCGATGTAGAGGTCGACGCCGCCGTCCCCGGCCGGCACGGCGAGCCCTGACTCGGGCCCCAGGAAGGCCTGGTCCTGCATGCCCACGTGGTACTCCCCGGTGACGATCACGTCGGCGCGGGCCTGCGCCACCGCACCTGCCCGTACGGGCTGGTGGCGCACGATGTTGCCCCCCGGGTGCACGTTCGGGCACGAGGGATCGAGCGCCGCCCGGCGGGCGTCGGTCACGGGTTCACGCACGTCGTAGTCCACGGCGATGCGATCGCACGCGCGACGGGCGATCTCCGGATGGTCGGCGGCCACGATCGCGACCGCCTCGCCCTGGTAGCGCACCCGGTCGATGGCGAGCACCGGCTGGTCCGCTCGGTCGAGACCGTAGAACCTGCGGCCGGGCACGTCCTCATACGTCAGCGCGGCGTGCACGCCCGGGAGCCGCAGCGCTTCCGTGAGGTCGACGGAGCGGATGACGGCGCTCGGGTGCGGACTGCGGAGCGTGGCGCCCCACAGCATCCCCTCCGTCCAGAGGTCGGAGGAGTAGGCGAACTCGCCCGTGACCTTGAGGGTCCCGTCGGGACGGGCCGCGCTGTCTCCCACGCCGCCGCGGACGGCATCGCTGAGCCGCGTGGTCATGACCGGACCGCCCCGCGCCGGGCGGCGAGCCGGACGGCGTCGAGGATCTGCTCATAGCCGGTGCAGCGGCACAGGTTCCCGGCGAGCGCCTCCCGGATCTCGCCGTCGGTGGGCACCCCGTCGGCGCGCGCCAGCAGATCATGTGCGGCGACGATGAAGCCGGGTGTGCAGAAACCGCACTGCACGGCACCGCACTCGTTGAACGCCTCCTGCACCGGATCCAGCCGCTCGCCGTCCGCCAGGCCCTCGACCGTACGGACACTGCGACCCTCCGCCTGGCCGGCCGCCACGAGGCAGGCGCACACCGGGACGCCGTCGAGGTAGACCGTGCAGGAGCCGCACTCACCCTGCTCACAGGCGTTCTTGGAGCCGGGCAGGCCGCACCGCTCCCGGAGGACGAACAGCAGGGACTCGCCCTCCCACACGTCGTCGACCAGCCGCTCCCTGCCGTTGACGGTCAACCTCACGCGCATCGCGTCACCCCCTCCTGTAGTCGGTCCAGGCCCAGCCGAGGGTGCGGCGGGCCAGCACCGAGAGGGCGTGGCGGCGGTAGCCCGCGGTGCCCCGTACGTCGTCGATCGGGCGGGCGGCCGCGGCGACGAGCTCACCGAAGCGCCGTGCCACCCCCTCGTCCAGCGCCGGGCGCGAGTCCCAGTCCAGCTCTGCGGCGAGCAGCCGTTCGGCGTCCCGGGCGCGCAGGGGAGTGGGCGCGGCCGAGCCGACGCCGGTGCCGACGCGCCGCTTGGACGGGTGCAGGGCCAGTGCGAACGAGCAGACGGCGATCACCATGGCGTTGCGCGTGCCGATCTTCGCGAACTGCTGCGGCCCGTCCGCGCAGTCCACCCGCACCGCCCGGATGAGCTCGTCCGGGCGCACGGCGCTGATCTTGGGTCCCACGAAGAACTCACCGATCGGGACCAGGCGGGACCCGCGTGCCGACTCCACCTCCACGTCCGCGCCGCCGGCCAGCAGCGGCGGGTGGGCGTCGCCGGCCGGGGAGGCCGAGCCGAGGTTGCCGCCGACCGTGCCCCGGTTGCGGATCTGCGGGGATCCGATCGTCCGTGCCGCGATCGCCAGCCCCGGGAGCGCGGCGCCGAGCTCATCGATGATGCGCGCATAGGGCATGCCCGCGCCGATGCGGATCCGGTCCCCGTCGCGGTCCCACCCGGCCAGCTCGGGGATGGCCGTCAGGTCCAGGAGGGCGGGGGGCCGGACCCGGTCGAAGTTCATCTCCACCATGAGGTCGGTGCCGCCCGCGACCGGCCGCGCGCCGGGCTGCTCCGCCTTGATCGCGAGCGCCTCGGCCCAGGTCGTCGGCCTCAGGAACTCCATACTCACCACCATGCCTCTTCGGCCGGGGGTGCGTCGCCGCGCAGGACGGTGCCTTCTATGAGGCCGTACGGGCGGTCCGCGGCGTAGAAGACCTCGTTCGGGTTGTCCAGGCCGAAGGGCTCGAGGTCGACGGCGACGTGGTGCTTGTTGGGCATCGACAGGCGGACCTCGCAGATCGCCGGGCACTCCTGCAGCACCCGGCGTCCCATGGCGTACAAGGTCTGCTGCAGCGACCGGCTGTGGGTGCCCGCGAAGGTCTCCAGGAGCAGGAGCCGGACGGCCGCGTGGGAGGCGTCCCAGCCGGCCCACTCGTCTTCGCGGCGGACGTGCCGCCATTTGGCGTTCACCGCGGTGGCCAGGATGCGGTCCCGGGTCTCCGGCAGGGTCGTGTAATCGTCCTTCAAATAGCCCCAGAACTCCGAACCGGTGGAGTTCAGCACGGTGAGGTCCCGCAGCCCTGACACCACTGTCGCGTGCCGGCCGTCGTGGTGCACGCGCGCGGTCCGGGTCTCCTGACCGCTCCGCACGAACGAGTGCCCGGTCACCGGGACCCGGTCCCAGAGGTACTCCTCGACGCTCACCCGGGCCTGGTGGATCGTGGGATGGGAGCCGGCGAAGTGCCGGGCGAGCAGGAGCGCGAACTCCTCGGCCGAGGCGATGCCGTGCCGGCGGGCGAACGCGAAGACGGTGTTCTTCTGCGTGTCCGTCGTCAGCACGGCGGCGTTGTCGCCGGTCAGGTGGACGGCCTCCATGTCCCCCGACAGCGCGATGCTGACGCTGAGGTCCTTGATCTCATGGCGGTCAGCCGAGCGGGAAATCCGCACGACCCGGATTTCGGCCTTTCCGTACCTGTTGGGGCCGAGGACGATGCCGGCCTCCTCGTCCGTGCCGTCCATCAGCTTCCCCGGTAGGTCGAGTAGCCGTACGGGCTCAGTAGCAGGGGCACGTGATGGTGCTCGGCCGGGTCCGCGAGGACGAAGACCACCGTGACCTCGGGATAGAAGGTGTCGGTCCCGAGGTCGCCGAAATAGTGGCCGGTGCCGAAGCGCAGCCGGTAGGTGCCCGGGTCCGGCGCGGGCAGATCACCGAGGCGGCCGTCGCCGTCGGTGGTGTCCTCGGCGAGGAGCTGCCAGCGTTCGCCGTCATAGCGGTCGAGGCGTACGGGCACTCCCACGGCGGGACGGCCCCTGGTCGTATCCAGGACGTGGGTGCTGAGGGTCATCGGTCCTCCCCGAGATGGGCGAGGCGAAGATGAGTGATCTTCGCCAGTTCGGTTCGAACGATCTCACGCTCCGTGCGGGCGTCATTGTGCAGGCGCTCACGGAGCGCGGCCAGGATCCGCCGGGCCGACAGACCCGTCGCACAGATGAGGAACACGTGGCCGAACCGGTGCTCGTAGGCGAGGTTCCCCGCGCGCAGCTCGCGTGCCGTCTCCGCGTCGGTGCCGGTCGAGCCGGCCTGCTCGGCCCGCGACCAGGACTCCTCGCGGCCGGTGCCCTCCGGCCGGTCTCCGATGCGAGGGTGATGAGACAGGGCCTCCTCGACATCGGCCCAGCCGAGGTCCCGCAACGCCGCGCCGGCGGCGCCGGTGAGCGCGGCCTCCCCGGCGAACGGACGCGCCCCCGCGACGGCGCCCGCCCACGCCCTCGAGCCGCAGCAGGACATGAGCTCGCGCTCGGCCTCGTCGCCGGACAGCCGGTTGAGCCGGTCCACGCCCCTTGCTCTGCCGGTCATCCAGCAAGTACAGCAGCGGTGGAGGCACCACACCAGCGGCTGATCGACCAACCCGGCGTGTCGCCGCGCCGCCGTCGTTGGAGGTTCCTACAAACCTCGCGCGGTTAGCCTGGCTGCGTGCGACTGCGGGACGTGCTGGACATGACGGATTTGCGGCTGGTGCTGCGCTCTGGTGGCGACGCCCTCGACCGCCCGGTCCGCTGGGTCTACACGACCGAGCTGGTGCTGCCGGGCCGCTACCTGAGCGGCGACGAGCTCGTGCTTACCGGGCTGATGTGGCGCGGCGGCCATGAGGATCCGGACAGGCTGGTGTCCACGCTGGTCGAAGCGGGGGTGTCGGCCCTGGGCGTCGGCACGGCGGTGCACGGCGTCGTCCCCTACGGCATCGTGGCGGCCTGCCTGCGGCACGGCCTGCCGCTGATCGAGGTGCCCGCGGAGGTGTCCTTCGGGACCGTGAGCGAGCTCGTCACCCGGCGCCTGATGGCCGAGGGCACCGGAGCGCCGGGCACCTCGCCTGGGCGGCGCCACCGGCTGCTGTCCGCCGTGGCCGGCGGCGCGGGACTGGAGACCGTCGTCTCCGTGGCCCGGCAGGACCTGGGCCGCGGCTGCTGGGTCCTGTCACCGACCGGACGGATCATCGCCGGGGGCCAGGACGGGCTCCCGGACGGACGGGCCCACGCGCTCGCCGCCGAGTTCCTGCGTGCCGCCCGGCTGCCGCACGTCTCCCGGACCGGGCCGGGCTACACCCTGCTGCCCGCCGGGACCCGGACCGGTCACCGGGTGGCGGGCTGGTTCCTCGCCTGCGAGGGCGTGCTGACCGAGGTCGCCGAGCATGTCAGGGAGTCCGCCTACGAGCTCGCCGAGCTGGCCGCGCTGGAGCGCGCCCGGGTCGAGGAGGGGCGCCGGGTCCAGCGAAGGCTGGTGGCGGAGCTGGCCGACCTCACCGACCCCGCGGAGGCGGCGTCGCGCATGCGCGCCTGCGGGCTCGCCCCGGCCGATCCGTACGTCGCCGTGTCCGCAACGGTTGCCGGAGTGGACCGGCCGGACCAGGTCGGATGCGCGGTGCTGGACGAACTCCTGTGCGGCGCCCTCGAGGCCGCGGGGGCCGGCGGTGCGGAGTCCGGGGCCGCGATAGGCGTGGCCGGTGCCGAGGCCGTCGCGCTCGTCCCCGACCCGGGTGGGCAGGGCGCCCCCGCACTCGTGGCCCGCATGCGCGCGGGGGCGCGCCGTCTGGAGCCCGGGCTCCGCGGGCAGCAGCTCACCATCGGGGTGAGCGGGCCCGCGCAGGGTCCCGCCGCGCTGCGCGGTGCGTTCGACGAGGCACGGCACACGAGGAGGCTCGGCGCGCTGCGACCAGGGCCGGTCCATCTGCTCACCGGCGACGACGTGGACTCCTACGCGCTGCTGCTGGCGGCGGTGCCCGCCGCGGTCCGTCGGTCGTTCCGGGAGCGGCTGCTCGGCCCGTTGCGCCGCTACGACACCCAGCATCACTCCGATCTCGTCCACACCCTCGAGATCTTTCTGGACTGCTCCGGGTCCTGGAGCCGCTGTGCCGCCCGGTTGCACGTCCACGTGAACACTCTGCGCTATCGGGTCCATCGCATCGAGGAGCTGACCGGCCGCGATCTCGGGAACCTCGAGGACCGGGTCGATCTGTTCCTGGCCTTGCGCGCGACATAGCCGGCAGTTCCGCGCCGCCTGGCTCCCGCCGCACGCAGCGGCGGCGCGGGCCCCGACACGGCCAACTGTCACTAAGGTGAGGGGGATCCGTCGCACCCCGCCGTACGTCTCCCCTGGAACAGTGATGACAACCACTCTTCGAGTCCGACTGCGCAGGCTCGGCGTCGTCGCCGCGATCACCATGGCGTGCGCCGCGGTGTTCGCCGCGCCCGCGTCCGCGCACACCAAGCTCCTCAAGAGCACGCCCGCCACGGACTCCTCGGTCAAAGAGCTGACCCAGGTGACCCTGGTCTTCAGCGAGCCCGTCAAGGGCTCCCTCGCCAAGGTGCGGATCCGCGACGCCGCGGGGGCGGAGCACGCCGCGGCCGAGCCGCCGCAGGTCAAGGGCGACACGGTCACCCAGCCGGCGGCCGGCGATCTCCAGCCGGGCGACTACACCATCGCCTACCGGGTGGTCTCGGCCGACGGCCACCCCGTGAGCGGCGAGGTGCCGTTCAAGCTGACCGGGCTCGCGCCGGGCGAGCAGGCGGGGGTGGCGACCGCGGCCGCGGCCCCGAACGACCCGGTGGCCAAGGTCAACGGGCCGGTGGCCCCCTCGCACAAGTCCTCCTCTGCGGGCGGGATGAAGTGGATGGGGATCGGCGTCGGCCTCCTCATCGGGATCATCATCGGTGCGGGCATCTTCCTCATGCGCAAGCGCGGATCGGATCCGGCGGCCCCGAGCGGTGAATAGACCCGACTCCGGCGTGCTCCGGGCCGCGGCCATCGCCGCGGTCTGCGCGGTGGCGGCCTTGCTGGCGGCCCTCGTGCTCGGCGGTGCGGTGACCGAGAAGGTGATCCCCGGGCTCGGCGACGCGGGCACCGTGACCCGCTGGGGCCTGCCGCTGGCCCGGCTGGTCATGGACCTCGGTGCGGCGCTGACTGTGGGGGCGCTGCTCGCGGGGACCGTTCTCCTCCCGAGTGAGCGGGTCGGCGGGCGCAGTGTGCTCGCCGCCCAGGCCGTTCGCTATGTACGGGCGGCCTCGTGGCTCGCGGCCGCGTGGGCGGTCGGCGCCGCGGCGACGCTGGTCCTCACCATCTCCGACATTCTCGGCGAGCCGATCGGGCGGGTCGTCGCCGGCAGCGAGCTGAGCAGCTATATCGGCCAGCTGCCCCAGGGCACGGCCCTCATGTTCGTCGTCATGCTGGCCCTGGTCGTCGCGCTCCTGGCCCGTACGAGCGCTACCCCGGGAAGTGCGCTCGGGCTCCTTGTGGTGTCCGGGCTCGCCCTGATGCCGCCGTCCCTGACGGGGCACTCCGCCGCGTCGCCGAACCACTCGGTCGCCATCGTCGGGCTGGCCCTGCACATCGCGGCCGTGACCCCCTGGGTCGGCGGGCTCGCGGTGCTCTGCTGGCACGCGTGGGCCGAGACCGGCCGGAGTGGCACCGGCGAAGGCCTGGCGGTCGCGACCAGCCGGTTCAGCCGGATGGCGCTGTGGTGCTACGTCACCGTCGGGATCAGCGGGCTGGCCAACGTGATCTCGCGGCTGCCCGACCCGGCGGAGCTGATCACCAGCAACTACGGGCGAATCGCGCTCGCCAAGATCGTGGCCTTCGTGGTGCTCGGCTGGCTCGGCTGGTGGCACCGCGGCCGTACGCTGCCCGCCGTGGCCGCGCGCCGGCCGCGAGCCTTCGCCCGCCTGGCCACCGTGGAGGCGGCCGTCATGGCGGCGACCATGGGCCTGGCCGTCGCACTGTCGCGGACCGCGCCGCCGGCGGCGGCCGAGACGACGACGAACAACGTCAGGGAACTGCTCGGCTACGACATGCCGCCTCCGGTGACGGCCGGCCGGCTGCTGAGCCTGTGGCGGCCGGACTTCTACTTCGCGGTCATGGTCCTGGTCCTGGCGGGCCTCTACGTCGCCGGTGTGCTGCGGCTGCGCCGGCGGCGTGACACGTGGCCGGTGGGACGCACGGTCGCCTGGTTCGTAGGCCTCCTGTCCATCGTCATCGTGACGATGAGCGGCGTGGCGACCTACGCCCCGGTGCTGTTCAGCGTGCACATGGCTCAGCACATGGTGCTGGCGATGCTCACCCCGATCGTCCTGGTGCTCGGCGCTCCCGTGACGCTGGCGCTCCGGGCGCTCAGGCCCGCGCCGATCCGGGGAGACCGGGGCCCGCGGGAGTGGGTCACTGTCTTCCTGCACAGCCGGGTGACCCGGATCGTCGCCCACCCGCTGGTGGCCACGGCGATCTTCATCGTCAGCACCTACGCGCTCTATTTCAGCCCGCTCTTCGAGAAGGCGATGCGGACCCATCTCGGGCACATCGCCATGCTCACCCACTTCCTGCTCTCCGGGATCCTGTTCTTCTGGGTGCTCATCGGAGTGGACCCCGCTCCGATACGGCTTCCCTACATCGGCAAGCTGCTGGTGCTCTTCGTCACGATGCCCTTCCACGCCTTCTTCGGCATCGCGGTGATGAACATGGGCGAGCCCCTGGCCAAGGGCTGGTACACCACCCTGGCCCGGCCCTGGGGGGCTTCCCTGGTCTCCGACCAGAGCACCGGCGGGGCGATGGCCTGGGGCCTCGGCGAGATCCCCACCTTCATCGTGCTCATCGCGCTGGTGTTCCAGTGGTTCGCCGAGGACGAACGCCTGGCCCGCCGCCTGGAGCGCAAGGCGGACCGGGCCGAGGCGGGGGGGCACGGCGGCGAGCTGTCCGACTACAACGCCTATCTGGAGTCCCTCAACAGGGGTTCGGCGAAGGGCCGACGTGCAGGGGAGGCGGCCGCCACCCCACCGCGGAACAAAAGGGCACCGGAGACGCCGGAGGGCGGTCCCTGATGGCGGCGCTGCCGGCGGACGTGGCACGCGGCCGGTTCGCCACGGTGCCGGTCGTACGGCTCGCGACGGTGGACGCCGAAGGCCGTCCGCACCTGGTGCCGACGACCTTCGCCGTGGACGGTGACCGGGTCTATACGGCCGTCGACCACAAGCCGAAGAACAGCCGGGACCTCAAGCGGCTGCGCAACATCGAGCACAATCCGCAGGTGGCGCTGCTCGCCGACCACTACGAGGACGAGTGGGAACGCCTCTGGTGGGCGCGGGCCGACGGGACCGCGCGGATCGTCGAGGAGCCCGATCAGATGGCCGGCCCGATAGAGCTGCTGGTGCGGCGCTATCCCCAGTACCGCGAGCACCGCCCCGAGGGCCCCGTGATCGCCGTCTCGGTCCAGCACTGGTCCGGCTGGGCCTGGAGGTGAATCCCCCGGCCGGGGGATTCGGCCATCGGCGCCGCGGGGGAGGCCCCGGGCCGGGCGGGTCTGCCAGGATCGAGGCATGTACGGAGGCCGGGCCCTGCGCCCGTTGGTCGCCCGGGCGACCTGGCGGCGGTGGGCCTATCTGATCATGGGTGGCGCGCTGCTGCTGCCGTACTGGATCCTGAGCATGGCCGTCATCCCGCGGCTCGCCCCGACCGGCCGAGGAGGGCTCGGCACCCTCCTGATCGCGGCGCTCACCCTTCTCGCACCGGTGCCCGCCGTGTTCGTCACCGGGCTGGTGCCGGCCGTACGGGTGCTCGAGGGCACCGCGGTCAAGGAGCTCGTGGGCGGGCCGATCACGGAGCACACCATCGTGGCGGCACGGTCGTGGGCCGGCCGCTGCCGGACCGCGTCATGGTTCTCCGTCCATCTGGGCGTCGGCGTGCTGGTCAGCGGGCTCAGCCTGGGCATCCTCTCGGCCGCGGTCGCGCTGGTGCTCCTGCCGTTGTTCTCCTGGCGGCACGAACGCACCCTCCTCTACCGCTGGGACCAGAGCTGGGCACAGGTGCTCGGCCCGGTGATCGCCGTAGTGCTGATCGTCTGCCTGGTCTATGTGATCGTCGCGGCCGGTTCGCTGCTGGCGCGGCTGGCGCCCAGGCTGCTCGGGCCGACGCCGGCCGAGCGGCTCACCGCTGCCGAGGAACGGGCCATGCGGCTGGCCGAGCGCAACCGGCTCGCCCGTGAGCTGCACGACTCCGTCGGCCACGCGCTCAGCATCGTGACCCTGCAGGCCGGGGCCGCCGGACGGGTGCTCCACAGCGATCCGGAGTTCGCCAGGCAGGCCCTCGGCGCGATAGAGGAGTCGGCGCGAAGCGCGCTCCAGGACCTCGACCACGTCCTCGGCCTGCTGCGTGAGGACGAGACGTCCAAGGCGCCGCAGCCGACACTCGCCGACCTCGGCGCCCTTCTGAACCAGACCCGCATGGCCGGCGTGGAGCTCGAGGCCGACATCGACGGTGACCTCGCACAGATCCCGGCGGCGGTCTCCCGGGAGGCCTACCGGATCGTGCAGGAGGGCCTCACGAACGCGCTGCGGCACGCGGGCAAGGTCCCCGTGGCCCTCCGGATGGCCGTGCGGGGCGAACGGCTGGAGGTGGAGATGACCAATCCCATCGAGCCGGACGGAGAGCAGGGGGGCTCCTCCGGTGGCGGGCGGGGACTGCGCGGCATCCGCGAGCGGGTCACCGTGCTGCGCGGCCAGATGACCGCCGGGCCCGACGGCCGGCGGTGGCGGATCGACGTCTCCCTCCCGCTACGGTCGATCCCGTGAACACCAGCGTGCTCCTCGTCGACGACGAGCGGCTCATCCGCGCCGGGCTACGCGCCATCATCGACGCCGAGCCGGACCTCACCGTGGTCGGCGAGGCCGCCGACGGCGCGGAGGTGCTCGATCAGGTGACCCGGCTCCGTCCGGACGTGGTCCTGATGGACGTGCGGATGCCCGAGCTGGACGGCATCCAGGCCACCAGGCGCATCCTTGCCACCGTGGCGCAGCCACCCAAGATCCTCGTCGTGACGACCTTCGAGAACGACGAGTACGTCTATGAGGCACTGCGGGCCGGGGCCACCGGTTTCCTGCTCAAACGGGCCCGGCCGGAGGAGATCGTGCAGGCGATCCGGATGGTGGCCCACGGGGACACACTGCTGTTCCCGGCCGCCATCCGGACGCTCGCCACCGAACACGGCAGGCGATCATCGGGGAACGGCGCACGCTGGCACAGCCGGCTCACGGAGCGCGAGGCCGACGTGCTCCGCCTCATGGCCAAGGGGCACTCCAACGCCGAGATCGCCAAGGAGCTGTTCGTCAGCCCGCAGACGGTGAAGACACACGTCGGCAACACGCTCGCCAAACTGCAGGCCCGGGACCGCACCCAGGCCGTCATCCTCGCCTACGAGACCGGGTTCATCCGGCCATCCTGAGCTCACTCGCAGGCGAGGACATCGCGGGCGCGCGTGTCTCAGGAGTTAGTTCCACGGCAGCCGGGAATGTCGTAGTCATCGGCCGGCCTCCTTGAGTGGGTGATGGTGATGAGGGCACGCTGGGCCACGCCCATCCTGGTGTGCGGCTTATTACTTGGTGTGGGCGGGTTCGAGACCGAGCCGGCCTCCGCCACCGTGCCGGTCTGCCTGTGGACGCCGGGTGATCCTCGATCTGCCCGTCCGTCCTCCGTGCGGACCACCGACGGCTCTTTCTCGGTGCCGATCCGTGTCGTCACCCAGCGCGGAGCGACCATCGTGTTCGTCCAGGTCATGGTCAACGGCCGGGGGCCGTTCGACTTCATCCTGGACACCGGCGCGTCGTCCTCGTCCGTTGACCGTTCCCTGGTGCAGCAGTTGCAACTGCCGATGACCGGGAGCACGGCCTACGTGCAGGGCATCGCGGGTGAGGCCCTCGCTCCGGTCGTGCGGGTGCGCGGCTGGACGCTGGGCGGTCAGCCGCTGCGGGCCCGCACCATGCCGATGTTCGAGCTGGGCGACAGCAGGGTCGCCGGACTGCTCGGCTCCGACGAGTTGCGCAGGTTCGGCGCGGTGACCGTCGACTACCGCCGGCAGAAGCTGACCCTGCACAACTCCGCCAGGTGACGGGCCACTGGCCGGACGGCAGACGTCACGCGCTCGGCAGCTCACCGAGCCGTACGTCCACGGTCCGTTTGCGACCGTTGCGCAGCAAGGTGATCCGGACCGTGTCACCGGGCCGCATACCGGCGAGGATCTTCGCCAGATCCGCCTGCGTGGGGGTGTGCGTGCCATTGATGGCGATGATGACGTCGCCCTCCTGGATGCCGGCCTTGTCCGCGCCGCTTCCCTTGGCCACGTGCACCACGCCGACCCCGGCCGGCTCGGCGCTGGACTCCTCGATCACGGTCGTCACGCTCACGCCGAGGGCCGCCCGGCCGGAGCTCGTCACCTTTCCGCTCTGGATCAGCTGTGGCGCGATGTTCTTCACGGTGTTGCTCGGGATCGCGAATCCGATGCCCTGAGCCGCCTGGCCGCGGGCGGTCGCGGCGATGAGGGTCGGCACCCCGACGACCTGGCCGCTCAGGGTGACGAGCGCGCCGCCGCTGTTGCCCGGGTTGATCGCCGCGCTGGTCTGGATGGCGCTGGAGATGGTGGCTCCGGGAAACGCGTCCTGCTGCTCCGAGCTGACCGTACGGCCGGTGCCGGACACGATGCCGTTGGTCACGCTGCCGCTGAGACCCAGGGGGCTGCCCATCGCCATGACGACCTGGCCGACCTGGAGCCTTCCGGAGTCACCGAACGAGGCCGGGCGGAAGGACGCGCCATCCACTCTCACCACGGCCAGGTCGTCGGGGGTGAAAATCCCGACCAGCCTGCCCGTCCGGGCCTTGCCGCCGCTGGCCGGTGTCACGTGGAAGGTGGACGCGCCCGCGACCACGTGGGCGTTGGTCACGATGTGGCCCCGGTCGTCGTAGACGACGCCAGAGCCCTCACCTCGGTCAGTGGTGATCTGTACGACCGAGGGCAGTACGGTCCGGACCACCTGCTCGTACTGCTGCTCGAGCTGAGCGGCCGAGCCGGTCACGGCTGCCGTGGAGACCACGGACGTCGTGGCGCCGGTGTTGCGCGCCGGCGTGGTCCCGGTGCATCCGGCGGGCAGGCAGACGGCCGACCCGACGAGGGCGGCCACGACCCCCGCCCTTGCCCGGCTCATCGAGGGTGTCCTCCGCACGGTGTCCACACATCCACCTCCCCGGACACCGTCTTCCCCACGGGCTCCGGACGCCCGGTTCGGCTGTCGTGTCGATGTGATCTTGAACCGAAGCGGGCCATTGGTTTGCCACTCGCAGGCGTAGCGTCCGCGGCGGCCGGCCGTGGGGGCTTGGCGGGGAGTGGCGGTGCTCCTACGATCGGCGGAGCCCACGACGACAGGAGGAGGCGCTCGCTTCCGGTCCGAGGTCGGGCCGTGCGCCGCGACACCATGACACCTGCATTCACGACAGCCGTGTCGGACCCACCGCGCGGCACCGACGCACGGGCCGACCTGCTCGTACGGTCGGCGACGCTGCTGGCCACCTGTGACGGCGAAGGCCGGGAGCTGGCCGGGGGCTGGGTCGCGGTGACCGACGGGCTCATCAGCGGTGTGGGCTCGGCCGCGGACCCGGAGCCACCGGCCAGAAAGGTTCTGGAGGCCGGGGGCTGCCTCGTGACGCCAGGCCTGGTGAACACTCACCATCACCTCTATCAGAACCTCACCCGCTCCTATGCCCCCGTGGCCGGCGGGACGCTCTTCGAGTGGCTGACCGGGCTCTATCCGCTGTGGAGCGCCGTCGACGAGGAGACGTCCTACCTGTCCGCGTGGGTCGGGCTTGCGGAGCTGGCGCTGGGTGGTGCCACGACCAGCACGGACCATCTCTACATCCGCCCGGAGGACGGCGGAGACCTGTGGTCGGCCGAGATCGCCGCGGCGGCCGAACTCGGTATGCGCTTCCATCCGACTCGCGGCTCGATGAGCGTGTCGGTGAAGGACGGAGGCCTGCCGCCGGCCTCCGTGGTCCAGGACGAGGACGAGATCCTGGCCGACTGCGAGCGCCTGGTGGGTCTCCACCACGACCCCTCCTGGGGCGCCATGGTCCGCGTGGCGCTGGCCCCCTGCTCGCCGTTCAGCGTCAGCCCCGAGCTCATGCGGCGGACCGCCGAGCTCGCCGAGCGCCTGGACGTGCGGCTGCACACCCATCTGGCCGAGGACCCGGACGAGGACGCCTATTGCATGGAGACGTTCGGCCGGCGCCCGATCGAGCAGTTCGAGGAGGTCGGCTGGCTGACGAGCCGGTCATGGGTGGCGCACTGCATCTATCCGAACGAGGCCGAGATCGCCCGCCTGGGCGCGGCCGGTGTGGGCGTGGCGCACTGCCCCAGCTCGAACATGCTCATCGGTGGTGGCGGGCTCGCGCCCGTGCGCGAATACCGCGCCGCAGGAGTCCCGGTCGGGCTGGGATGTGACGGCTCATCGTCCGCGGACAGCGCGTCACTGTGGCTTGAGTCCAGGACGGCGCTGCTGCTCGGCCGCCAGCGCAAAGGGCCCGGCGGGATGACCGCGCGGGACGTGCTGGACATCGGGACCCGCGGCGGTGCGGCCTGCCTCGGCCGCACCGGTGAGCTCGGCGAGCTGTCGGTCGGAGCCGCCGGAGACCTCGTCTGCTGGCCCGTCGACGGGCTCGTCCACGCCGGAGCCCTCACCGATCCGATCGAGGCATGGCTGCGCTGCGGCCCGTCCGCCGCCCGGCACACCGTGGTGGCCGGGCGGGCCGTGGTCGAGGACGGTGCTCTCACTCATCCGGGGGTCGACGCCATGCTGGGCCGCCATCGGCAGGCCGCCGCCCGGCTTCAGGGTCTCGTGTGACGCGCTGCCGAGACGGCCGGCAGCGGGCCTTCAGGCTCTCAGCCAGGTGGTGACCTGGTCCCCGATGGCCGAGCGGATCGCCAGGATCACGATGGCCACGGTGAGGATGGGCGTGACCACCCAGCGCTCGCCCGTACCGCCCGTACGCTTGAGGATCCCGGCCTGGAACCTCGTCTGCACCGGCCACAGGACGGGGCACCCCTGCGGCGTCAGGCAGTCGCCTATGAGGTGCGCGACGCAGCCGAGCGCGACGGCATAGCCGACGAAGCGCATGTCCAGGTCGCGCATGACATAGACGATTCCGGCGGCGAGCAGCGTGTTGAGCAGCCCGGTGGCGTAGTGCCGCTGCTGGAAGCCGATGCCCACGCCGCGCAGGCCGAGGCCGACGATGAAGAACAGGGCCCCCCACCATGCGTACACGGCGTGTGTGGCCAGCCAGTCGGTCCCATAGCCCGCGGCGGCGGCGAACACCAGAGAGTGCGTGGCATGCCGGTGGCCGCCCGAGATCTTCCCCACGACCTTGCACAGGACCTGCGTCACCGGGCCGTAGGTGTTGGCGATCGTCCCGTCGTGGTGGTCGATGTCGGGCAGCAGCGCCGCGCCCGCGCAGACCACGGCCCCCGCGGCCACCTGGGTGGGCGAGAGGACCACGGCGTGCGAGCCCAGGAGGCTCTGGCTGGTGACGAGCGGCACGGCCGCGAGCCATGCCGTCGTTCCGCTGAGGGCATGGGTATAGCCCATCATGAGGTTTACATCCGTTCCGTTGGCAACGGGCGGACTGTATTTGATCATGGCCGTGTACTCGGGACGGCACGCCGCGTCTCCAACAAAGTCGATCAAAACGTGCGATCCAGGTGCGCACTCCGTCGCCGGATCAGCGCAGGAAGATGGCGTATTCGGCGAGTTCGGCGGTGAGTTCGGGCGGCAGGCCGGCCAGGGCGGACAGCTCCTCGGCGGAAACGAAACCGCCCGTCTCCGCCCGGACCCGCTCGATCCGCGCGGCGAGCTCCGTGGTGATGCCGGGCAGAATGGCGAGGACTCCGGCGGGAGCCCGGTTGACGTCGACGAGACCACCGTCGTCATAGCGGCGCGGCAGGTCCGGTCGGCCGATCCGTAGCTCCCGGGCGAGGGCCACATCTGCGCCGGCCAGCTCGCGGGCCTTCTGGCGCAGCAGCCGGCTTCTGCGGACGGATTCGATGGCCGCCTCGTTGGCCGCGGTGCCGTCCAGGCTGTGCGGGTCGAAGACCCGGCGCCGCACGAGGAAGGCGTGGAAGCAGCCCGCCAGGGCCTGGGCGAGGACGCAGGCGGTGAACAGCGTCTCGGCCGGGTCTCGCGTCGCGGCGTCCGCCGCCCTGAGGTCGGGCTGTATCGCCAGCTGCAGGACCAGGATGCCCGTATAGGCCAGGGTGGCCAGGAACAGGTGCGCCCGCCGCCGCCAGATGGCGGCGGCCGCGAAACAGAGCGGCGTCGCCAGCCCGAGCGTCAGCATCGGCAGGCCCGCCCAGGCCACGCTCAGCGCCGCACGTCCCGCGGGCATGGCGTCCGACGGGACGCGCGGCCCGGGGTTCAGGGCCGGGTCGCCCGGCCGGCCGGCGTGGGCTCCAGGGGGGTTCATCAGGACGACCTCCGGGCTGATCCGATGGTCTTGCTCATGCCCGTGGGTGCGGGCCGGCGCTCAGGACAGCGTGAGGATCTCGTGGCCGTCGTCGGTCACGACGAGGGTGTGCTCGAACTGTGCGGTGCGCTTGCGGTCCTTGGTCAGGACCGTCCAGCCGTCCGCCCACATGTCGTAGTCGATGCCGCCGAGGGTCAGCATCGGCTCGATGGTGAACGTCATGCCCGGATCGATGATGGTCGTCGCGTTCGGGTCGTCGTAGTGCGGGACGATGAGCCCGGAGTGGAACGTCGTGCCGATGCCGTGCCCGGTGAAGTCGCGCACCACCCCGTACCCGAAGCGGCGCGCGTAGGACTCGATCACCCGGCCGATCACGTTGATGGCCCGGCCGGGCTTGACGGCGCGGATCCCGCGCATCATGGCCTCGTGGGTGCGCTCGACGAGGAGCCTGGAGTCCTGGTCGACGTCGCCGACGAGGTAGGTCGCGTCGGTGTCACCGTGTACGCCGTCGATGAAGGCGGTGATGTCGACGTTGATGATGTCGCCGTCGTTGAGCACGGTGTCGTCCGGGATGCCGTGGCAGATCACCTCGTTGATGGAGGTGCACAGCGATTTGGGGTAACCGCGATAGCCCAGGCACGAGGGATAGGCATCGTGGTCGAGCAGGAACTCGTGCCCGATGCGGTCGAGCTCGTCGGTGGTGATGCCCGGCCGGACGTGCTTGCCCACCTCCTCGAGCGCCTGACCGGCGATCCTGCCGGCGACCCGCATGCGCTCGATGATCTCTGGGGACTTCACTTCTGGCTCGCCGATGCGGGGCTGCTTCTTGCCGACGTACTCCGGTCGCGGGATGTTCGCGGGCACCTTGAGCATGGGGGAAACGTGGCCTGGCCGGAGTTGCGTCGTCATGTCCTGAGAGTCTAGTTGCCGGGAACGGGGGCAGGATTATCCAGGCGTGAAGATGATCGGAGCGAAGTCATGGAGATGACCGACAGCGACAGTCAGTGGTGGTTCTGCCTGCGGCACATGCGCGTGGAGCACGGCGCGGGCTGTCCGGGCAAGGACCGGATGGGTCCCTACGACTCCAAAGAGGCGGCCGCGGGTGCCCTTGAGCTGGCCCGGCAGCGCAACGAGGCGTGGCGCAGCGAGGACGACTCCGACGACTGACGACCGAGGCCGCTCGTGGCGCCGGTCAGTCGGCCGTCGGGCCGCTCACCGAGTCGAGGAGGCGCGCCAGCCGCTCACGCAGGCCCCTGCCCCCTTTTCCGCCGGCGAGCGGCTTTCCTCGCCCCTGGCGCGGGATCAGTGGATCCCCGGCGGCCGCGCTCACCAGGTGTTGCGCACCGTCGAAGGTGACGAAGCCCTCGCCCATCGGCACGCTGAGTGTGTCGTGGGCGAGGCTCGCCAATTCCCGGTCGCCGCCGTCGAGGGAGAGGATCACGGCGCCGGTCCTACGGGCGTCCTCCACGCGTTCCAGCAGCGGCACGGGTGCGGCCTCCTCGGCGACGACGAACAGCGTCTCGCCCCGCCGGGCGGCGGCGAGCCGGTCCAGCCCGATCCGCAGGTGGGGCGGCGCGCCCGGCGGAGGACGCCAGCGGACCAGTGTGGGGGTCAGCTCGGGCACCCCGCTGAGGCGGCTCTCGTCATCGAGGTGAGCGGCCAGGTGCCAGGGCTCCTCATCCGGAGTGCCGATGAGCAACAGGCCGCCGGGCTCCTTTGTCGAGCCGCGGAGGGCGCGCGCGAACTCGGCGGTCCGCTCCAGCCATCCGGTGGTCGAGAGCAACTGCCGGAGCATCGCGACCTGGTTTGCGTCCACCCGCCCATGGTGCCGCACCGACGCCCCGGTGGGGCGTCCGTTCGGGCCGGGTGCCCGAGACCTGGCCAAGAGAAGGGCCAGCGGACCAGGACCAGGGGCATGCTGGCAGGATCGGACCATGACTCAGCAGCAGCGGTCCCCCTACGACCTTCCGGACGTCGCGGGGCTGACGATCGGTATCCTCGGCGGCACCGGAGACCAGGGCAAAGGCCTGGCGAGGCGCTTCACGATCGCCGGTCACCAAGTGATCATCGGTTCGCGGCGGGCCGAGAGGGCACAGGAGGCCGCTGAGAGCCTCGGTGAGGGCCTGCCCGTCCGCGGCGCGGAGAACCCCGAGGCGGCCGGCACGGCCGACGTGGTGATCGTCGCCGTCCCGTGGGAGGGGCACAAGGCCCTACTCGAGTCGCTGCGCTCCGAACTCGCGGGCAAGATCGTCATCGACTGCGTCAACCCGCTCGGCTTCGACAAGCAGGGCGCCTTCCCGCTGGCCGTCGAGGAAGGCAGCGCGGCACAGCAGGCGGCCGCGGTCCTGACCGGCAGCAGGGTCGTCGCGGCGTTCCACCACGTGTCCGCGGTCCTGCTCCTCGACCCCGAGGTCGAGGAGATCGACCTCGACGTGCTGGTTCTGGGCGACGACCGTGAGGCGACCGACGTGGTGCAGGCACTCGCGGGCCGGCTGCCCGGTGCGCGAGGGCTCTATGCCGGACGGCTCCGCAACGCCCACCAGGTCGAGGCGCTCACGGCCAACCTCATCTCCATCAACCGCCGCTACAAAGCGCACGCCGGCCTGCGCATCACCGACATCCGCCAGTCCCTCTGACGCGGGCTGACGAAAGCTCTCAGTGGTAGGAGTGCCCGGCGGCCGGGAAGGAGCCGGAGACGACCTCCTCGGCGTAGGACTTCGCCGCCTCGGTGAGGATGCCACCGACGTCGGCGTACTTCTTAACGAACTTGGCCGTGCGCGGGGTCAGCCCGGCCATGTCCTGCCAGACCAGCACCTGGGCGTCGCACCTGGCGCCCGCTCCGATGCCGATCGTGGGGATGGACAGTGACGAGGTGACGCGGGCGGCCAGATCCTCGGGCACGCACTCCAGGACGACGGAGAAGGCGCCTGCCGCCTCGAGGGCCTTGGCGTCGGCGATCAGCTCCTCACCCGCCTCGCCGCGGCCCTGCACTCGGTAGCCGCCGAAGACGTTCACCGACTGCGGGGTGAGGCCGAGGTGGGCCATCACCGGGATGCCCGCGGCGACCATCGCCTCGACCTGGGCGAGGATCCGCCGGCCGCCCTCGAGCTTGACGGCGTGCGCTCCGGTCTCCTTGAGGAAGCGCGTCGCGGTGGTCAGGGCCTCGGGCACGCCGGCCTGGTAGGAGCCGAACGGCAGGTCCGCCACGACCATGGCCCGCTCGGAGCCGCGCACCACGGCCGCGGTCAGCGGCATCAGGTCCTCGACCGTCACCGGGATCGTGGAGTCGTAGCCGTAGACGACCATGGCGGCGGAGTCCCCGACCAGCAGTACCGGAATCCCGGCCTCGTCGAAGATCCGGGCGGTGAGCGCGTCATAGGCGGTGAGCATGGGCCATTTCTCGCCGCGCTGCTTGGCCGCGGCGATGTCCCGCACGGTGACCCGGCGGCCGGTCCGCCCGCCATAGAGCGCGGTGGGCTGGCCTGACGCGCCGGCGCCAGAGGGGGATGGGGCGCCGGCCGGGCCGGCCTTGGCGTTCGAAGCGCCGACAGCAGACATCGAGAACCTCCAGTCTCGAGGCGCCACGGTGGCGTCCCCGGACGGGATCGATGATCCCATGGTCCTAACACATCCGGTAGTCCGGGGATTCCTCCCTTACATGTCGGTGCGTTCCGGGGACGGTCGGATTCGCCCATTACGAGACGAAGACGCGTGATTTAACCTGCTTTGTCGCTCGAAGGAGCAGCGTGGAGTCAATGGGACCCTCCACGTCTAAGATCCGGCGCCGCCGTTGGTGCACTCTCGGCGTTCTGGTCGTGAGCCTGCTCGTGGTCGTGCTGGACAACACCGTCCTGAACGTCGCGCTCAAAATCATCTCTGACCCGAGGGAGGGCCTCGGAGCGACGCAGGGCGAGCTGGAGTGGGCCATCAACGCCTACACACTCGTGTTCGCGGGGCTGCTGTTCACCTTCGGCGTCCTCGGCGACCGGCTGGGCCGTAAGCGGGTCCTGATCGGGGGGATGGCCGTGTTCGCGGCCGCCTCGCTGCTGTCGGCGTACGCGCGTACCCCTGTGCAGCTCGTCTGGGCCCGTGCGCTCATGGGCCTCGGCGGAGCGGCCATCATGCCGCAGACGCTCGCCATCATCACCAATGTCTTCGAGCCCCATGAGCGCTCCAAGGCCATCGGGATCTGGGCGGGCGCGGTGGGGCTGGGCGTCGCGATCGGGCCGGTCACGGGAGGTCTGCTGCTCGGTCACTTCTGGTGGGGCTCGGTGTTCCTGATCAACGTCCCGATCATCACCGCGGGGATCGTGGGGATGCTTTTGCTGGTGCCGGAGTCCAGCAACCCGCGGCCGGGCCGGCTCGACCCGGCGGGCGTGCTGCTGTCGGTCGTCGGCCTGGTGGCGCTGTCCTACGGGGTCGTCGAAGGCGGTCAGCGGGCGTCCTGGACGGGACCTGAGGTGGTCGGCCCGGTGCTCGGGGGGGTGGCGGCGCTGGCCGCGTTCGCCTGGCACGAGAGCCATATCGACCAGCCGGCCTTCGACGTACGCCTGCTGCGGCACCCTGGGCTCTCGGCCGCCGTGGGAGCCGTGTGCCTGGCCTTCTTCGCCGCGTCCGGCGTGTTCTTCTTCACGATGTTCTACATGCAGAGCGTCCGCGGCTTCACCCCCTTCGAGGCGGGAGCGATGGTGCTGCCGTTCGCCGCCGCACAGCTGATCTTCTCCCCGCGTGCCGCCGCGATGGTACGGCGGTTCGGTCCCAAGGCGGTGTGCACGACCGGCATGCTGCTCGTCACGACGGCCCTCGGGGGCTATCAGTTCGTAAACGAGTCGACGCCCTGCTGGGCCCTGGTCGGCGTCTTCTTCGTGCAGGGCTGCGGCATGGCGAACGTGATGCCGCCGGCGATGGACGCGATCATGTCCGCGTTGCCCAGGGAGAAGGCCGGCGCCGGGTCGGCGGTCATCAACACCGCACGGCAGGTGGCGGTCGCCTTCGGGGTGGCGGTGTCGGGCTCGGTGGTGTCATCGGCCTACCGGAGTGAGATGTCCGGTCACCTCGCCGTGCTTCCCGAGGGGCCGCGGGACCTGGCCGGAGAGTCCATCGGGGCCACGATGGCCGCCGCACAGCGGATGGGCGCGGCCGGGCAGGGGCTCATCGAGCCCGCGCGCACGGCCTTCGTGCACGCGATGCACCTCACGGCCGTGGTGTCCGCCGTCATCGCCTTCGCGGGCGCATTCGTCGTGTTCACATGGATGCCCGGCAGAGGGGCCGCGGAGACGCCGCGGGAGAGCGACCCGAGCCCGAAGGGCGCGCCGACGCGGGTGTGAGCCGGCGGCGGCCGCTCGCCCGGCATTATGCCTTTGGCGTTGTCGGCGCTTGCGGATTCTCCGGTTGGCTATACGGTGCCAACGACCATAGATCTGCTCTCCACCCTCGCTAAAGCCTGTGATAGCGCATACTGGCGCAAGAGAGTGGACCCAGGGCCGGCCGTCAGGAGCGCGACACGTGAGATCCGTCATGGCGCGAAAAGTCAAAGCGCCCCCCGCCGATTCGGCGTCCCGGACTCTCGTTCTCGGTCTCAATAATTCCGGGCAAATAGTGCAATGCGGACAGAATGCCGCAAGCGTTCTCGGACGTGAGCCCAAAGATCTGCTCGGAGTGCGGGCCACCGAGGTGATGGCCGAGGCCGGCCCGCAGCTCGAGTCACTGCTCGACGGGATCCGCGCCGGACAGGAGCGCACCGCCGTCCTGCAGGTCAAGGGCCAGAACGGCGGGGTCACCGAGGCCGTTGTCACGGCCCAGCCCATGGTCGCCGAGGGCGACGGGCTGAGCGGTCTCCTGCACATTCGCGTCGCACTGCCTCCGACGGCTCCGTTCCAGGATGCGGCGCAGATGCGCCGCGCACTGCTGGACGACCCGCTGGGCCGGATCGGCGCGTCCCTGGACATGGACCAGACGGCCCGGGGCCTCGTAGACGTCATCGCACCCCATTTCTGCAACATCGCCGAGGTGCTGGTGCTGGAGAGCCTCATGGCGGCCGACGAGGTCCACGGCGACGCCACGAATGGCTCGGCCGTCCTCCGGCGGCTGGCGCTCACCGACGGCGAAGACGACGACCCGATCTGGCCCTCCACCTTTCCTACCGGCGAGGTCCTCGTCTATCCGGCCGGGACTCCCTACGCCAAGTGCCTGGAGACCGGCGAGCCCGTCCACCTGCCGCAGGTCGACGCCCAGTCGGCGGGCAAGATCGCCAAGGTCTGGCGGCGACGGCCGGTCGCGCAGCTGCTGACCGACGTCTCGATGGTGCTGCTGCCGCTGATCGCCCGGGACACCCTCCTGGGCCTCATCGTCTGCACGCGCGTGCCGGGCTACCGGCGCTTCGACGCCTACGACGTAGAGATGGGCATGGAGTTCGCCGCCCGTGCCGCGATCGTGATCGACCACGCCCGGCGGTTCAGCCGCGAGCGGGCCACGGCCCTGGCGCTGCAGCGCAGCCTGCTGCCGAACCGCCTGTCCGCGCCGTCCTCGGTGGAGGTCCGGCACCGCTATCTGCCCGGCAGCAAGCTGATCGAGGTGGGCGGGGACTGGTACGAGTCCATCGCCCTCCCCGGCGCCCGAGTCGCCCTCATCGTGGGAGACGTCGCCGGGCACGGCGTCCGGGCGGCCGTCACGATGGGGCGGCTGCGCACCGCCCTGCACACGCTCGCCAACCTCGAGCTCCCGCCGGCCGAGGCGCTGCACGTGATGCATGAGCTGATGGTCGAGCTGGGCGAGCAGGAGCCGCACTTCGCCACCTGCGTCTACGCCGTCTACGACGCGACCAGTGGCACCCTGGAGATCGCCTCGGCAGGACACCTGCCGCCTCTGCTGGCCCGGCCGGACGGCTCGAACGAGCTCCTCGAGGTCCCGCCGGCGCCGCCGCTCGGCGTGTCCGGCGGGGCGGCCATCGAAAGCCGCGAGTTCACCGTCGAGGACGGCAGCCTCTTTGTGATCTACACCGATGGGCTGGTGGAGAGCCGGGGGCGCGACATCGATGACGGGCTTGCCCGGCTGCGCGGCATCTTCGTCGCCGACGCGACCACCCGGCCGTTGGAGGATCTCGCCAAGGCCACACTCGACGGGGTCTACGGAGACCACCACCGTGACGACATCGCGCTCCTGATCGCCCGGCTGCGCCGCCTCGACCCCGACCGGTGGATCTCCTGGACACTTCCCGTCAAGCCGGCGGCGGTCCGGCGGGCCCGTGGACTCGTCCGAAACCAGCTCGCCCAGTGGGGACTCGACGAGCTGTCCTACTCCACGGAGCTGCTCGCCTCCGAGATGATCACCAACGCCCTGCATTACGCCGGGGATGGCCCCATCGAGCTGCGGCTGCTGCTTGAACGCACGCTCGTGTGCGAGGTGCTGGACCACTCCGCGGCGCTGCCCCGGCTCCGGCACGCGGCCGACGACGACGAGAACGGCCGGGGTCTGGTGATCGTCAGCCAGATGGCCCACCGCTGGGGCAGCCGGCGTACGGCCGCCGGCAAGGTGGTGTGGTGTGAGCAGCTCGTCCCCGGGCTGGAGCCGCGCGAGGAGATCCCGGCCGCCGGCTGGCCCGGAGAGCTCCACCACCGCTGAGCGCCCGGCGAGCCGAAGGCGCCTCTCGGCCGGTCAGTGCCGCGCCGGGCCGCGGTTCAGGAGGCGGAGGGCTCCCGCCAGGCGTTGGTGATGGGCAGGCGACGGTCCCGGCCGAAGTTCTTCGGTGAGATCTTCGGCCCCGGGGGGTACTGCCGGCGCTTGTACTCCGCCCTATCGACCATGCGGATCACCCGATCGACCAGATCGGGGTCGTGCCCGGCCGCGATGAGCGCGTCATGGCCCATGTCCCGTTCGACGTAGTCGTCCAGAAGTGCGTCGAGGATGTCGTACTCGGGGAGTGAGTCGGTGTCGCGCTGGTCCGGGCGCAGCTCCGCGGACGGCGGCTTGTCGATGATGTTCTGCGGGATCGGGGGCGTCTCACCCTGCCGGTTGCGCCACTCGCACAGCGCGAAGACGAGGGACTTGGGCACGTCCTTGATCGGCCCGAAGCCCCCGGCCGAGTCGCCGTACAGCGTGGAGTAGCCGGTGGCCAGTTCGCTCTTGTTCCCGGTCGTCAGCACCAGGTGGCCGTCCTGGTTGGACAGCCCCATGAGGATGTTGCCGCGGATACGGGCCTGCAGGTTCTCGGCGGCGAGCCCGCGCAGGTCCAGCTCGCCCTCATAGGCCTCGACGAGGTCGCGGATCGGCACCGTACGGGCGTTGATGCCCTGCCGTTTGACCAGCTCCTCCGCGTCGGTGATCGAGTGGTCGCTCGAATAGCGGCTCGGCATGAGGACGGCGTGGACGTTCTCCGGCCCGATCGCGTCCGTGGCGATGGCCGCGACGAGCGCCGAGTCGACGCCGCCGGACAGGCCGAAGATGACCGATCCGAACCCGTTCTTGCGCACGTAGTCGCGGACGCCCAGCACCAGCGCGCCATAGACCTCGGCCACGTCCTCCATCGGCTCGAAGTGTTTCGCCGGGATCGGGTCGTAGGTCGCCAGGGTCTCCTCGGAGATGAGGTGGCGGTCAACGGTGATCACCGTTCCGTCGTGGCCGTCCGCGGCCGACTCCCCGGGCTCGAACGCGACCGGTGCGGGGAACTCCAGGTCGGCCACCAGCAGGTCCTCGCGGAACTGCGGTGCGCGGGCCACCAGATCGCCGGAGGCGTCCACGACCATCGAGTCCCCATCGAAGATCAGCTCGTCCTGACCGCCGACCATGTTCGCATAGGCGAGTGCGGCGCCGGCCTCGCGCGCCCGCCGCGCGCACAGCTCGAAGCGGACGTCGTCCTTTTCGCGCTCGTACGGCGAGGCGTTCGGCACCGCGAGAAGCTGTGCCCCGGCGTCCCGGGCGACGGCCACCGGGCCGCCGTCCTGCCAGAGGTCCTCGCAGACCGCGATCGCCACGTCGACGCCGTGCAGCCGGACCACCGGGAGCCGGTCACCGCGGACGAAATAACGGTATTCGTCGAAGACGCCATAGTTCGGCAGGTGGTGCTTCGCCGTCCGTACGACGACCTCGCCGCGGTGCAGCAGCGCGGCCGCGTCCAGCGGCGCGCCCAAGGGCTGGCCCACGCGATCGCGGACGTCCGTGCGCCTGTCGACATAGCCGACGACGACCGCAAGCTCGCCGAGCCCCTCGTCGCTGAGCCGGCGTGCCGTGGCCTCCAGCGTCTCGATGGACGCGTCGACGAACGACGTCCGAAGGACCAGGTCCTCGACGGGGTATCCGGTGAGGACCATTTCCGGGAAGACGGCGAGGTGGACGCCGGCGTCGGCCGCCCGCCGGCTCCACGAGACGATGAGGTCGGCGTTGCCCTGAAGATCGCCGACCGTCGGGTCGACCTGAGCGAGTCCGATGCGCAACTGAGCCACGTGACCAGCCTATTGGGCGGTCGCATCCGCTCAGGTCCGGGACCGGCGGACCGGTACGGACCGGTCCGTAGCCGTACGCTGGGGTTCGGCCGGATTTCCGGCAGAATTCCGGTTCCCGGGCACCGGGTCGTCCCGCTGTCTCTGTTACGTTGCGGAAACAGAGACAAGGCAGACTGGTAAGCGAGAATGCGTTCTGCTAAGCGACACGGTCGCGGGAGCATTGAGGGGGATGTGGCTTTGGACCGTCAGCAGGAGTTCGTGCTCCGTACGCTCGAGGAGCGCGACATCCGCTTCATCCGTCTGTGGTTCACCGACGTCCTGGGGTTCCTCAAGTCGGTGGCGGTCGCGCCCGCTGAGCTCGAAGGAGCCTTTGCAGAGGGCATCGGCTTCGACGGATCGGCCATCGAGGGTTTCGCGCGGGTCTATGAGGCGGACATGATCGCCAAGCCGGACCCCTCGACCTTCCAGGTCCTCCCGTGGCGGGCCGAGTCACCGGGCGTCGGGCGGATGTTCTGCGACATCCTCATGCCGGACGGCAGCCCGAGCTACGCCGACCCCCGCTACGTCCTCAAGCGGGCGCTGGGCCGCGCCGCGGACATGGGCTTCAGCTTCTACACCCATCCCGAGATCGAGTTCTTCCTGCTCAAGGAGCGCCCGGCGGACGGCCGGGAGCCGGAACCGATCGACTCCGGCGGCTATTTCGACCACACCCCGCACAGCAACGCGCACGACTTCCGGCGCAACGCGATCATGATGCTGGAGTCCATGGGCATCTCGGTGGAATACAGCCACCACGAGGGCGCCCCGGGCCAGCAGGAGATCGACCTCCGCTACGCCGACGCGCTCACGACGGCCGACAACATCATGACCTTCCGGCTCGTCATGAAGGAGGTCGCGCTCGAACAGGACGTGTTCGCGTCCTTCATGCCGAAGCCGTTCACCGACCATCCCGGGTCGGGGATGCACACCCACATGTCGCTTTTCGAAGGCGACCGCAACGCGTTCTACGAGCCCGGCGCGGAGTTCCAGCTGTCCAAGGTCGGCCGTGCCTTCATCGCCGGCGTGCTCAGGCACTCGGCCGAGATCACGGCGGTGTGCAATCAGTGGGTGAACTCCTACAAGCGGCTTTGGGGCGGGGTCGGAGCCTCGGCGGGCGCCGGGGGAGAGGCCCCCTCCTATGTGTGCTGGGGGCACAACAACCGGTCCGCGCTGATCCGGGTGCCTATGTACAAGCCGCACAAGGGCCACGCGACCCGGATCGAGTTCCGCTCGCTCGACACCGCGTGCAATCCCTACCTGGCCTTCGCCGCCATCCTTGGCGCCGGGCTCAAGGGCATCGAGGGCGGCTACGAACTCCCACCGGGTGCCGAGGACGACGTGTGGGCCCTGAGCCCGGCCGAGAGGCGGGCCCTCGGCATCGCGCCGCTTCCGCAGAACCTCGATGACGCCATCCACGCGATGGAGCACAGCGAGCTCATGGCGGAGGTGCTTGGCGAACACGTCTTCGAATTCTTTCTGCGCAACAAGCAGGCCGAGTGGGAGGACTACCGGCGCCAGGTCACCGAGTACGAGCGCAAGCGTTATATCGCGGTGCTCTGACACGCGGTCGCGGGCCGGTGGCCGTCCCGTTACGGTGGGTCGGTGAGCGCGAGCGAACAGTGGAGCCCGGGTCGCCGTCCCTCTCTCGCGAGCCGGCTGGCGCGTCTCGGATTCACCGATGCCACGCGGGCCGAGCGGCTGCTGGCCGCGGCCGACGCCGAGTCGGGGATCGTCGTCGAGGGTGAGTTGCTCGACGCCGTGGGCGCGACCGCGGACCCGGATCTGGCCCTGGCCGGGCTGCTCCGGATGCTCGCCGGCTTCGCGGGGCCGGCCACCGACCTGCTCGCGGCCTTCTCCCGCGACCCGAAGATCCGTAACCGCGTCCTGTCCGTGCTCGGCGTCAGTGCCGCACTAGGGGATCATCTGTCCCGGCATCCCGAGCACTGGACCGTGCTGGCGGGCGAGGGAGCACTGGCCCCGCCCGCACCTGGAACCCTGCGCGCCGACCTGCTGACGGCCGTGGGAGCGGATCCGGCCGATGCCTCACCACGCGCCCGCGACGCCTCGCCGGACACCCTGGTGGCGCTGCGGGTGGAGTATCGGCGGCACCTCCTGCACCTGGCCGGGCGCGACCTGACCGGGGTGTGCGCCCTCGACGAGGCCGCGGCCGAGCTGTCCGACCTGGCCTCGGCCGCTCTGGAGGCCGCGCTGGCGATCGCGAGGTCCGAGACCCCCGAGTCCGGCGGATGCCGCCTCGCCGTCATCGGGATGGGCAAATGCGGAGGCCGGGAGCTCAACTATGTGAGCGACGTTGACGTGATCTTCGTGGCCGAGCCCGCACCCGGCACCTCCGAGGATGTGGCGCTGCGCACCGCCACCCGGCTCGCGTCCGGACTGATGCGCGTCTGTTCGGCCAGCACGCCCGAGGGCGTGCTCTGGCAGGTCGACGCGGCGCTGCGGCCCGAGGGCAAGGCGGGCCCGCTCGTCCGTACGCTCGCCAGCCATCGCGCCTACTATCACCGATGGGCCAAGACCTGGGAGTTCCAGGCCCTACTGAAGGCGCGGCCGGTGGCGGGCGACCAAGAGCTCGGCCGGGCCTACATCGAGGCCCTCACGCCCATGGTCTGGACGGCCGCAGGCAATGCGAACTTCGTCGAAGACGTGCAGGACATGCGGCGGCGCGTCGAGACGCGCCTGATGCGCAGCGCGGACGAGGGAGAGGCGGAGCGCCAGCTCAAGCTCGGGCCCGGCGGTCTTCGGGATGTGGAGTTCGCGGTACAACTGCTGCAGTTGGTGCACGGCCGCGCGGACGAGAGCCTGCGCAGCCCGACGACGCTCACGGCGCTCGCGGCCCTGTCGCAGGGCGGTTACGTCGGACGTGACGACGCCGCGGCGCTGGCCTCGGCCTACAGGTTCCTGCGCAGGGTCGAGCATCTGATCCAGTTGCACCGTCTCCGGCGCACCCACCTGGTCCCCGACGACGAGCAGGGCCTGCGCAGGCTCGGCCGGGCCCTTGGACTGCGCACCGAGCCCGTACGCGAGTTCACTGTGATGTGGCGGCGGCACGCCCAGGGGGTGCGGCGGATCCACGAGAAGCTCTTCTACCGGCCGCTGCTGCACGCCGTCGCCCGGCTGCCCAGTGAGGAGGCACGGCTCACCCCCGACGCCGCCCGGGCCCGGCTCGAGGCGCTCGGCTTCGCCGACCCGGCCGGCGCGCTACGGCATATCGAGGCACTCACCGGCGGGGTCACCCGCCGTGCCGCCATCCAGCGGACCCTGCTCCCGGTGATGCTCGGCTGGTTCGCCGACGCACCCGACCCCGACGCCGGGCTGCTCGGGTTCCGCCAGGTCAGCGAGGCGCTGGGGGCAACCCCGTGGTATCTGCGGCTGCTGCGAGACGATGTGACCGTGGCCGAGCGGATGGCCAAACTCCTGGCCTCCAGCCGCTATGTCACCGACCTCCTGCTGCGCGCCCCCGAAGCGGTGGCGATGCTCGGTAGCGCAGTCGACACGGGGCCGCGGCCGGGAGCGGCAGGGGACGACCCCGGGCTGAGACCGCGGCCCTACGAGGCGCTGCGGGCCGAAGCGCTCGCCGCGGTGCGCCGCCGCGCCGAAGCCGAACAGGCGCCTGAGGTGCCGAGCGGCTCCTCCCACACGCTCCGAGCGGGCGCCTCGTCCGTGGAGGACGCCGTGGCCGCCATTCGGGCGGTGCGCCGCCGTGAGCTCTTCCGGGTCGCCGTCGCCGATCTGCTCGGCCTGGTGGACGTCCGTACGGTCGGAGAGGCGCTCACCGACATCACCGCCGTCACGATCGAGGCCGCGTTGCAGGCCGCGATCAACAAGGTCGAGGTCTCACTGGCCGGGCCGCTGCCGACGAGGGTCGGCGTGGTCGCGATGGGCCGGTTCGGCGGTCACGAGCTCGGCTATGGCAGTGACGCCGACGTGATGTTCGTCCACGAACCGCTGCCCGGCGCCGTCGCCGGGGAGGCGTCCGGGGCGGCCCATGCCGTGGCGGAGGAGCTGCGGAGGCTGCTGGCCCTGCCGGCCGCGGATCCACCGCTGGTCATCGACCCGAACCTGCGCCCCGAGGGCCGCCAGGGGCCGCTGGTGCGGACGCTGGCCTCCTACGCCGCCTACTACGCCCGTTGGTCGTCCCCATGGGAGAGCCAGGCTCTGCTGCGGGCCGACCCGATCATCGGAGACCCGGGACTGAACGAGCGTTTTCGCGAGGTCATCGATCCGGTGCGCTGGCCGGCCGGCGGTGTGGATGACGACGCCGTGCGCGAGATCCGGCGGCTCAAGGCCCGGATGGAGTCCGAGCGGCTGCCGCGCGGAGTCGACCGGCGCCTGCACACCAAGCTGGGGCCCGGCGGGCTGTCGGATGTCGAATGGGTCGTTCAGCTTCTGCAGCTACAGCATGCCCACGCGATCTCGGGGCTGCGCACGACCCGTACCCTCGCCGCGCTCGACGCGGCCGTAGAGGCAAGGCTGCTCGATCCCGACGACGGCCACATCCTCTCCGACGCGTGGCAGCTCGCCACCCGCATCCGGGGGGTCCTCATGCTCGTGCGTGGACGTCCGTCCGACACCCTGCCCTCCGACCACCATCGCGAGCGTTCGGCGGTGACACAGGTGCTGGGTTATCCCGGCTCAGGGGACATGCTCGAGGACTACCGCCGCCGGGCCCGTCGTGCCAGAGCCGTGGTGGAGCGGGTCTTCTACGGTGGTGCCGTCCAATAGCAGGGTCAGGCGCCCACGCCGCTGCGGCACAGCCGCTGCGCGGGCCTGGCCGCTCGGGTGAGGGCCTGGGTGAGGACGTGGCCGCCTGCCAGCACCACCGCGCCGCCGAGCGCGTCGAGGATGAAATGGTTGGACGTGCCGAGGATCACGGTGATCGTGAGGGCCGGATAGATGACCGCGAGGACCTTGACCCAGGGTCGCCGTACGACATTGATCACGGCCAGCGCGCACCACAGGGACCAGGCCGTGTGCAGCGACGGCATGGCGGCGTACTGGTTGGACACCGAGGCGATGGGCGAGGAGTCGTAGAGCCCCCAGGTGTGCAAGGCCAGCACGGTGTCGACATATCCGGGCAGGAGCCGGGGTGGAGCCAGCGGATAGAACCAGAAGCCGAGCAGCGCCGAGACCGTGGTGGCGAACAGCAGCAACCGGTAGTGCCCGTAGCGCTTCGGGTGTCTGGCGTACAGCCACCCCAGCACCCCGATGGTCACCGCGAAGTGCAGCGTCGCGTAGTAGTAGTTGGCCGCCACGCCCAGCCACCTGACGTCCACGAAGAACTGGTTGACCGTGTCTTCGAGGTCAAGGTGCAGGGAGCGCTCGGCGGCGAGGATCTCGTGCGCCCTTTGCATTGCCTCGGCGTGCCTGGTCGGGACGAGATTGCGTACGACCGAATAGGCGCCGTAGCAGACGGCTATTAAAAGGATCTCGGCCCAGACCCGTGGCCGGCCGGGTCCGCGGTCCTGGCCCATGCCGCGCATTCCGGAGGAGCGGGCAGGAGCGACGGTCGGCGTGGGCATGATCTATAGACTCTCAGACCCCGATCGGCGGGACATCGCCCGGAAATACCGGGACACTTGTCCGTAGGTCCGACTCTCGGACGAATACCTTCTCCTCCCTGGAGAGGAGATTTGCCGGATAAACGGGATTAAGGAGCCATGAGAAGGCAAAGGCCATGGCTACCAGACCGGCTCCGGCCATGGTTCCCAGCATATAATCGCCGGCCGTCGACAGGATGACGGTAATGGTCGTCGCCGGATAGAGCATGCCGAGCACCTTAGCCCACCGGCGCTTCAGCAGTGACAGAAGAGCAAATCCGCATCAGGTAGCACAACGCGCACGCGCTGAAAGGCCGCCGGCCCCGCCCTGGACGGGAGCGGCCGGCGGCCTTTACGGGCCACGCCTGGCGGTCTAGACGTCGTAGTAGAGCTCGAACTCGTGCGGATGCGGGCGGAGCCGGATCGGGTCCAGCTCGTTGGCGCGCTTGTAGGAGATCCAGGTATCGATGAGGTCCGGGGTGAAGACGCCGCCCTCGAGGAGATAGTCGTGGTCGGCCTCGAGGGCGCTCAGCACGGCCTCGAGCGAGCCAGGCACCTGCGGGATGCTGCGGGCCTCCTCGGGCGGCAGCTCATAGAGGTCCTTGTCCACCGGCTCGGGCGGCTCGATCTTGTTCTTGATGCCGTCGATGCCCGCCATCAGCATGGCGGAGAAGGCGAGATAGGGGTTGCAGGACGGGTCCGGCACCCGGAACTCGATGCGCTTGGCCTTGGGGTTGGAGCCCGTGATCGGGATCCGGATGCAGGCCGAGCGGTTGCGCTGCGAGTACACCAGGTTGACCGGCGCCTCATAGCCGGGCACCAGGCGGTGGTAGGAGTTCACCGTGGGGTTCGTGAACGCGAGCAGCGAGGGGGCGTGCTTGAGCAGCCCGCCAACGTAGTACCGGCCCATGTCGGACAGGCCGGCGTAGCCGACCTCGTCGTAGAAGAGCGGGGAGCCGTCCTTCCACAGCGACTGGTGGCAGTGCATGCCGGAGCCGTTGTCGCCGAAGACCGGCTTGGGCATGAAGGTCACCGTCTTGCCGGCCTCGCGCGCGGTGTTCTTGACGATGTACTTGTAGAGCATCAGGTCGTCGGCGGTCTTCAGCATCTCGTCGAAGCGGAAGTCGATCTCCGCCTGACCGGCCGTGCCGACCTCGTGGTGCTGCATCTCGACGCTGATGCCCGAGTCGATGAGCTTGCGCACCATCTCCGAACGCAGGTCGGTGTAGTGGTCCATCGGCGGGACCGGGAAGTAACCACCCTTGTACGGAGGCTTGGCACCGAGGTTGCCGCCCTCTTCGACCCGTCCGGTGTTCCACGCGCCCTCGATCGAGTCCACGTAGTAGTAGGAGGCGTTCGGCTTGGTCTCGAAGCGGACGTCGTCGAAGATGTAGAACTCGGCCTCGGGGCCGAAGAACACCGTGTCCGCGATGCCCGTGCCGCGCAGGTAGTCCTGCGCCTTCCTGGCGACGTTGCGCGGGTCGCGGCTGTACGGCTCGCCGGTCAGGGGGTCGTGTACGAAGAACGTGATATTGAGCGTCTTGTGCGGGCGGAACAGGTCGATGACCGCCGTGCTCGGGTCCGGCAGCAGGAGCATGTCCGACTCGTGGATCTCCTGGAATCCCCGGATGGACGAGCCGTCGAACATCAGCCCATCTGTGAAGACCTCAGGCCCGAAGTTCTCCACCGGGAACGTGAAGTGCTGCATCGTCCCAGGCAGGTCGCAGAACCTGACATCGACGAACTGCACCCCTTCGCTCTGGATATAGCTCAGGACCTCTTCGGCGCTGTTGAACATCCAACCTCCCAGGGCACTTTCTCGGCTTATCGAACGCTATGAGACGGCCATTTCCCCGCCATGTCTCGTGTGTTTCGGCTGTGTTACACGGCTCTATTCCCCTCTGGCGGGGCGCGAGTCCGGCCAGGGTCCAAACCACGGGTCTCCGGCCAACACTACGGGTTTCGGCCGGTCACACGCGTGTCAATCGCCGGGGCCGCGGCAGCGGCGACGCGGTCCGTACACCCCGGGACCGGGGGTGGGGCCCGTATCCACGTACACCCTCACCGGAGCGGGCGGATAGCGTTGGCGCATGGGAAGCGGTGAAGGACAGGGGACCGGTCGCGCCGGCTGGACCGGATCGTGGCTCGGCGGGGCGAGATCGGCCGGGGCGGAGCTCGGATACCCCGGAGAGCGGCTCGGGCTGCCGGAGAGCGGCAGTGGAGCGGCGGCCGGCTACGGGCGGCGGCTGATGGCGCTGGCCGTAGATCTGCTCCTGGCGTCGGCCATCGCGGCCGTTCTGGCCCGGGTCTTCGGGTGGGACCAGCTGACCCGAAGCTGGGCTTCCACGGGACTTTTCGGGCTCCAGGCGTGGCTGCTCACCGGGCTGCTCGGCATCACCGTGGGCAAGCGGCTCTGCGGGCTGCGCGTCGTCCGCCTGGACGGCAGGCCCATCGGCCCGCTCTGGTCACTGGCCCGCGCCGTGCTGCTCCTGGTGGTCGTCCCCGCACTGCTGTGGGACCGCGATCACCGCGGCCTGCACGACCGGGCGGCCAACGCCGTGGTCGTACAGGCCTGACGAGGGATCTGCGCCGGACGAGGCCGGCGCGAGGTCACTGAGGGGTCACTTGGTGCGGGGCTTGGGCGCCTTGGGCATCCGCGCGCCCTTGGGGATCGGGCCCTTGGGCATCCGCATGGTCTGCGGGAGGGCGCGGAGCCGGTCGTTGAGGTCCGTGACCTGGTTCTTGGTGAGGTTGCGCGGCAGCTTCGTCAGATGCCGCTGAATCTTGCCAATGGGGATCTGCCCCTCGTCCTCGCCGACCTGGAAGTCATAGATGGGCACCTGCTGTGCCGCGCGTGCGATGCGCTTCTTCTCCGCGCCGAGCAACTGGCCGACGCGGCTGGAGGGACCTTCGGCCACGAGGATCACACCAGGGCGGCCGACGACGCGATGCACCAGGTCGAGGTTGCGGTTGCCGCTCACGGCCGGCGTCACCGTCCAGCCGCCGCGCATCGACTCCAGGATGCTGGCCGCCGCGCCGGGTTGGCCGGCGAGCATCTTGTACTGCGTCCGCTGTGCCACCTGACCGAAAACGATCATGCCCACGGCGACCGCTGCCAGGATCGCCAGGGGGATCATGAACCACAGCTTGCCGATCACCACCCCCACGACGATGAACAGCGCCAATGTCCCGATCGCCGCGGCGAAGACGAGGGGGAGGGCCTTGGGGTTCGCCCGGCGGAGCAACTGGGCGAGCATACGAATCTGCTTGATGCGGCCTGGGCTCTCGGCGTCATCGGTGGGCTTGTTTGCCATAGACCGCAGGATACGAGCATCAGGCCCGTGAGGTAAAAGCGGGCTCGTGGAAACGGGCTCCCGGCGAGGCCGGCGGCCGCGCCTCCCCACCGAGACGGATCGGAGCCGCGACGGACCTTAGTGCGCCCGCCGGTCGAGCGCCTGCTGGTAGAGCCGGCCGGCCCGGTAGCTGGAGCGCACCAGCGGCCCGGACATGACACCCGCGAAGCCGATCTCCTCGGCCTCGTCCTCGAGCTCGACGAACTCCTGCGGCTTGACCCAGCGCTCCACCGGGTGGTGGCGCGGGGACGGCCGGAGGTACTGCGTGATCGTGATCAGCTCACAGCCGGCTTCGTGCAGGTCCCGCAGCGCCTGCGAGACCTCCTCACGGGTCTCGCCCATGCCGAGGATGAGGTTGGACTTGGTGACCAGCCCGGCCGTGCGGGCCTCGGTGATGACCCGGAGCGACCGGTCGTAGCGGAACGCCGGCCGGATGCGCTTGAAGATGCGCGGCACCGTCTCGACGTTGTGCGCGAGGACCTCCGGCGCGGATCCGAAGACCTCCGCGAGGTGTTCGGGCACCGCGTTGAAGTCCGGGATGAGCAGCTCGACGCCGCATCCGGGCACGGCGGCGTGGATCTGGCGGACCGTCTCGGCGTACAGCCACGCCCCCTGGTCCGGCAGGTCGTCTCGGGCCACCCCCGTCACGGTGGCGTAGCGCAGGCCCATCTTCGTCACCGATTCGGCCACCCGGCGGGGCTCGTCGGGGTCGTAGTCGGCCGGCTTGCCGGTGTCGATCTGGCAGAAGTCACAGCGCCGGGTGCACTGGTCGCCGCCGATGAGGAAGGTCGCCTCGCGGTCCTCCCAGCATTCGAAGATGTTGGGACAACCGGCCTCCTGGCACACCGTGTGCAGGCCCTCTTCGCGGACGAGCTTCGTCAGTTCTCGGTACTGCGGCCCGGTGCGCAAGCGCGTCTTGATCCACGGCGGCTTGCGTTCGATCGGGGTCTGGCTGTTACGTACCTCGAGCCTGAGGAGCTTGCGTCCTTCTGGGGTCACCGTTGTCACCCACCTAGGGTACGTCTGGTCCGGCCATGGCCCGCCATCTCGGGAGATCACAGGACAGGGTCGGCGAGGACGCGCCAAGGTAACGATCCGGTATATCCGTCACTTCCACGCAGGTCGATTACCCTGTTTCCACCCTCCGTAGCTAGAGATCTCTCTAGGGTTACTCCCTGTTGTCTTGAATGGAGTCGTACGCAGGAGGAGAGCCCCGTGGGTTTGGCGATGTCGTACCTCAGGCTGCCGCAGTCGCTCGAGGGAGAGCCCGATCCGGGCCGCATCGCTCGGCTGGTCTTCGGCGCCGCGGACTGGCGTAGGCGGCACTCCGCCACCCAGCTGCTGGACGTCGGCGGTGCCTGGCAGGGGCTGCACTACCTGCTGACCGGTGACCCCTGGGACGGGCGGCCCCCCGAGGCCGACGCTGTCTGTGGCGGCCGGTTGCTGACCGAGGACGGTGCGGCGGAGCTCGGCATGGATGTGATCTATCTGGCGCCGGAGCGGGTCAAGCCGGCCGCCGACCACCTCGTGAGCACGCCGTTCGACTCGATCGCCGGCCGCTACGACCTGGCTCGGATGGCGTCCGCCGGGGTGCAGGACGCCGCTGAGTGGGCCAGGCGTCCACCGCTGGAGGCGCGCGACCGCATGCTGCGTCCGGCCTACGACGCGCTCACCGGCTTCTTCGTGGCCGCGGCCGGCGACGGGCAGGCCGTCTACAAGCTCATGAGCTGATCGCGGGCCAGGCCGGCCCCAGACCTCGATCCCGTGGCGGCCGGCTCAGAGGGTCTGAGCGGCCGTCCGGTGGAACGTCTCGGACGCCCCGAGCACCTCGGACAGGTGCCGCTCGACCAGCGGCAGGACTTCGGAGACCGTGACCTGACGGCCGAGCTCCTGGGTGAGCGAGGTCACGCCCGCGTCGCGGATGCCGCATGGCACGATCCGGTCGAACCACGACATGTCACAGTCCGAGTTCAGCTCGAATCCATGCATGGTCACCCCACGCGAGACCCGGATGCCAATGGCGGCGATCTTGCGGTCCGGCACCCCGGGCACCCAGACGCCGCTGCGGCCCTCGACTCGCTTGGTCTCGAGACCGAGGTCCGCGCAGACCCGCATCAGCATCTCCTCGAGCAGCCGCACATAGGCGACGACGTCGACGGGGTCCGGTAGCTTCACGATCGGATAGCCGACCAGCTGGCCGGGACCGTGCCACGTGATCTTTCCCCCGCGGTCGATGTCGATCACAGGCGCGCCCGGATCTCCGATCGGACGGTCGGTGGCAGCTGTGCGCTTTCCCGCGGTGTAGACGGGTGGGTGCTCCAGCAGCAGGCAGGTGTCGGGGATCTCACCCTGGACACGGCGCCCATGTGTGCGCCGCTGCAGGTCCCATCCCTGCTCGTACGGAACCGCCTGCGAACCGAACCCGGCGTGCACGTACACGAGCTGACGCACGTGCGCCGAAGGCGGTGTTTGCGGTTCGCTCCGTTCGTTCGGCGGGTGCTGTGTGTTGCCGGTGCTCTGCGTTGCCTCACGAACGTCGCTCACGGGCCCAGCCTATGTGCTACGGGAAGGTCAGCAGCCGTGGCTCTATGAAGGTCTCCTTGGCGCTCCCTGAGCCGTCGGGCTCGATCAGGTGGGCGCCGGCCCCAGTCCGGTACGACACCGCCTGCACGAATTCGGTGCCCACGTAGTGCAGCGCCACGGCCTCGTCCGCGGCGTAGCCGGTCGGCAGGGTCCCCTCGCCGACGAGCCGCTGTAGCAGCGGTCGGCGCTGAGGGTCGCTGTCGTAGTGCACGCCGCAGGAGTACGGCAGGAAGCCGAGACCGTCGGTCAGCGGCCGCAGCGTCGGGCCGAAGGAGTCGGTGTTGCCGCCGACATGCCAGCAGAGGGCGCCCGCGCTCTGGCCGGCGAAGACCACTCCCGCCTCCCAGGCCTCGCGGAGGATGTCGTCGAGGCCGTGCAGCCGCCACAACGCGAGGAGGTTCGCGACGCTGCCTCCGTAGACGTACACGATGTCCTGGCTCAGCAGGTGCGCGCGCATGTCGGCGACGTTCGGCATCGGGAACAGGGCGACGTGGCTCACCTCGACGTCGAGGTGCGAGAAGGCCTCGTACGCTCGCGCGATCCGGTCCACGCCGTCGCCGACAGCGGTGGCGAGGAAGCACAGCCGCGGCCGGTCCTCTCCGGTCAGGTCCATCGCGTACCGGAGCAGCGGGCTGGGCGTCAGCCCGCACCTGTCGTTCGGAATGAAGCTCCCGCCGCCGATCGCGAGGATATGCGGCTGCCCGTCAGTGCTCATGGGTCCGTGCCCGGCTCATTGCTGGCTCCCGATCTGGTGTGGATTTCCTGGTCACCGTATGGCCGGGGACGGCCTCCTACCGCGACTTTGAGGACTCTTGAGATTAACGAGAGGCGAGGCATCGAAGCCCGGCGCTCACCTGGACCGCTGGACCGACTCCAGCGCGGACTCGAGGTCGGGATGGATGAACGTGAAGCCGGCCTCGGTGAGCCGCCCTGGCAGGACCCGCTGGCTGACGAGCAGGCCCTCGTCCGCGAACCCGTTCAGCGCGGCCCTGAGTGCGAACGAGGGGACCCGGAACGGTGCGGGACGGTGGAGTGTGCGGCCGAGGGCCCTGGTGAAGTCGGTGTTCCTCACGGGCTCGGGAGCGGTGAGGTTCACCGGTCCGGCCAGGTCGTCGCGCTCGATGAGCCGGCGTAGTGCGGCGACCTGGTCGTGCAGCGAGATCCAGCTCATCCACTGCCGTCCGCCGCCGAGCCTGCCGCCCAGCCCGAGCCGGAAGAGCGGCAGGAGTTTCCCGAGGATGCCGCCCCCGCGCGACAGCACGATGCCGGTTCGCGGGTGCACCACCCGGATGCCGGCCTCGGCAGCGGGTTGCGCCGCGGCCTCCCAGTCCCGCACCATCTCGGCGAGGAAGCCCCGGCCCATCGGCGAGGACTCATCGGCCGCCTGGTCCCCGGTGTCGCCGTAGAAGCCGACGGCCGAGCCGGACACGAGCACCCGCGGCGGCCGCGTCAGCCCGGCCAGGGCATCCGCCAGGGTCCGTGTGCCCACGACGCGGCTCTCGCGCAACAGTCTCTTGTAGGACTGCGTCCAGGGGCGGTCGCCGATGCCGGCGCCGGCGAGATGGACCACGGCGTCGACGTTCTCCAGGGCCGCGGTGTCGACCTTTCCGGATGGATCCCATCGCGCCTCGTCCGGGCCTTCGGGCTCTTTGCGGACCAGTCGCATCACTCCGTGGCCGTCCTCGCGGAGGGCACGGACCAGAGCCGTGCCGATCAGTCCCGTCGATCCGGTGACCGCGATCCTCATGCTCTTCACATTAGCCATGCGCCCGCCGCGTGCCGCTGGAGCCACGCGGACGACCGTACGCCTGGGCGTAGTACAAGCAGAGAACCCCTCCCCGGCCGGGCCGGGGAGGGGTTCTCGGGATCAGGCGGAGGCGTCAGGAGAGACCCAGCTCGGCCTCGAAGTTGCCCTCCTCCAGACGGTGCTTGATCGTGCCCAGGAAACGGGCCGCGTCGGCGCCGTCGACGAGACGGTGATCGTAGGTCAGCGCCAGGTAGACCATGGAACGGACCGCGATGACCTCGCCGAGGTTCGGGTCCGCGATCACGGCGGGGCGCCTGACGACCGCGCCGGTGCCCAGGATGGCGACCTGAGGCTGGAAGATGATCGGCGTGTCGAACAGCGCGCCACGGCTGCCGGTGTTCGTAAGCGTGAACGTGCCGCCGGTCAGCTCGTCAGGGCTGACGTTGCCGCTCCGCGTCCGCTCCGCCAGGTCGGCGATCTTGCGGGTGATGCCGACGAGGTTGAGCTCACCGGCGTCGCGGATCGTCGCCGCCAGGAGGCCGCGCTCGGTGTCCACTGCGAAGCCGAGGTGTTCGGTGTCGTAGTAGGTCACCTCGTTGTTCTCGGCGTCGATGACCGCGTTGAGCTTCGGGTGCGCCTTCAGCGCCTCGATCGTCGCGAGCGCGAAGAACGGGGTGAAGCTGAGCTTCACGCCCTCACGGGCCGCGAAGTCGGCCTTGGCGCGGTCGCGCAGCCGCGAGATCTTGGTCACGTCGACCTCGACCACGCTGGTGAGCTGAGCGGAGGTCTGCAACGACTCGACCATGCGCCGGGCGATGGTCTGACGCAGCCGCGACATCTTCTCGGTGGTGCCGCGCACCCGGGCGGCCTCGGCGGACGGTGCGGCCGCCGCCGGAGCACTCCGGGCGGGGGCTTCCGCGGCCGCGGCCGGCGCCTGCTGCCGGGTCTGGGCGACCTGGCGGGCCCGGGCGGCCTCGAGCACGTCCTGCTTGCGGATGCGCCCGCCCACGCCGGTGCCCTGCACGGACGACAGGTCGACGACATGCTCGGTGGCGAGCTTGCGCACCAGCGGGGTGACATACGGGCTGTCGCCCGATGGACCCGCGGGGGCCTGCGCGGGGGCGGCCGAGAGGGGCGCCTGCTGCGCCGGGGCCTGGGGCTGCGGCGAGGCGGGCGGCCACGGCGCGGGTGCCTGCTGCTGCGGTGCCTGCTGCGGGGCCGGGGCCTGCTGCTCCGGCCCGGAAGCCTGCTCCGGGACGGGCGACGGTTCCGGGGCGGCGGCCGGCGCCTCGGGCTCTGGCTCGGGCGCCGGCTCCTCCTCGGCGGCCTGCTGAGTCTGGCCCGCGGGAGCGGACCCGTTGCCCGACGCCTCGCCCTCCTGGGCGATGATGGCGAGCTCGGCGCCGACTTCGACGGTTTCGTCCTCGGCGACGGTGATGCTGCTCAGGATGCCCGACGCCGGTGAGGGAATCTCGGTGTCGACCTTGTCGGTCGACACTTCGAGGAGTGGCTCGTCCGTCTCGATGGACTCACCCTCCTTCTTCAGCCAGCGGGTGACGGTGCCCTCGGTAACGCTCTCACCGAGCTGGGGCATGGTGACGGAGACCGGCATGGCTCTCAGCGACTCCTTAGAAATACTGGTGCGGGCGTTCAGCCGTGCACGTGCAGGGGCTTGCCGGCGAGTGCGAGGTGTGCCTCGCCGATCGCCTCGGACTGTGTCGGGTGGGGGTGGATGAGCTGTGCGACCTCTGACGGAAGGGCTTCCCAGTTGTAGATGAGCTGCCCCTCGGCGACGAGCTCGCCCACACGGCTGCCGATCATGTGGATGCCCAGGACGGGACCGTCCTTGGCGGCGATGACCTTCACCTCGCCCTGCGTCTGCAAGATCTTGCTCTTGGCGTTGCCGGCGAGGTCGTAGGTCACCTCGATCGTGTCGTAGCCACGTTCCTTGGCGATCGCCGTGGTGATCCCGACCGAGGCCACCTCCGGCTCGGAATAGGTGATGCGCGGCACACCGTCGTAGTCGATCGGTGCGGGGTTGAGCTCGCCCAGCCGCTCGGCGACGAGGATGCCCTCGGCGAAGCCGACGTGGGCCAGCTGCAGTGTCGGGATCAGGTCGCCGACGGC
>JAOPYH010000005.1 GCA_025964715.1 Streptosporangiaceae bacterium | reverse complement strand
ACCTCGTCGGCGGCCTACTTCACTTGAAGCGGCGGGGACTGGAAACGGAGCATCGAGCCACCGCGCCAGTCCCCGACCCTACTCAGTTGGTGACGTCGGGTGTGCCGGCGGTGAGGTGGTCATTGGCCCACGTCCACTGGGTGGTGGCTCTGCCGGTCGCACAGCAAGTGCTGTCGGAGGGGCGGTACCAGAGCTCCTGGACCGTGATGCTGCCTGCGTTGATTTTGACGTTGTCCATGAGGGTGACGTGGACGCCTTGGGGATTCACCTGAGGGAGGATGGTGCCGAGCACTTCGAGGTTGCCCGCAGAGCGGGCGAGGACAATCGCGGCGAAGACGAGTTGTCCGTCTGCCGTTCCACCGCCGTTGTCACACCCCACTTGTACGACCGCGTCCGTTTGTCCACCGGCGTCGAGGCTGCCGTAGGTGACTGTGGACACGCTCAGGTGGACGCTTCCCCATGTATTCGACTGGGCTGACACCTCGCCGGACTTGAAGGTCACGGTGTGGCGTATTCCGCAGAACTGGCCAGGCAGCGACGCGTTTTTCCAGTCGATCGATTGGAGGTCGGCTGGCGCGCTCCCGACTACCTGAAATGCGTTTCGGGTGGATGCCGACGAGGGGCGCGGGAGCCTCAAGTTGCCGGACGACGGCGGCGTCCAGACGATGTGGGGTCCCGGTTGGGGTGCCGCACAGGCGCTCAACGCGAATATCGTCGCGCCGACCGCGGCGGCGGCCCGGGTGACTGATGCATGTCTCATGCAGGCTCCCTGGTCAGGTTTGACTTCGCGCGTTCCATCGCTTCGCGTTGTCAATGCGGGCTTTGGCACGCTGGGTCGTACGGCTTTCCAGGTTGGTACTGCGCCCACTGGGCCCGAGTGATCTGTGGCGACTGGGCGCAAACCCGGTTCAGTAGCTCATGGACGTCCACGTCCCATAGTTGGATGCCCGCGCTGGTGTCCGCGGCCAGCAGTTTTCCATCCGGGCTGAAGGACAGGACGTCTGAACCTCCGGGCACGGCGAGGGTCGCTACGGACACTGGGGTGGCCGTGGAGTCGAGGGACCAGATCTGCACGGCGCCGCCCTGGGACCCCGTGGCTGCCAGGGACTGCTCGGGGTCATAGGCGAGTCCGGTGATGCCGTGGACCTGCTGCTGCGGGTTGCCGACCGGACGCGGGTGGCTGGGGACGTGCACATTCCAGGCGCTCAGCATCCCGCGAGTGCTACCGGTCAGGAGCGTGTCGGCATCCTGGCCGAAGGCCAAGGCAGTTAGCGGGTCGCCGGAGATGCTAATGGTGCCCTGGCGGATCGGTCGGTGCTGGTCGGTGATATTCCACAGTTCCACGGCGCCGCGGGAATCCAGGACCGTGAGGATCTGCCCGTTGGGCTGGAACGCCAGTTCCCTCACTCCGGTGGTGGTGGGCATACTGCCGACCAGGACCGGGTGCTGTCGGTCAGTGACGTTCCACAGTTGCACCGTGGAATCTGCGCCGACGAGTGCTACTAGTTGACGGGTCGAGCCGAAAGCGACCACGGCATTGGCACTGACGGGGGTGGCGGGACTGAGGTCCCGGGGATGGCTCGGGTCGCTGAGGTCCCACAGTTTCAGCGGGTTTCCTGTCGCAAGGATGCCGCCATCGGGGCTGAAGGCCGTCTGCGTACCTCCGACGTTAAAGGTCGGCAGCGATGCCGCCAGCTGCGGGTGCTCCGGATCGCTTACCTGCCACAAGCCCGCGGGAGAACCGACGGCCAAGAGGGAGCTGGCGGAGCTGAACGCCAGGCTTCCCGTTGCGATGGCTGGGATACGGGCCAGTACGGCCGAGCGCTGGGCCCCCACCACCGGCCAGAGACGAACGGTCCCGTTCAGCTCGTAGGACCCGTCCTTCGCAAGGGGAGGGCCGTCCGAGCCGACGGAGGCAAGGATGTGGTCGGTGCGGTCGAAGGCCAGATTGGCCACCTCAAAGGAGTGGCCCGTCAGGCGTGCGCCGGCCACTGGGTTGAGGGGGTCGGCCAGGTCCCACAGCTGAATCGAGCCGTCGCCGGCGCCAGTGGCCAGCGTGGAGCCGGTACTGGAGAAGGCAAGCGAGTCGATGCCCAATGTCTGGCCGTCGAGAACGGGGCGAGCGATCGGATGCCGCGGGTCAGCGATGTCCCACAAGCGGGTGAGGCTGTCATTGCCAGCCAGGGCGAGCAGGTGTCCGCTCGGGCTGAACGCTACGACGCTGGAGTGGTCAGCGAAACTCGAGATCTGCGTGAGGATACCGTTGGAGGCGATCTGAAGGATGCGTGTCGTTCCATTCAGCCCGGGAGCGGCTGCAAGCCTACCGGTGGGGTCGACCGCACCCGGACTGCCTGCGTCGATCACTGCCGTAGGGAACCCCGGAGCAGTATCCGCGACCACAGGGTCGTGCGGGTTGGTGACGCGCACAGAGACGACGGCGCCATTGTCGGCTTCCGCCAAGAACAGAGGAGCACTGGGGCTGAAGACGAGCCCTAAGACGATCCCGTTCAAGGTCTGCACGGATCCCAGCGGTACGGGATTGCGTGCGGAGGCGATGTCGTAGAGCCGGACGATGCCGTCGGCCCCAGCCGCTGCCAATATGCGTTCGTCAGGACTGAACGCGACGGCCCCGGTGTAACCTCCTTGGGCTGGAATGGTAGCCAGACGCGTAGCGGTGGTGCTGTCGTAGAGCACGACCCCTTCATCGGAAGCTGTTGCCAGAACGTCACGCCGCTTACCCATCGCCACACCACGCGAGTATCCGGTGGTACGGATGACTTGGGGAATCGACGCGCTCTGTAAGAGCGCCCCGACAGCTTGCCCCGTCGGGGCCTGTCGGTACGCCTCGGCTAACAACTGGCGGGCCAGCCCCGGGGCGGTGTCCTGGATTTCCGTAGCCTGAGCAGCCAGTCGTTGCGAGTTCGCAGCCAGGGCCTGCCCCGTTGACTCCCTCCACTTCCCGACCGCGATATTCCCGGTCACCACCGACGCCGTGAGCAGCAGCAGCAGCGCAGTGATGACGCTTGCCGCCATGCGGATGATCTGGTTGCGCAAGCGGACATGCTCGTGGTGCAGCTCCGCCTTGGACTTACCTCGGATCGGTGCGGCGAAATCGAGGACGTACTCGGCGAGGTCCACTTTGTCCCAGTCGGCGCTTTCTGGCCCTCGGTGCACATCGCGCAGATCGACCCAGCGCGGCTGGTGGGCGAAGATGCCAGCCAGCTCCTGCTGCGGCAGGGCGCTACAACCCTGGTGCCAGTCGAACGCGCCAGCGTCGCTGTCCCAGCCCAGGGTGCCCCCCGTCCACGCCAGCAGGATGTGCTCTGAGGACCGGTGGGCCAGCCACCAGGCGATCTCCTTGCGTACCCACACGGACTGGGCTGACTCTGGCGATGCCATCACCAGCAACCAGCGGGCTCTGCTGAGGGCGCGTTCGATGTCGGGCCACAGACCGGGGCTCGCGCCGAGGTCAGTCTCATCACGGAAGACTTTCACAGCGCGGACGCGGTACCAGGGCCGGGCGTAACGCTGCATCTGTGACTGCAGGGCCTTGGCGATCTCGCGGTCCCGGGCATGGCTGTAGGAGATGAACGCGTCATATTTGGGCTCGAGTGTCCGTCTGACCCACTTCAGCATTTCATACCCCCGTACCCGCGCGGCCACCTTGCCTTGGCTTCTGCATCGCCAATACACACCCGGCCCAGCGGCGTCCCATCCTATGGGCGCGCATCCGTCTGCGGGCAGCTTCTCGTAGACTGAACAGACTTGCTGACTGAACATCAGTAAGCGACACGTCGGCATCCGAGTCCGCGAATGGAGCCACTCCGATGGTCCAACGTGTCAAGTCCGCCGGTTCGTCCAAGCGAGGGGGAATTTTGAAGGCTCGTCGCATTCAGGTGAAGATCGCGATCCCGCTCCTGGGGGAGATCAGTGGCGAATGGGAGCCGGAGGAAGCCGAGCGAGATGCCTCCTGGGAGTTCTACGTGGAACTGATCACCCGCATCGCGGTCGTGGAACTGCGGGACGACGAAGGCATGCTGCGCGAAGCCCTCACCTCGATGTACAGCCTGTTCGCCATAGCGCGCGACATCCTGCGCCGCTACGGCCCTGCTGTCGCGCCCGTGAAACGGAGCGGGGAGATCACCTTCGGCAACCTCGCTGTCACGGTACTCAATGACGTACTCCGTCCGTTCCTCAGCCGCTGGCATCCCCGCCTCGCTGCCTGGGAGGCCACACGACCGGCCGGGTTCTCCCCGGTCGAGCACGAACGCGCGTGGCCCCCGGAACCAGCGCTGCGCCAAGAAGTCGCAGATGTCAGGGTCGCCCTGGCCGCATTGGCGCTTACCCTCGGCACAGTCTCTGGATCCGCCGACGTGTTCCTATC
>JAOPYH010000498.1 GCA_025964715.1 Streptosporangiaceae bacterium | reverse complement strand
TTCACCGGGGCCGTAGACACCCGGGATGCCGGAGGCGGGGAGATCGTCGGGTCCGCAAGTCGGGTGAGTGGTCTGGCCGACCTCGTAGACCGTCATGGGTTGGCCGCACTCTCGGCAGGCAGCATCAGATAGAAGGTGCGATTCAGCGTCCTCAGCGTCCCCCCGCCGCTGCGCGGCGGATGTTTTCGCTGGTGAGACATGGCGCGAAGGGGGGGACGCTAGCCCCTGCCCCTCAGCGTCCCCCCCATCTCCTTCGAAGGGCAGGGGGGACGCTGACGACCCTTCGCTAGCGTCCCCCCTGTTTTCGCTGGTCAGCGTGGACTGACCGGCCAGGGGGGACGCTGGGGACGCTGAATCGCACCTTCTATCTGCTGATGCCGTCAGCTTGATGAGCCGCTGCTTCTTCGGCTTCGGTCCGCGCAAAGTGTCGTCGATCTCGATACCGATGGCTCGCAGGGGCGGGGCGAGGCGCTTGAGCTTCCCGCCGGCGCGCGTCGCGTCCTTCGGCCAGGACTTCGGGAGCTTGTCTGGCCTCTCGATCCGCTCGAGGAGTTGCTGAGCGGTCAGCGTGACGCCGTCCGGGCCCGCCTGGTCGACGAGCGCTACGACCGCCAGGGCGAACGGCTCACCGTCGAGGACATCGGCGACGGCGTCCCGGGTGCCGGCCGTGTAGGCCTCCAGCGTGTTCCAGCCCTTCACCTGGTCGACGGCCGCCAGCACCCGCGCGAAGTCGGCCATCCGGGGACGCTCGGTCAGCGTCACATCCGGCAGCACCTTGAGGACCTGCGCGAGCAGATCGAACAGCGAGGCGAGGATGCCGGGATGGGCGTCGGCGTAGGCCTGGTCGAGGTCGGCTTCCTCGCGGCGCCGATTGTCCGGGATCAGGTTGAGCTCGATGGTCAGCAGCCGCTCGGCCAGGTCACCGGCCAGAGCTCCGGCGTCGATCGTGGTCAGGGCCAGCACCCGCCGGAACTCCAGCACGACCACGTCGTCATCGGTGTACAGCGCCCGGTCGACGATGCCGTCACCGGTCACCGCGCGGCACAGCGCGTCGGACAGCCAATCCGAGATGAACGAGACGTTGTCGAGGCAGAGCGCCCAGGAGTTGAAGGCCTGCGTCGCCCAGGACTTGATGTCGCGCGGCGCGGTCCGCTTCGGGGCGCCGGACGGGTCGATGATCCCGATCACCATCTGTGCGGCCTTGGACTTGCCCGTTCCCTGCTCGCCGCGGAACGTCAGGATGGGGTGCGGCAGGTCCGGGATGAACGTCGCGACCAGCCAGGCCACGAGCAGCCGGAACGCCGACTCGTCCATGTTCAGCAACGCGCCGAGCCGGGCCAGCCCGTCACCATCCCGGACGGGCTCGGGTAGCGCCTTCATCGCGCCCGATCGGCGGAACAGCACCGGGGAGTGAGGCTCGCGTGACCACCCGCCCGGGTCGATGACCACGCACCGGCCGTCCCTGGTCCCCAGATCCACCACGACGGATCCGCCGTGCCGGGCCACCCGAAGGTAGGGCACCCGCGGCTCGGCCGCCTGGGCGAACCCTTCGAGGACCGTCATCGCGTCGGTCAGCGCCGACTGAGACGGCGCCGTTCCGCTCTGCTCTACGGAGTAGATGCGGGCCAGCTCGGTCCGCAGGCCGGCGCGGCCGCGGAGAGGCAATGCGATGTTGGGACCGTCCTGACGCACGGCGTAGGGGCGGCCGTCGTCGGACATGAACAGCTCGAATCGAGTTCGGGCGACTTGGACGAGCTGCGAGGCCTGCGACGGTCCCCTGGCGTCCTTCGCGACGTGCTCTTGGACGATGCGGTCGGCTACGTCGTCGGCCTGGCCCTCGCCCTCGGCCTCGGCCTGGCCCTCGGTCATCTGGTCCCCCCGGTCATGGTCTGGGCGCTGTCGAGCGTGGCTTCCGCCTCACCGTCCGACAGACCGATATGGCGTGCGGCATCCAGCAGTGCGGCCCGGGCATCAGGGGCAGGGAACAGACCCGTGCCCGCGTGTTCGAAGGCGCGGCAGGCCGCCCAGTACAACCGGCTGTTCCGGTCGGTTCCGGGGGTGGCGTCGAGCACCGCCTGAACAAGCCCGGTCAGCACCTTGTAGGGCCGTCCCCCACCACGCCGGCGGACGGGGCGGCAGTTTTCTGGCATCGCACTCTTCGGCCGTTCGGCCCGGAGCGCCTCGGCCAGCCAGACCGGGACAGGCAGGATCGGCACAGACGAGTCCACCGGCGCGTAAATGACACCGGTCTCGTGCACCGAGCCAGGGCCGACCACGTACCCGCCGTTGCCCTTTGCCCCACGGATGTCGATCCCGCGTGCGGCAAGGGCACCCACGCCGTTGCCGAGCGGCTCGCCCTCCGGCTGCCGGTAGTAGTGATGGTGGCCCTTGGACGTGGCCACGCAGAAGGTCGGCTCGATGGTCTGCCCGATCTCGGCGGCGTACGCGGCGTACGCCCCGGGCCTGTCCTCGTCGACCACCAGCAGCCGAGACGGCCGGCAGGCGATCGCGAGGTTACGTAGACCGCGCGACAGCATCGCGCCGATCTCATCCGGATCGAGCGTGGCGTCTCGGCTCCACTTGCACGCCGGGTGCTTCCCGCGCTGGTGCCTGCCGTTCTTGTCGTAGTACGGCTCATCCGCGTGATGCCACCCAGCGCAACGAGGCAGGCCCGGGTGGTCTACGGGGAACACGTACATGCCGTGCCGCGCCTGCAACCACCGGGCACTCACCGAGATGTCCGGGGCGCTCACCTGTCCCCGGCGTCTGCGTAGCAGGCGTTCTCCCACGCAACGACGTCGGCCAGCTTGTACCTGGCGTGCCGACCGATCTTCATGAACCGCGGACCATCGCCGCGGCTGTTCCACTGGTAGATGGTGGCGACCGGGACGCCCACGCGCTTTGCGAGATCGTCTACGGTCAGGTGCTTCTCGGGCATCCCGGCTCCCATGCTTCAGAATCACACTGGTGTGTCTCTCCGACATCTGCCAAGACTATGTCGACAACTCTTGTTGTGTGTCAACAGGGCAAGCTAGTGTGTTCACGTGACACAAGATCCTGAGTCGGTGAGCCCTACGGAGACCGTCGTCCGACGAGTCGCGGAGTTGCGCCGGAAGCGTGGCCTAACCGGAGCGAAGCTGGCGGAGCGCATGACCGAGGTGGGCGTGAAGTGGGATCGGTCGATCGTTGCGAACTTGGAGAACCGCCGGCGGTCGTACGTCACCGTCGACGAGCTGTTGGCGCTCGCGTATGTGCTCGAGGTCTTTCCGGCGCACCTACTCGTCCCGATCGAAGACGAGGCGCTCTATCGACTGGTCCCCGGGCGAGAGGATCGGGCCGGGGACGTGCGCGAATGGGTGCGCGCCCGGTTGCCCCTGACCGGCATGGACACGCGCGTGATGTTCACAGACGTCCCGGAGAAGGATGCGGAGAGATTCGCCGCACTCCTCCGTGAGCACGAGACGGGGAGGAGCGCAGACCATGGCACGGGTACGTGATCTGTGGTTCTCCGAGGTCAACAGCCCGGACGGCAAGCCGGTCAAGAAGAAGACTGCGCGGCACCCGGACAACGGCGGCAGCAAGGAGGCGAAGCGCTGGCTCGCTGTGTGGATCGGCCCGGACGGCAAGGAGAAGTCCAAGGCCTTCCTGATCAAGGACAAGGCCACCAAGTACAGCCGCAAGATGGAAGAGGACGCCGAGCGCGACGAGTACATCGATCCGGATGCCGGCAAGGAGCTGCTCGGGCCGCTGGGCAAGAAATGGCTACGGCTGCGCGACGTGGGCGCGGCGAGTTTCATCAGGTACGAGTCGACGTTCCGCCTCCATGTTGAGCCGGCCTTTGGGCATCGCCAGGTGAGATCGGTCAAGCCTTCCGAGGTCCTCGAATGGCTGCGCGAGCTCGCGAAGACGCACGGCCACGCGACCCAGGACAAGGCGTACATGGTGCTCTCAGGCATCCTCGATCTGGCGGTGGCCGACGGGATGCGCAAGGACAATCCGGCGCAGTCGCCGATCATCCCGAAGCCCAAGCAGGACCCCAAGGAGCGCGACTCGTGGACCGTCCAACAGATCTGGTCGGTCGCCGATGCGCACCCTGAGCCATACCGGCTGATCCCGCTCGTCTCGGCCGGGTGCGGCCTACGCCGGGGCGAGGCGTTCGGGCTGGCGATCGAGGACTTCGACCTCGATGCCGGGAAGGTGCACATCCGCCGGCAGGTGACCAAGATCGGCAATGTCCTGTGCTTCAAACTGCCCAAGGGCGGCAAGGCCCGGACGGCGCCGTTGTCGTCCGGCCTTGCCCGGGCCGTCGAGGCCTTCATCGAGACGTACGAGCCGCGGCCCTACTCGCTGCCGTGGATGCAGGAAAAGGGCGCCGGCCTTGCCGAGGATCCACACACGTGCGCCCTGATGTTCCGCTGGCACGGTGACGACAAGCGCACCCACGATCAGCACATCCGGGCGCAGCGGTACGACATGCACGTGTGGAAGCCCGCGCTCCTGGCGGCCGGTGTCATCGAGGAGCGGGACGCGGA
>JAOPYH010000489.1 GCA_025964715.1 Streptosporangiaceae bacterium | reverse complement strand
CGCCGGCCCCGGCGATGCCGAAGACGCCGCTGAGGATAAGGGAACGGTCCAGGTCGCCCACCGCCGAGCGCAAGGCCGTGGTCAGCGCGCCGGCGGTGTCGCCCCCGGAGTTGGGGTTGGCACCCGGCCCGGACCCGGATCCGGCAAGGGCGCCACCCAATGTCATTACGGCACAGCGGGTACTTGTGCCACCCGCGTCAATTCCGATCACGAAGGGACCGGCCCAATGGGTCAACACATCGTGACCGTAGACCCTTTCGCGATTGACACCATATGTACCTCGTAAGAAACTTTCCTCCATGAGGAAACCTGTCGGACAGGATCCGGGGAGCGGGCAGCCGATGGGCGGGATGTCCGCGACCGCGTTCGGCGGCGGCCAAACCCCCGCGTCCCCCAGTGGACCACCGCCACTCAGCACCGTCGTGCGCGTGCGGTCACTGCTCCCCTCGCTGCCCCCCGCGGAACGGCGGGTGGCCCAGCGGGTCATCGACGACCCGGAAGCGGTCGCCAACTCCACCATCACCGAACTGGCCCACGCCTGCGGAACCTCCGAGACCACCGTCATCAGGTTCTGCCGGGCCATCGGATTCACCGGCTACCCCGAACTGCGCCTCACGCTCGCCACCGAGGCCGGACGCGCGCAGATCACCTCCGGCGGCAGGACCGTCGGCAGCGACATCAGCCCCGAAGACACCCTCGAAGAGATCGTGGAGAAGGTCACCTTCGCCGATGCCAGAGCGGTCGAGGAGACCGCGGCCCAGCTGGACGTCCAGGAACTGGCGCGGGTGATCGACGCCGTCGCGGCGGCACGGCGCGTGGACATCTACGGCGTGGGCGCGAGCGCCTTCGTGGCCATGGACTTCCAGCAGAAGCTGCACCGCATCGGCCGGATCTCCTATGCCTGGTCGGACGCGCACATCATGCTCACCAGCGCCGCCGTCCTGGAGTCGGGTGACGTGGCCGTCGGCATCTCCCACACCGGGTCCACGGTGGACACCATCGACGCCCTCACCGTGGCCAAGCGCCGCGGCGCCACCGCGGTCGCGCTGACCAACTTCCCCAAGTCCCCCATCAGCGAGGTGGCGGATCTCGTACTCACGACGGCGGCCCGGGAGACCACGTTCCGGTCCGGCGCGACCGCCAGCAGACTCGCCCAGCTCACGGTCATCGACTGCGTGTTCGTCGGGGTGGCGCAGCGGACCTTCGGTCCGACGCGAAGTGCGCTCGAGGCGACGTACGAGGCGGTCCGCGGCCGGACGGTACGGACTGACCGGAGGCGTCGGTGATCGAGCAAGAGCGCTGCGACATCCCCACCGAATGGCGTAACCCCCGGACCATGGAGCTCGACACGCTCCCCACCATCGACGTCCTCCGCCTCATCAACGCCGAAGACGAACGGGTCCCCCTCGCCGTGGCCACGGTGCTGCCGCAGGTGGCCGCGGTCGTGGACCTCGCGGTCGAGAGCCTGCGCGGCGGCGGACGCGTCCACTATTTCGGCGCCGGGACCTCTGGGCGGCTGGCCGTCATCGACGCGGCCGAGCTGCCGCCGACCTTCGGTGTCGACTGGGACAACGTGGTCGCCCACAACGCCGGAGGGCTCGGCGCGCTGTCCCAATCCGTCGAGAACGTCGAGGACGACGCCGACCTCGGAGCCCGCGACGCCGCCGAGGTGCGCCCCGGCGACGTCGCGATCGGCATCGCGGCCAGCGGCCGCACTCCCTACGTCGTCGGAGCGCTGCGTACCGCGCGGCGGGCCGGCGCGCACACCGCACTGATCAGCGCCAATCCGCTGGCCCCCTTCGGCGACGAGGTCGACGTGCACATCGGCCTGTCCACCGGCCCGGAGGTCATCAGCGGATCCACTCGCATGAAGGCCGGTACGGCCACCAAGCTCGTGCTGAACGCCTTCTCCACGACGGTGATGGTCCAGCTGGGCCGCACCTATTCGAACCTGATGGTCAGCGTCAACGCGCTGAATGGCAAGCTGCGGGGCCGCCTGGTCCGGATCCTCATGGAGGCCACCGACATGGACGCGCGGACCTGTGAGACCGCGCTGGCCGAGGCCGGGGGCGACACGCGCGTCGCCCTGGTCTCGCTGCTCAGCGGGGTGCCATGCGAGCACGCCGCGGTCGCGCTGCGGGACGGGAACGGCTCGGTCCGCGAGGCACTGCGCAAGCTCGCGCAGCCCTGAGCCGAACCCTCTCCACGCGGAGAAAGAGCGTCGCAAGGGCGAAGCGGCCGGGCGATTCAGGCCGCTTCGCCATGCGGGCCGCGGAATTCATCTGCTGCGGCGTGACCGTTTCCGGCCGTTAAGGAGCCTTGTTCGCGCGTTGGGGCCACGTGCAAACTCGAGCCGCAAAAAAGGGAATTCACTACGCTGACGGAGGCGCAGAAGCAGATCTTCGGATCGATAGAGCGGAGACTGAAGTCCGAGAGCTTCGCCACGAACCTGCCGGCCCAGGGCCGAGCCCGCCGCCGCCCGATCCAGGGCGGCGAGTTCTACCGCAACAGCGGCCCAGCAGCGGAGCTAAAGATCGCCGTCGCGGATGCGAAGTGCGAGCAGCAGATCGACTACGCGCCGCAGCGCAAACGCCTCGAGGACTTTTACTACACCGCGGCCCTTCGGCACTACGAACCCGAGATCGCGACCGTGCACGAGACCAACAAGGAGGCCCTCGCCCGTGCGAGGACGATTCTGGCGGGCCGGACCGCATCCCCTCGCCGCTGAAGGGCTCTATCACCGCGAACGCAAAAGACTGATGTCGCAAGGCGAAGCGGCCAGAACGATCTGGCCGCTCACCCTGCAGGCTGCCGATCGGGCCCCCCGACAGAGGTTGGCGCTTCTTCGGAGACCCGGTAGCAGCAACACGCGGGGTCGAGGTTACTCCCGTAGCAGACCGCGCACCCGAGGTCCACGGAGACCGGTTGACCCGTTGGTCACCGGCCCCGGTTGGGCGGATTGCAGCCGCCATCCTGGGTTGAGTGACATGGATCGCACAATGACCCGCCCTCAAAAACGTCGTGCGCTCGAAACCCGTACCGCGAAATCGGCTAATACGAGCGTATTCAAGGCCACAATGACGGGTCTCGCGACATGGCCACTTACGGCCGCTAAGGAGTCTTGTCCTCATATTGCGGCCGCATGCAAGATCAAGCGGCAATGCAGGATTCCGGCCTGGTCTCCCGACAGTGGTTGGCGCTTCTTCAGGGGCTCGGCCGGAGCGACACGCGACAGGGGTTTGCCATGCACCGAAGCGCAAGACTCATCACGGCCACCCTCGCCGGGGCGGCCACCATGTCCGTGGGGATCGCGATGGGCGCACCCGCCTACGCGGACTTCGTCTGCGATACCGGCTCCTTCTGCCCCGCGGAGGATCCCGACTACGGCGGGGCACATTTCGAGATCGCGACCAACAAGTCGGACTGGAGCACGGGCTCCGCATCGGCCGCCCTCGTCAACAAGGACTCGTCCTGGAAGAACCGCTACCAGTCCTGGTACTGGGCTTGCGTCTACGCCAACGTCGGCTACAGCAGCGTGTCCGTGTGGCTGCCGCAGGGCGCCAGCTATCCACGGGCGCAAAGCGGCCAGCGGACCAACACCGGTGACAGCAACCGAGGGCTGAGCTCGTCGACTTCGAAGTGCTGACCGGCGGACCGGGGCAAGGACTAGCGACCAGCGAATGAAGATCACGCAAAGAGTTCGGCGGCTTTCAGTCACTGTGGCTGAAGGCCGCCGGCGGCCCATCCGTGGGATGAACGCCCGTGCCCTCGCCACAGCTCTCGTCCTCGCCATGGCGGTCGCCGGCACCCTGGCCGGTTGCGGTGGGTCGTCCGGATCCGACCGGTCAAAGGAGGCCCGGGACACCGGAGGCTGGCGCCTGCCGGATCAGCCTGACCGTGACGTTCGGGACAAAATGGAGGGACTGTTCGCCGGTGTGGGCGTCCGCATCGCGGCCACCGAAGAACTTTCCTGGCGTTGTATGACGAAAAAGGGAGTCCGCTACGTCAAGCGGCCCGCACCAAAGCGGGATGGGAATCCGACGATGAGCGCTCCTGACTACGGGATCTCTCCTGCCGAGGCCGGGCGGCATGGCTATCGGACGGCCGCCCTGCTGAACGAGTCCGAGAACCAACCCAATCCTTACAAGGACCAGACCCCCGCCGAGCGCCAGAGATGGGGCCAGGCTTTCTTCGGTCCGGACTCCGCCCCTCAGATCAGGGTCAAACTGCCGGGTGGCTCGGAAGTCGAGACCTCGAGCCAGGGGTGTCTGGCGGACGCGCAGAAGCAGGTCTTCGGGTCGATAGAGCGGATGCTCAAGTCCGAGAGCTTCGCCGGTAACCTGCCGGCCCAGGCCCGCAACCGCGCCAACGCCGACCCCCGGATGAGGAAACTCAACGCCCTCTGGTCTGCCTGCATGACCAAGCAGGGGCACGCCGGTCTGGCAGATCCGGCCCTCGCCCACTCCAAGGCCGCGGAGTCCTACCGGAACGGCGACCGGCGAACGGAAATCAAGATCGCCGTCGCGGACGCGACATGCGAACAGCAGATCCACTACGCACCGCAGCGCAAACGCCTCGAGGACCTCTACTACACCGCGGCCCTTCATCACTACGAGCCCGAGATCGCGGCCGTGTACGAGATGAACAAGGGGGCCCTCGCCCGCGCGAGGACGGTTCTCGCGGGCCGGACGCCGTGATCCGGAAATACCAAAGCGTGTCCGTGTGGGTAGCGCGCGGCGACAGCCTTCCACGGGCGCAAAGCAACATGCGGACCAACACCGGGGACAGCAACCGAGGGCTGGCTTCGTCAAGCTCTACGTGCTGATCAGCGGAGCCCGGCAAGGAGCAGCGACCAGCGAATGAAGATAACGCAAAGAGGCCGGCGGCCTTCAGCCACTATGGCTGAGGGCCGCCGGCGGCCCAGACGGAGCATCAACGTCCGTGTCTTCGCCACCACCCTCACCCTGGTCCTTGCGGCCTCCGGCTCCCTAAGTGGTTGCGGAGGATCGTCCGGATCCGCCCGGGGTGCCAAGGACGCAGCCCGGGACGGCGGCGGGTGGCGGCTGCCGGACCGCGCGGACCCGAATGTCCGGGACAAAATGAACGGGTTGTTCTCTGGGGTGAGCGTCCGCATCGCGGCGACCGAAGAACTCCTCTGGCGGTGTATGGCGAAAAAGGGATTGCGCTACGTCAAGCAGCCCGCACCGAAGCGGGATGTGAACCCGACGATGAGCGCTCCCGGCTACGGGCTTTCGCCGACTGAGGCCGCGCGCCATGGCTATCGGACGGCCGCTCTGCTGAACGAGTCCGAGAACCGACCCGACCCCTACAAGGACCAGACCCCCGCCGAGCGGCAGAGATGGGGCCAGGCTTTTTTCGGCCCGGACTCCACCCCTCAGACCAGGGTCAAACTGCCCGACGGCTCGGAAGTGGATACCCCCAGCGAGGGGTGTCTGGCGGATGCGCACAGGCAGATCTTCGGGTCGACAGAGCGGAGGGTGAAGTCCGAGAGCTTCGCCGGGAACCTGCCCGCCCAGGCCCGCCAACGCGCCAACGCCGACCCCCGGCTGAGAAACCTCAACAGCCTCTGGTCTGCCTGCATGACCAAGCAGGGGCACGCCGGTCTCGCGGAGCCGGCCGCCGCCAGTTCCAAGGCCGCGGGGCTCTACCGGAACGGCGACCGGCAAACGGAGATCAAGATCGCCGTCGCGGACGCGAAATGCGAGCAGCAGATCAACTACGCGCCGCAGCGCAAACGCCTCGAGGACCTCTACTACACCGCGGCCCTTCGCCACTACGAACCCGAGGTCGCGGCCGTACACGAAACGAACAAGGAGGCCCTCGCCCGTGCGAGGACCATCCTGGCGGGCCGGACATCGTGATCCGGGCAGCCCTCCGCGGATCACGCGGGACGAATCCGGGCATGGCCTGGTGATCGGTGCCGACGAGCCCGGGGATACCGCTGCGCGGCCGGACGGTCCGGAGACCCGGCGCCGCCGGCGGTGGATGACCGTCGCTGTGGTCGGCGTACTGACGGTCGCCACCGCGGCGACCTGGGCGCTGGCGGGGCAGGCACGGACCCCTCGTGAACTGGCCGCCGCGGCGTCGGCCCCGCCCAAGTCTGCGATCACGGTGCCGGTCAGATTCGGATCCCTGGTCCGAACGGTCGGCCTGGAGTGTGCCGCCGCGCCCAGCACACGGGTCCCGGTGCCGGTCCCAGTCCCGCCCGACAACGGCGAGCCGGTGGTCACTGCGTTGCCCGTCAAAAGGGGCGGCCAGGTCAGCGAGGGCAAGGTCGTGATGGAGGTCTCGGGACGTCCGGTGATCGTGCTGGTGGGACGGCTCCCCTCCTATCGCGACATCCTCCCGGGCGTCAGCGGACCCGATGTCCGGCAACTGCAGAGGGCGCTGACGCGTCTGGGTCTGCTACGGCAGGCCGCCGGCCCGAACGGAGTCTTCGACGCCAGGACCCGCGCCGCCGTGGCCGGCCTCTACCGGGCCCGCGGCTACCCGGCCCCAGGCCCCACCGCCGCACCGGACCCCGGGGCGACGACCGGACAAGGCTCGCGGACCGGTGACGCCCAGGGACCGAAGACGGACGACGTCATGGTGCCGCGCCGAGAGCTGTTGACGGTGCCGCAGCTGCCCGCACGACTCGGGACCGTGAAGACGCGCGTCGGCGCTTCAGTCAAGGCGGGTGATGTGGTCATGGAGGCGGGGAGCCCCGTGCTCCGGTGCGCGGTCCCCGACCCCGGAGCGGTGCAGGGCCTCGCCAAGGGCGCGCAGGCCTCGGTGACCTCGCCCTCGGGCTCCACGGTGCGGGCCCGGGTCGGACAGGTCACTACGGGCCAGCAAGGGGGCGACGGCCAGGCCCCTCAGGACACGACCTCACCCGCCGCGGGCCAGGACGGCTCAGCCGGTGGTGGGGATCAGACGGTCACCGAGCTGCTGCTCGTCCCGGAGCGGCGGATCAAGGCCGGAGGGGGATATCAGGCCCGGATCGAGGTCGAGAAGGCCGAGCACAGCGGTCCGATAGTGCCGTCCTCGGCGCTGTGGTCGCGCGCCGGGGGCCGCACGGTAGTCAAGATCGTACGGAGCGGACAGTCCTCCGAGGCCAGCGTGGAGCCCGGATTCGAGGTCGACGGCGAGGTGGCGGTCCAGGCCGCCGAGGGGACACTGCGCCAAGGCGACCAGGTTTTGGTGTCCGGGGAGGCCGGTGCGCCGTGACCGGATCCGCGGCGGCGCCGGTGCTGGCGGTCGAGGGGGTGAGCCGGGTCTACGAGTCACCCGCCGGGCCGGTGCGTGCGCTCACCGATGTCCATTTCGGCATCGCGGCCGGCGAGCTGGTGGCCATCACCGGTCCGTCCGGCTCGGGCAAGTCCACGCTGCTGAACGTGCTCGGCCTGCTGGATCGGCCCACCGAGGGCCGTTACGCGCTGCGCGGCGAGGACACCGCGGATCTGCCGGAGGGTGCCCGCAGCCGGCTGCGGGCCCAGCGGATCGGGTTCGTGTTCCAGGCGTTCCACCTGGTGGGGCACAAGAGCGCGGTGGGGAACGTGACGCTGCCGCTGATGTACAACAATGTGCCGAGGCGGGTGCGTCGCCGGGCCGCCGAGGAGGCGCTGCGCCGGGTCGGGCTGGGTCACCGGTTGTACGCGCTGCCGCACACGTTGTCCGGTGGCGAGAGGCAGCGGGTGGCGATCGCGCGGTCGACCGTCCACAACCCGGTCCTGCTGCTGTGTGACGAGCCAACCGGCAACCTGGACAGCGAGACCTCCAAGAGCGTGATGGATCTGCTCGGCCGGCTGGCCCGGGAGGGACTCGCCGTCGTGGTGGTCACGCATGACCTGGCGGTCGCCGAGGTGGCGGGCCGGGTGCTCAGAGTCCGTGACGGCAGGCTGACCGAGCCGGCGGCACGGCCGTGAGTCCCTCTGGCCGGCCTGAGGGCATGGGCGGGGTCGAGAAGAAGCCCCAAGGCAGGACGGCAGGGTCTCGCCGGGCCGCCTTCGTCGATATCGCCGCCGAGGCAGTGGAGGCGATCCGCGGCCGGCGCGGCCGGAGCGCGCTGACGATGCTCGGCGTGGCCTTCGGCGTGCTGGCGCTGGTCGCCACGGTGGGCCTCACCGGCACCGCGGCGGCTCAGGTCTCCGCGAGGTTCGACGCGCTCAAGGCCACCAGTGTCGGAGTCGACGGGTTCTCGGCCGGCAAGGCCGCCGTCGACTCGGCCACCGGGCTGCGGCCCCCGGCCGTGCCACCGGAGGCGGTCGAGCGGGCGTCGAGACTCAACGGCGTGCTGGCCGCCGGAGTGCTGAGCCAGACCGAGGATTCGTTGCCGCCCGTCAGCCGCGTCGGCGGACGGGTCCCATCAGTGGCGGTGGAGACTCCGGTGATGGCGGCCGCCCCGGGCGCCTTGGCGGCCCTGCGGGTCCGTGCCACAACCGGTCGGCTGTACGACGCCGGGCACGAGGCGCATCGCCATCGCGTCGTGGTCCTCGGGGAGGTGGCCGCCCGCAACCTCGGGGTCGACCCGGCCATCGATGGCACAACCCTGATCCACATCGCCGGACGGCCGTACCTCCTGCTCGGCATCGCCGCCACACCGGACTTCGACTCGCAGGCGGCCCTCGCGGCCATCGTCCCGGAGTGGGTGTCCCGCGACCCGCGCTCGAACATCACCTTCGGGGACCCCAAGGTCGTGATCCGTACCTGGCCGGGAGCCGCCCAGCAGGTGGGCGCGGAGGCCAAGGTAGCGCTCGACCCCGCACGGCCCCAACGCCTGCTGGCCGACGTGCCCCCGGACCCCAGACAGCTCCGCGCCAAGGTGGAGACCGACACCCGGGCGCTGTTCCTGGTGATGGCGGGGGTGTCGCTGCTCATCGGCGCGATCGGGATCGGCAACACCACGCTCGTCGCCGTGCTGGAACGCCGCCACGAGATCGGGCTGCGCCGGGCCATCGGCGCCTCGCGGCGATCCATCCTCATCCAGTTCTTGCTGGAGAGCGGCGTGCTCGGCCTGGCCGGCGGCGCGTTGGGCACGATCGGTGGTCTCGACCTGACGGTCGGAGTGGCGCTCGCCCGCGGCTGGACCGCGGCCATCTCACCCTGGCTGCTCGCCGGGGGGCCGCTGCTCGGGCTGGCCGTCGGCCTGGTCGCCGGCCTCTACCCCGCGGCGAAGGCGGCCCGCATGGAGCCCGTCACCGCGCTCGCCGGGTGAGCCACGTCGGCGCCACGGCGCCGGCCACCGGAGGCCCGCACATGCGGACGTCGCCTCCCACCGGCCAGCCGACCGAATCCGATTCGACTATGCGCGGCGTACTGATCGGCGGACCGCGGCAAGGAGGAGCGACCAGCGAATGAAGATCACGCGAACAGATCGCACGGCCTTATGCCACTGCGGTTGAAGGCCGCCGCCGGCCCGGTCGGGCGATGAACGCCCGTGCCCTCGCCAACGCCCTCACCCTGGTCGCGGCCGCCCTCCGCCATCCTGGGTGGTTGTGGCGGAACGTCCGGACAAGATGCACGGACTGTTCTCCGGGGTGAGCGTCCGCACCGCGGCGACCGAAGAACTCCTCTGGCGTTGCATGGCGAAAAACTGCCCGACGGCTCGGAAGTGGACACCTCGAGCCAGGGGTGTCTGACCGGGGCGGACAAGCAGATCTTCGGGTCGATTGAGCGGAAGATCAGGGCCGAGAGCTTCACCACGAGCCTGTCGTGACGCCTGCGCCCCCGGTCGGCCGGGTCCGGCCGACCGGGGATCGAACGCTCGGGCGGGCCGACCCGGACCTCAGCCGCCGTTCCACCACTTCTGGTTGTCGCCGCCGCCGCAGTCCCACAACTGGAGCGGAGTGCCGTTGCCGGTCTTCACGTCCTTCACATCCACGCACTTGTCCGCGTCGGTGTTGACGAGGTCGCTCGTGCGGTTGAGGGTGAAGCGCTGAGACGAGGTGCCGTCGCAGTTCTGCACCCGGATCACGGCGCCGTTGTGGGAGGACCCCCCGTGCGGTTCCATGCACAGGCCCATCGACCTCATCGTCCCGTTGGGGCCTGGCGCCCACTTCTGCCAGGCCTTACCGTCACACTGCGAGATCACCAGTGCGGCGCCCGGGCTGGCCTGCCGGCCGGACACCTGGATGCACTTTCTCGAATCGGCGCTGATGATGGATCGGCCCGCGGGCTTGGCGGCACGGTGGTCCGCGGACGCCGTGGCACGGTGGTCCGCGGGCTCCGTGGCACGGTGGTCCGCGGACGCCGCGGCGCGGTGGTCCGCGGACGCCGCGGACGCCGCGGCGCCTTGGCCGGCGGGCTTGGAGGACGAGGGGCCCGCAGCGGGCCCGGCCGCGGGAGAACCCGGCGCGGAGCCCTGTGGCAAGGCCGTGGCCTTCTGTGACGACGTGGAGGTGGGGGAAGGCGTCGCCGGCCCGGAGGGGCCGACATTCTGGTGCACGACATTCGGAGGCTGCCGGGCGTCGACGGAGCCGCTCGTCCTGGCCTGGCCCCACTGGTGGAAGGACGGCGCACCGATGCCGACAACGGCGGCCACGCCCAGCACGAGGACCACGCCGGCCGTCGCGACGCGACCGCCGATGGGCAAGGTCTCGCCGGAGCGCCGGACGCTGCCGGCCGGCGTACGGGCGGAGTTGGACCGCTTGGGGGTCTCCGTCTGATCGCGGGGCGGCTCTCCGGCCGCGGCCGATTCGAGGGGCTGGGGCTGCTCGGCCGCAGTCGGTTCGAGAGGCTGGGGCTGCTCGGTCGCGGCCGCTTCCCCGGCCGTGACCTGATCCCGGTCGCCGTCCCCGCCTTCGGTGACCGCGCCGGACGAGGCGGCCTCGAGCTCATCCGCTCGCGGGGCGGAGGCCGGGCCGGGGCCCTTGCTCCCGTCACTCCCGTTCTCCGAAGCCGCCCCCCAGGGGAGCGGCTGGTCCCACACGGCCGGGCCCGTGCCGGGCGCCGGTCCGGGCGCGGCCTCCGGAGCCTCGCCGTCAGCGCCGCGGCCCTCGGGGGCCGGGGCTGGGACGTCCGGCTCGTCTCCGCTTTTCACCTGTCGTTCTTCCACGTCTCCGCTGCTTTCACTTTTCCGGACGACGCCTCCGGAGGGAGATTCATCATCCTCTTCGGTTGTACGAGCCGCCCCGCGACGCCCTGTTGCAAAAACGGGTTTCGTCGAGCGGTCAGGCATAAATCCTTCTGGCCGAGAGACTCAGGCGATCAAGCCACGATAAGGGTTTGCGGCGGCGATGTTGACACGGTTCTCCCCCTGTCCTCATTCCTGTCCTCCGCGGTCGGCCGGCTGCTCGCTATATGTCCACGACGTCGACCGGGATCTGGTCGTCCGGCGTGAGTATCTCGCCGTACACCCGCCATTTCCCGTCCTGGCTCCTGGTGACGTCGATGATGCGGATGACGGTGTCGCGGTCTATCAGCAGTTCCCGGTCGCCGGTACCGGACGGCATGAGCATCGCGAGACCGAGTGCCCGGGTTCCCCTCGGGACGCGCAGATAGAGGACGGACGGCGTGCCCGACCTGGCGGGTTCGCCCAGTGACGTCGACAAATAACCGCGTGCGCGGAACACCGTGCCGAGCCACTCCTCCGGGGAGGAGCCCAAAAGATGGAGCACGGTCGTCGTGCTGACGACCAGGTCCTCCCGAACGGGACGGGAGCCGATCGCGGCGTCGATGTTCCGGATGTCGTGTTGCACGGCTTCCCTGGCCTGTTCCAGAAAACGGGACACACGTACGGTGGCCGTTTTGTCATCGTTATTCCGGAAGGTCACGAATCCCAGGAGGTCGAGGTCCCAGAGCCCCGCCATCGTCGCCTCCCACCTCTGGCGCAGGTAGGCGTTGATCTCCAGGAAGGACGGCCTGTACGGCAGGCCCGGGGCGGACATGGGACCTTGCATGTGGTTGCGCAACGAGACCTGCTGGTCATGCGGCAGACCACCGACATACTGACCCCACTGCAGAAGCCCGTAACCGGCCGCCGCACGCTCCCGGCCGAAGACCAACGCCCCGGGAAAGATAGCCCTGAGAGCCGCAGACGAGGCCGAGACCTCGCTGGAGGAGCCCGATGACGAGGACGATGTCGACACGGAGTCGTCGTTACCGACGACGACGATCGAGTCGGCCTCCGGTTTCCTGGGGGCATCGACGAAGGTGCCGATGCGCGGAGGCGTACGCATGGCACGTGCGGCCCGGGCCAGATCCTTGACGGTGACTGATCCGCCGGACGTGCCGGCCATCGTCTCCACCAGAGAGATCAGGTGACGGCGTCCGTCGGACGAGACCCCGGTCGAGCCGGGCCAGCCATAGACGACTCGTGCGATCTGGTCCAGCACGTTCACGTCGAACGGCAGGGCCGGCAGCACACCGAGCGTCTTGTCGGCCGACCGCAGGTCGTCCAGCGCGCGCAAGGCCTTCAAATGCTGCTCGGCGTCGTCTCCGGGGTAGAGACGGCGGGCGGTGCGGACCAGGTGCAGCATGCGCCTGGCGTCGCCGCCGGGCACCGTGCCGGCCTGGCCGGGGTGGGAGGCGGTGGCGGCAACGAGCCGGTGCAGCTCGTCGGGGCCGGGGTCCGACCGGAACCTCACCAGCTCGCCGCGCCGGCCGCCTTGCTCCCTCAGGGCCAGGGCCGAGTGCGTCCGGGCGCTTTCGTCCCGGATCGGGAAGAGGAAAGTCGTGGACGCCCAGATGTCGCGTCCGGTGCGGTTGGCGATTACCTGCCCCGCCGGTGGCTTCACCGACCATTCGTCGGGATCGGGGTCGGCGGCCATCTCACCGCCGAGCATGAGGATCGGAACGTCCGGCGGCAGCTGCCGGAAGCCCTCCTGGCGGTTCAGCAGCAGACGGACGAACCGCTCGCCGTCCATGGCGAACTCTTCGTCGGCCGAGATCCGGACCGCCACGCCGGAGCGATCCCCGACCACGACGATCACGTGGGCGGGGGTGTCACCCCACGGCTTCGGGAAGAACCCGACGGGATCCTCCCGAAGTGGGTAGACGGCCTCCGGCTCGGAGTCGGACCGGACGTGCGTCACGGCGCCGGACAGCAGCAGGTGCGCGGCCGACTCCACGACACCGTGCCACTCATCATCGAGGAACGAGTGGCCGACGACGCGCCCGCTGGAGTCCCGGATCGGCCGGACGAACGCGATGTTGAACAGCTCGGGGCGGACTTCCATCCCCAGGTGCTCGCTGAACCGCTTCGCCACGTTACCCACCCAGCGGGCCGCATCCACCGAGTCGAGACCCCCGCGGACCTCCTCGCTCATGTACCGACCCGAGTTGTCGTCCACCATCCAGGAGCGCGACGCCTCATTCCACCGGAACTCACCCGACACCCGGCTGGGTCCTGGCCCGGTACGGCCATCCGCGGCGAACCTCGCCGCGATCCCGAGATGCCCCTGCCCATCGAGCCACTGAATGACGGACCGCCGAGCCTGGCCGAGGTCCATCTCGCGCAACTGCGGGTCCTTCTCGCGCAGGCCCGCCACCAGATCGGTGAGCTGCCCCTCGCTCATGATGGCGCTGGGCTGCTCACTCCCCAGCAAGACCCGAAGATCCTCGGTCACCGTGTACAGCCACACGCTATTGCGGTCGCCCGTCAGCAGTGACGGACTCATCTCCTCCAGTGGCACCCACAGCGGATTGAGCCGAACGTTACGCCCATCCATCTCCGTGGCCCTGGCCCGTTGCGGAGCGACCGGCGGCCCGAAATCGTGGTCCGGGTCCACGCGCGCCGTCTCGCTCACAGTTGAATACGTGGGCCCGTCCGCAGGGGGCCGCTCGTCACTTCGCGGGGCCGTGGAGACCTGCGGCTCGCCCTCCCCGGACTGAGGCTCTGGCGGATCCTCCGGAGCCTGCTCGACCTTCGGCGGCCGCCGGGCCGACACAGTCCCCAGATCGACCGACTCGTCCGGCGCGGCCACTGACCGGTTTTCCCGCAGGGCCGTGAGCGCCCGTGCCAGCAGTTCGGCCGCTTGTCGCCCATTACGGTGCAGCTCATCGGCGATCCGCCATAGTTGGCCGCGTTCGTCGACGGCCCTGATCGACTCGCCAAGTGGACTATCGCTCTGGCTCCGGAGAATCCAGGCAGCCGTTCTCGCGAGTTCATGCACCTCGTCGATCGGCAAATTCTCGTAGAGTCCTTGCGCGATATCGTCAGCGGTCAGGCCGTCCGGATGGATTCCTTGGGAAGGTCCCACCTGAAAGCCTTCCGGCGACGGCGCGTCAGCCCTCAGGTCCCGGAGCGCATCCCCCTCATCGGAGGATCCCCCAAGCCCGCCGGACTCATCCTCTTCGGCGATGGTGGGCAACGGCGGCAACGGCACCCACCGTTCGAACTCCGCCGCCTGCTCCCGCGCCGCCCGGTCCTGCGCCACCTGCTCCTGGGACGGCAGGGGACGTGGCTTCTTGCCGGCGCGTTGGGCGGCGGGGGTCCGATGCCAGGTGGTCATCGCGACCGCGGACGCGTGCAGGTCACGGAAACGCGCCGCGGCCTTCTCCGCCGCGGTCCTCACGGCGGCCATGGCCTCCTCGGGGGCGGCCGTTTCCGGCTCGGCGTCGGCCAGTGCGGCCTGCGCGCCCGTGGCCGCGGCGAGTGCTGCGACGTCGTCGGGGTGCTCGGCCAGCGCGGCCTCGGCCTCGGCGACGTTCTTGCGGGCGGCCTCGACGGCGTCGTGTGCCGTCCGTACGTCGTCACGCGTGTCGCGGAACGTCTTGTCCGCGGCCTTCCAGGCGACGCTCGCGGCGGCGACCGCGTCCCATTCGGCGGACACGACCGGCGGGAAGTTCTCGTCGGTGATCAGGCCGTTCGCGTGTGCCTCGGCCTCGGTCAGCCGGATCCACACGCCCTTTTCGACGTGTAGTTCCTTGGTCTGGGGCCGCAGCGGTCCCTTCCTCGCGAGGGCGGCTCCCAGGCCGCTCCAGGTCGCGCGGGTGCCGGTCGCGGTGATCCGCCAGTCGACGGGGAAGCGGAAGACGAAGCTGCGCGTGGACAGGTCCTTGCGCAGTGATCGCTGGGCTTGGTCGACCTGCGTGCCGTCCCCGTCGGCATCCCCCTCGACCCACATACGCTGGGTGCTGTTCAGGCCTCCTTGGTAGGCCGGCCCAGCCTCCAGATCCGGTCCGGTCGTGGCGAAGATCGGCCCGGCGCCGACCGTGGCGGACCGGCCGTCACTGCGTGTGCCCTTCGCCGCGACGCTCTGGGCCTGCCGATCGGCGGTGTCCATCCGGTGGTCGTAGCTGACCGAGGTCAGGACGCCGCCTCGCAGGTCCACCTGGGCGTGCGCGGTGGACTGTGCCGTGGCGCCGCCGGTGATGAAGTTCTCCGACAGTTCCGGCAACTCGAGCCCGCCGAGCCGGGTGAGCCGGGGGAAGAACGTGCGCAGCACCGGCTGGCTGAGCGCGTTGGCCAGCACCTCCCCGGCGACGTTTCCGCCTTGGGTCAGTGGCGTGCGCCCGACCCGATGGTCCGGTACTCCGTGCACAGCCGCGACCGCGGCGGTGCCGACGTGGCGGATGGCGGCGACACCGCCGACATTCAGGATGGCGGCGGCATCTGGAAGCTCCAGCGGCCTGTCGTGTGCCCCCACCCCCGGCTGCAGGGATCGCAGGGACGCTCCCATCTCGGCGCCGGCGCGTGCGGTGGGCACGGTGAAGCCCCACGGCACCTGGGCGACCAGGGGGCCGCCGGGCGCCGACACCGAGTGCACGACCTTGCCCTTCTCCTCCACCGAGAGGATGACGGTGGTGGGGAAGGCCAGCTTCGCGGTCGCCCGGGGGGATGCGACCGTACCCCGCAGGTGCGTGGAGCGCTTCGCCTCGGTGCGGGTGTCCGTCTGCGTGAGCGTGCCGACGTCCGTGAACGCGGCGTCCACGTGGTGCGCCGGGGAGTCGTGGAGGAGCGGCGTCTGGGTGATGGACATTCCACCCCCACGGGTGCGGCTGATCGACTGGGAGGTCTGCTCGGCCTCGGCATTGCTGGGGTATTCGTCGATCTCCATGTTGTGGTGGGCCCGCAGGAAGGTCGGATCGCCGAGCTGCACGCGGATCCACACCCGGGCCGAGTTGGTCCACGGAAGGTAGGCCCGTCCCTGCAGGAGGCGTATCGGCACGCCGTCGGCGACCATCTGGCTGAGCAACCCCGCCATGCCGAGCGTCGACGTCGCTGACCGCAGGTGCCGCAGATTGTTGGACAGGTCTTCCAGTTCTTCGGCCGGCAGCAGGCCGGCGTACCTGCTCGGCAGCCGGCCGGAGGCCTTGTCCTCGAACCATGTGCGCAGCAGGGCGACGGCCTCGCCGGCGTCCGGGGTGTTCTCCGGTGCCCAGCCCAACGGCGCCGACAGATACTCACGCGGTACGGTCACGCTGCCGTAGTCCGGCTCGGCCCCCGGCGCCTGGGGAAGGAGCCCCATGTCCCTGGCGTCGTCCTCGGGCACGAGCATGTAGACGCCCTCGGGCACGGTCAGCTCGGTGCTCGGATCCCGGGTGGCGACCGCGAACTTCGGTGCCGCCCGGCCGGTGCGCCGGCCCTGCGCCGCCACCGTGTAGGTGACGTCCCCGGTCACCAGGACAAAGCGCCCGCTGGGGACGGGGTCGACGTCATGGACGCCGGTCAGCGAGGACGACCGTTCCTGGCCGCGCATGCGCTCATAGAGCGTCCAGAGGGCGCCATAACCACCGATCACCGGCGTGCCATCGATGGTCGGCTTCGCACCGAAGGTCGCCGAGAGGCCGGCCCCGTGGCCCTGCGCCGTCCCCACGCCATGACCGGACCGCATCTCACCCTGGCGGTCGAGTTCGAGCTCCATACCGCTGATCAGGCCGCTGACCGCGCGCAGCCGGCCGACCTCCGCGGTGACCTTCACGGTGCCGATGCGGTCCTGGACCGGGCGTTTGGCCAGCACCGGCCCCAGCCCCCAGCCGCCGGTGGCCATCCGGAGGAAGTTGGCGTTGTGGGCATCGGCGGTCAGTCCGTCCTGGACGACCTCATGAGCCGTCGAGCCCGGCTGGGTGAACAACCACGAATCCTCCTGGGACTCGGCGATCACACCTTGCACCGCCTTGTTGAGCTCCGCGGTGCCGGTCACACCGACCACCGCGTGACCGCGCTGTCGCCAGTCACGGGTGTCGGCCCCCTGGCCGGCCCCCGCGTCCGTGCGCGCCGGGGCGGGAACGGGCTCGGCCATGGCCTTGGTCAGCGAATCCGGGACCCGTACCGTCAGTGTCCCGGTCGCCGGCCCGTCATCGAGCACCGGCGCCCATGGTGTCTTGCGGACGAAGTATTCGTGGGCGAGCACTTCCAGGGTCCCGGCGCGGACGGCGTTGCGCAGACGGTTGAAGCCGGCCGCCTCGAGGCGGAAATCGAGGTCATAGGCGAACGAGTGCGACGGACCCGGTGCGACCACCTGGTCGTCTCCGGTCAGGGCCTGGCCGAAGGTGCTCGTCCTGCTCCGCTGCCAGGTGTAGCGCCAGGACGCCGAGACCGAGCCGGTGTAGACCGCCGCCGCGTCCTGAGCCCTTCCGCCCATGCCTATTCCCGCGCTCGCGGAGTACTGGACGCGCCGGGCCGAGTCGAGGCGGTCGGCGAGGGTGCTGTAGACCCGCATACCGATGTCGGACTCGGATCCGGCGAACCTGCGATTGCGCAGCTCCGCCCTGAGCCGCACCGTGACGTAGTCCTTGCGGAACAGGTCATAGGCACGCAGCCGGAGCCGCAGACCCGTACTGATCAGCGTGTCCATGCTCGGGGCGATCGAGGTCGCGGACAGGAACCGGCTCAGCTCGATGGTGTTGCGCAGCGCCAGGATGTAAACGTCCTGGTTCCCCTTCCAACGCGGATGCGCGGGATCCAGCTCAATCCAGGGCGCCACGAGGTTCGGATACCGCCGCGCCAGCGCGGCGATGGCCCGCTCCTGCAGGGACGGGAGCCCGGTCAGAGATCGGACATCGTGCAGGCCCAGTGTGGACGGCCGGTCGGCGGTCAGATACGGCGGCACGGCCGGCTGTGCGGCCTGATCCGGGCTCTGGCCGGCGGCCAGCCGCCTGGCCTCCGATTCGGGCAGCCGCAGCAGGACATGCCCGCGTGCCGTCACCTCCTCACCGCCGGTGCGCTGCATTCCGTACTCGACCTCGACCTTGTACAGGCCGGTCGTCCCCGAGGTCACCGCCAGTCGCTTTCGTGTCGCGGTCCCACCCGACATCGCCGACTCCCGCGTGCTCCATGCGACCTGTCCGGTCAGACCCGCCTGGATCCGCCCCCGCGCCACGGCCCCGTGGAAGCTGCCCATCCCCCCGGCCATCGCCGACACCTGCAAGGCATTGGTCGTGGCCGCGGTGACCTCCGTACGCGTCCCGCCGACCCGGCCGACCCGCATCTCGTGCCCGTCCGCGGCCACGAGCAGCTCGGCGGAGATCGGCCGCGCCCGCAGCCGAAGCGCACCCACCGGCCGTTCCAGGTCGGTCCCCGCCACCTCCTGCAGACCACTCCAGTCCTGGATCATCTCGCCCATGGCGCTGGTCACCCCCCGGGTCGAGAGCATCTGCCGCAGCGCCTGGTAGGCCGGCGAGCCGATCGCCGATCCCGGGAACAGCTCCAGCGCCCGGTCCATGAGCGGCGCCACCGAGCCGACCTGCTCCACGTGATAGGTGTCCGGGACACGACCGTTGAGGGCGAAACGACGCGGCAGGTCCGTGTCGGCCGGCTTGGTCAGCCGGTCAGGGACCCGCACCTCCAGACCTCCCTGGACGACGAACTGTGCCAGCGCGCTCATCTGACGCTGCACGCCGATGTCGGTGCGGTAGGTGCGCACACTGAAGGTCAGGTCATCGACGTGCACGTGCGAACCGCCGGAGACACGCACCTCCCGCTGATCGGTTCCCACCGTTCCGTAGCCGTAGGTGTAGGCACGCTCGTTGCCGACCATGTCGAGGTTCACCTGGCCGAACCCGGTGCCCCGGGTTCCGCCCGGCCCCAGCGGGAGCGCGAAGGACAGATGGCTCTGGGTTCCGGACGTCTTCTCCGTTGTGACGCCGCTTGTCTGCGCGGTGAGCGTGTCCACCCTGATCGACTCGGGGTGCATGTCATGGAAACGGTCCCAGTTGCCGCGCGACCGGGCCTGGATGACGATCTCGTACGGCTCCTGTCCCGGGGAACCCACCGTGAAGGGCCGGCCGTCGCCGAGGAAGGACGCCGGCTCTTCGGCCAGCGCGTCCCTGATCTCATCCCAGGTGACCTGGGGCAGGCTCAGAGACTGCAACCCGGCCAGGATCTCGGCGTGCCCCCGGAGGCGGGTGTCACCGTGCCCCGGCCCGGGGTCGGCCTCGTCGAAGAAGTAGGACGGCAGCCGCGCGTCGTCCTCCCATACGGTCCTCTCGGCGAGCGCCGGTGCGGCCTGCTCCAGGCCGACGGGACGACGTTGGTCGATCTCCGCAACCGGATAGACCGGACGCCGTGGACGCACGGTCTCCGGACCGGACGACGCCGCTTCGGGCTCGGGCTCGGGCGTTTCAGCGGGTCTGGCACCCTCGGCAGGTCCGCCGGCCGGCGCCGATTCGGCTTGTACCTCCGCCGGCTGCGTGGAGCCGGGGGGGGACACCGTGGCCGTAAGGTCGGCGTCCGCCTTCGTGTCCGCGGTGCCGACAGGGGACGGCTGTGCGGAGGCCGCGGTCTGGTCAAGTCCTGGCTCCGAGCTTTCTTGCGCGGGGGTGTCGGCCGGTGCTCCCGCGATGATGGACAGCCATTGAAGGGCCGGATCCTGGGCGAGATCTCCCAGCTCGGAAACCGGACGGCCCTGACCGGCGCCCCACATCGTGACCTGCGCGGGCACCTCCGCGGGCGCGGTCAGCCCTCCCCCCCGACCAGCCAGCAGGTCCAGTGCCGCACCCAGCTCGCGGGCGAGCGGCGTGACCTCGCCGCCCGGCTCGTAGACCTTCCACGTGTCCGCCGGGGTCCCCGCCAAGGACAACCCACCGTCCTGCATGCGGACGGCCGTACCCGTCATCAGACGCCCAGAGGGCACCTGCACGAACCCGCCCCACGGCGCCACCACCGGCCGGTCCAACCGAGCCGCCACCACCGGGGCGAAGGTCTCCGCATCGGCTGCCACCAGGACCACGGGCCGGCCTTCGGCGCTCTTGCCGAACGCCCGCTGATCACCGATCCAAGCGGCCAGCCGCTCGGCCGTCATGGCCTCCCCGTCGACCACCACCCGGCCATCGGGCAGGGTCTGCCCGTGCACGACATAGGCGTCACGACTGGTGCTGGGCAACCGCTGCTCGACAGCGCCCGGCGGCAGCTCCTCCGCCGACACGACCTCGGGCACGACGTCAGGTACGACCTTGGGCACCGGTCCCGACGTACCGGCATCCCCCTTGAACCGCGCCTGCGCGGCCTCCACGTCACGGCCCAGGTCCAGGTCCTTGGTACGCCAGTTGAACGCCTCCTCCGTGGAGAACCGGTCCGCATATCGCATGCCACGCGCGTCCACGAAGTCCCGCCAGCTCGCGGTCTTGGACTCGATCGACGCGTCATTCAGCGCGTGCACGGCGCCGGCGTCCCTTACCGGTTCGTTGGACACGTCCCCGGTGCCACCGTCGTGCGATCCCTGTTCCGGCCGCGGTGCGGAGGCGTGTACGCCTTCGCCGCTGTCCACGGTCGCGCCGCGAGCCTCTGAAGGAGTGCCCGACGGCTCCACCACCGCGTCCGCCCGGCGGTAGGCGTCCTCCAGCGCCCGATCGGCGTCCCCGGCCCAGTCGTCGACGCGTTCGGGCTGCCAGAGGATCTGCGGTGCCGCCGCTTCCTGGTGAGCACTGTCCGCGGTCACCGACTCCGGACCCATCCGCGGCTCCGCCATCGCCGACCCCTGACCCGCCGGCACGGCGGCCGTCCTGCTCGACTCGCCCGCGCCTTCGGGAGCGCGTGTGTGCTGAGCACCGGGACCGACGATCGTGGTCTCGAAACCAGGCAGTCCGGCGGCGCCGTGCGACCGGGAGGAGGCTTCGGGCTCGGCCGCTTCCGCCTCCGGGCGGGAGGCCCCGGGACGGGTGGTGGGTCCGGTCCGGGCTCCGCCGGTGGCGGCGTCTCCCCGGCCGGTGTAGGGCTCGATGTCGCCGATCAGAGCGGCGAGCAGTGCCAGGTGCCGTCCGCGCAGCCCGCCCTGGAGCAGGCCCTCGGCGGGTAGTGACGCGTCGAAGTTGCCGAGCAGGCTGCCGGGCACGTCGGCGGTGCGGGCGATCTCCCCGGTCGGGCCGCCGACGCTGCGGGAGGCACGGCCGTACTCGTCCCGCAGGCCGAGCTGGTGGGCGAGCTCGTGTACGTACAGCTCGGGACGCTGAGCGATCATCCAGGTGTGCTGGGTCATGGCGTCGGTCTCGGCCAGCACGTCGACGGTCAGATGGGCCGGGTGGTCCTGGTCGGCGGGGATCACCTTGACCTGCAGCAGGTCACCGCCCGGCAGCCGGTGTCCGGGCGCGTTGAGGAGATCATGCACGCCGGTGGCCAAGCGCCGCCGGACACCCGCGAGCTGTTCGGGGCTGACTCCCTGGCCGGGGCGCAGGTCGAGCGCCACGGTCAGCTCGGTCAGCCGGTCACCGCCGCGCTCGACCCGGCGGACGTCGAAGGCCGACCGGACCGGCCGGGTGGAGGCGGGATCGGCCCACACATGCTCACGCCGCTCGACCGGCGCGTGCGCCAAAAGCTCCCACCAATAGGCCTCCTCCAGCGCCCGCGCGGTGCTCTCGGCCCAGTTGCCGACGCCTTCGGGCCGCTGGGTGATCTGCGGTGTCGCCGTCTCCTGGTTAGAGCTTTCCGGGGTCACCCAGCCCAAAGGCGCCCACTGCTCCAGCATCGCCGGATCCACTCGCGGGCGGCTAAGGGGATAGCGGTCCTTCCGGCCCGAACCCAGCAGACGGGCCACCCGTTCGCGCATCGTCGGATCGATGCGGACCCGGGTCAGCTCACGCTCCCACAAGAGGGGCCCGGTGTAGGTCGCCGCGTCCCGCTTGGGGTCGAAGTACGGCTGACGCATCGCCGCGCGCACACGCTCGGGGATCCGCTGGTAGAGCCGCTCCAGGAACGCCGATCCCGGCGGCGCGACGATGAACTGGTTGCCGAACCGGCCGTAGGCATAGTTCAGACGCGCCGCCCGCTCCACCAGCTCATCCCCGGTGAAGTGCTCGTCACGCAGCTCGAAGTATTTGCGTGCCGAGTCGATGCTGCGCTGGTCCCGGATCAACGGCCCAAGGAAAGGCACCGCGTCCTCACCCCGCGGTATCCGCAACGGCTCACGCGGAAGCTCGACCCGGCCCGGAGCCAGATCGACATCCGCATACACACCGCCGTACTGGCGCAGGACCGCATACCGCACCATGTCCGACGCCATCGCAAAAGCACGGCGGGAAATCGCGATGTCATACACCCGCTTTTGCCGACCGGCGCCGAACAACGCGGCGGGCCGGTCGTCGAACAGCCTCGGCGTGACCAGACGCATCTCGGCCTGCCCGCCGGCGAAATGCGCGCCGAAGAACCCGGCGTTCGCGGCGGCGGCACCCTCATTGGTCCAGATCCGTACCCGCCAGCCCGCCGCGCCCGCCCGCTCCACCCAGGCCAGCAGGTTCGCCCGCGCGGGTGCCTGCAACGCCCCGCCCAGCCAGACGAAGTTCAGCTCCCGCGGCACCTCCACCGGCTCGCCCTCGCCACCACCGAGCGCAAACCGCGACAATGGCGCCGGATCACCCGCGAAAGACCCGACCGGATGCCTCAGCGGCTCCGGGGCGACCGGACCGAGCGGCGAGTCATCCACCGGCCCAGACCTCCCGTCCCGATCACGCGACACACCATGGTCCAGCGTTTCTTCGACGCCTGCCGGACTGTGGATTCGGGCTTCGGAGGCCACCTGGCCATGGGGCTGGAGCCGCTGGTCCTCGGTGGTGGCCGGAAGATCGTCCAGGGCGGCGGGCTGACGGTGGTCATCGACCACGATGGTCGCCCGGCGGCGGGCCTCGGCGGTGTCGTCCGCCGGGGTGGCCTCGGGGGGGAGCTCGTGACCGTGCGACCGGGTGGTGATGGTGAGGGCGTCGGGCGCGATGGGATGGAGGGCACCGCTCTGCAGGCTCTCCAGGTGTTCGCCGAGGCTGTTGGTGAACGCGGCGGCGACGGCATCGGCGCGCCGCTGCCCGCTCTGCAGCGCGTGGCCGAAGTGGACTTCGCCCGACCGTGTGCCGTTGCCATAGCCGGTGATCGTGACGGTGGGCAGGGGACGGCCCGCGCGGGCGTTCGTCACCGCCGCCCGGGCCGTGTCGGCGGCCAGCGCGTCGATCTCTCGCAGCCGCTCCGCGGAGACCTTCGCGGAGCCCTCCGCGAACGCGAGGTCCTGCCGGTGGAGGCCATCGGCCCGTCCCGGCACGGCCAGGGATCCCGTGCCGGAGTCGCGGGGCCCACCGGCACCCGGCCTGACGTCCCCGCGGTCGGCGCTCTGGTGGTCACCGGTGATGGCGGGCGCGCCATCGTCCAGGAGGCTCTGCGCCTGCTCCTCGCCCCGGCCGTCCTGTTCACGGGCCATGGCCCGCACGGTGTCGAGGTCGCCGGCCTGCGGGATCCACGAACTCAGGAGGGGCTCGTCACCGTGGGACTCCTCGCCCGATGGCGGCCGTTCGCGTTCGGCCTGAAGCTGGAGTTGCTCCACGCCCGGCTCCGCGGCCCGCCCCTCGGTCTTCTCCCGTCCGGACGAGGCGTTCCCCCGCTCCGTACGGGGCTCGGGGGGCGGGCCGGCGTCGACAGCCGGATCGTCCGGACGGTCCCCGGTCCGTACGTCACCGGAGCTCGTCAGGTCGTCGGCGGCTCCGGGCCGGCTCGCCACGGTGCCGGGGTCGGGCGACGACCCGGAGTCGGGCAACGGCCGGTTCCGGGTGTCGGGGAGGCCGTCGAGCAGCCTCTCGACCTCCTCCGGGGTCCGCGGTCCGCCGTCGCCGTCGCGTGACCTCGACTCCTGTTGCCTCGCGGCGATGCCCTTCCCGATGATCCGGTCCAACCGGCGCTTGTCCCCGGGCCGGTCCACGCCCTGTGCCAGCTCCTCCCGGAGGCCCCGGACCCGCTCGCCGTAGGTCAGGGAGTCGTCGAGGCGCTGCTGGATCTCGGCCAGCCGCTCGCCGGTCAGGGCGGCATCCTCCGAGCTGCCGGTCAGAAGCTGCTCGGTCCTTTTCTCGTGCAGCGCCTCGATTTCGCGTCGGTAGTCCCGCACGCGCTGCTCGCGGCCCTCCTCCCGCTGCCGGACGTGCGCCTCCAGGTCCCGATGGGCCCGCTCGGCCTCAGCCACGGTGGGCGCCTCATGGATGCGCTGCCACAGCTCGTACTCCCGAGGATCACCCGAGACCTGGACCAGTTCGCCCATCCGCTCCCGCAGGCGCTCCTCACCGTCTCCCGGGCGATCCTCGCCGTCTCCCGAGCGGTCATCGGGCGGCGGCCCGTCACCGGCGAGCCGGTCCAGCCGTTCCTGGAGGGCGCGCTCCTCACGGTGGTCATGCAGCTCATACCAGGCCTGCTCGGCCTGCTCAGGGGTGGGTGCCTCGTGCACGCGCTGCCACAGCTCTTGCTCTCGAGGATCACCTGAGGCCTGGACCAGTTCGCCCGCCCGCTCCCGCAGGCGCTCCTCGCCGTCTCCCGAGCGGTCATCGGGCGGCGGCCCGTCACCGGCGAGCCGGTCCAGCCGCTCCCGGAGCGCGCGCTCCTCACGGTGGTTGTCCAACTGCCTGAGGGCATGTGCGGCGTCCTCGGGACCGGACGCGTTGACGATCCGCTGCCGGAGAGCGGTCTCCTCCGGGGAAAGATCATCGGAGGTCAGGTGCTCCAGCCGGTCCTGCAGCGCCACCGTGTCCAAGCGATCCTCGAGCCGGCCCCGCAGACGGGCGAGTTCGCGCGGATCGCGGGTCGCGGCGAGCTCCCTGCGGATCTGTTCCAGGCCCGCGTCGTACGGCCGCGCGGCGTCCTTCCCGGTGAGCGCCTCCGCGGGTACGTGCTGCTCGACGTACGCGGTGTATTCACGCAGGGCGCTGTCCAGCAGGGCGGGGTCGCCGGTCCGCCGGGCGGCCTCGACGGCGTCCACCTTCTCCCGCCAGGTGTCGTGGGAGGCGCCCAGCTCGCCGAGCCGGTCGAAACCGCCCTGGACGTGGTTCTGGAAGGCCTCGAGCCGCTGGTTGAGCACCCTGGCGCCGACGAGATGACGGAACTCCTCCAGCCGGCGGGTCGCCTCGCTCCAGTCGTGCGCCCGAGCGGCCTCGTTGATCGCCTGCCTCTGGGCCCGCCGGTCCGCGGTGGACATACCGGCCTCGCGTGCGACCTGGTCCAGGCCCTGCGCCCGCTGCTCCACGGCGGCCCTGGGGGAGACGACCGGCGTGGCGGGCGCGGCGGGGGCCGTGCTCAGGAGGTCGGTGGGAGCTCGCAGGTTTTCCAACTGGGCGAACCGCTCGATGCCGCCGTCCCCTGAGACCGGCACCGGTTCGGTCCGCGCCTCGGCCGGTCGGCCGGTACCCGGGTCCACCGGCACGTGGTCCGATGCCGGAAGGCCCGCGCCGTGGGGCGCGGTCGATGCTGCGGACTCGTGGGACGCCGGCTCAGCGGACGTGACGGGGCGTCCGCCCTCGGCCAGGCCCGAGCGCGCGGGGAGCGCGCCGTCCGCCGAGGACGACCGACCAGGGGAGGAAGTGGGCACGCTGGGGAAGTCGCGGCCTGATCTGGCCGGCGCCCCAGCAACCTCCCCAGCCGACCGGCCAGGAGAAGACGTCGGCACACTCGGGAACTCACGGCCCGTCCCGGCCGGTGCCGCGGTGGCCTCACCGGATGACCGGCCACGACCGGAGCCGGAGGCGTTCCCGGCGGGAGCGGAGGTGTTCCCGGCGGGGCCGGACGACTGTGTGCCAGCGGCCGGATGCTCCATCCGCGCGCCGCTGCCCTGTGCCGCCGGTCCCTGCCCCGCGGATGCGGTGGTTCCACCGGGTCCGGCCACACCTTCGGGAGCGTGTGCGTGCTGGGCGCCGGGACCGGTGATCGTGGTCTCGAAACCAGGCAGTCCGGTGGCTTCGTGCGCCGGCGAGGCCGCTCGGGATGGCCCGGCGGCGCCGACCGGACCGTGCCGGACAGCGGTCCCACCATTCGATGTCCCCGCACCATGCTGCACGGCGGTCCCACCGCTCGACGTCCCCGCGCCGGGTGGTGCCGGGGTCCCACCGTTCGACGTCCGCGGACCGTGCCCGCTCACGGCGGCCGGCCCGCTCGTCCCGGTGGTGCCGGTCGGTTCGCCCGCCGCGGCCGTTCCGCTGGATTCGGTTCCGGGCCGTCCGCCCGCGCCGTGCCCGGCCGCACCGTGCCCGGCCGCGCCGGGGAGGTGGGCCCCTCCGGTACCCGGTGGCTCGACCGGTGCGGTCGCGTCGGTGAGCCGGTTGACGATCCCGGGGTCGGGCATATGCAGATCCGGCACGTCGGGCATATGCAGATCCGGCACGTCGGGCGTATGCAGATCCGGCACAGGGCCGACCTCGGTCTTGTCACCTCCGCCGGACCTGCGCCTCCCACCGCCGCCGAGGGCGCCGAGGGCTCCGGCGGCGATAGAGGCGCCTGCGCCTTCCATGCCGCCGAAAGCCAGGTTCGAGATCTCGCCGGTGAGGCCGCCGAGCGCCAGCATGCCGGGCAGGGATGAGGCGAACTTCGGCGCCACAGCGGCTCCGGCGGTGAAGATCGCCCCGCCGATCGCCCCGCTGATCGCCCCGGACTGTAGTGCGCTCAGCGTGTTCTCGGTGCTCCAGTGGGTGCGGTCGCCCTTGAGGATCTGGATCGCCTGCACCGCGGCGTCCATGCCCATCATCACGCCGATGCCCACGGCCACCGATATGAGCAGCCGCCGCAGGATCTCCCGGACCGCCAGGCGGGCCGCTGCGATGAGCGACGGGATGATCTCGGGCGCGAAGTAGATCCACTGGGCGATCTCCACGGCCAGCCACACCAGCTGGGCGAGGATCATGTACTTCGCGTACTCGATCTGTACGCCGGTGTTCCTGGCCAGCGTCGCCAGCTGGTTCGCGGATGTGGCGACGGCGGGGAGGTTGGACCGCAACTGCTCGGTGAAGGTGGTGAACTCGTCGGCGACCGACCCACCCAGGTTCTGCAGAACCTGCGCCGCCGCAGGCCCGAGTTCCGCGGTGATGCCGACGATCTCCCGTGCGGCCTCGTCCCAGGCGGTGCCCAGCTCTCTGAGCTTGTCCTCGTCGCCCTTGGGCCACGACTGGCCCACCGCGAGCGTCGCGACCCAGGCCAAGCTCGGGGGCAGCTCGATGCTCATGCCGTGCCGGGGCCGTCTTCCGGCGGGTTCACGAGCCTCGGTGACGCGGCCCGGTACGGCCGGTGAGCCGGCCCGGCCGGGGTGGCCGCCGTGCCATCACGGCCGGCCATGACCGGTTCCGCCCGGTGCCTTGCCCGAAGGACCGTCTCCCGCATGCGGGCCACCCGCGGTCAGGTTGCGCACCGCGTCCAGGTTGTTCTCTTCGAGCTTGGCGAACCCCTTCGCCATGGTGGTCACGCCCTCGGCGGTGCTCCCCAGGACCTGGCCGGTGTCCGCGATCCCCGTCAGCAGCTCTTCCTTGGGAAACTGGTACTGCGTCAAGAACTCCCCGCCGGTACGGTCCTCGCCCCAGGGCTCGCCCAGCGCGCTGAGCTTCGCCTCCAGGCTCTTCGCGACCGATGCCATCCGGTCACCCAGTTCCTGGAAGGCCGGCATGGCCCGGGCCAGTCCGTCCGTGTCGACCGAAAGCCTGTCGCCCATCAGTACCTCCTCGCCACTGTCAAGACCACTGTCAACACCCGCGAAAAGCCGCGGGAGCACGCCGGGTGCGGCGCCGCCCCCGGCCCGGCAGCGCCGGTCACGCGGGCCCGTCGCCCTGCGCGTCGACACGGCCGTGGTCGACATAGTCACGAACCGCGGCCGGCATCATCGGGTCCTCTGGGAGCACGGCGGTCGGATCGACCCTCCCCTGGAGCAGGTCCGTGATCGTCACACCCTGCGGCAGGTCGGCCGAGACGACCTCGCCGACCTGTTGGAGCGCCTTGTTCCTGGCCTCCCGGATGGTGTCCAGCAACGCGTCGGCCAGCTCCTTGGGAGCCATCCGGCGGTAGGCCCCGGTGGGGAACTCGATCTCGTTGACCTCGCCCTGCGCGCCAACGGTCACCTTCACGGCCTGTCTGGGCGCGGTCGCGCTCGCCGTGACTTCGCCGACACGGCGGCGGGTCTCGACGGCCTGGTCCCGCTGCCGGCGATACTCCCGGAGCATCTCTTCGATCTGCTGGTCATAAGGCGTGGCCACGTGACCTCCCTACGTCGGCCGCACAGGGTCCCGCAACCGACGATCGATCGTCAAAGCAGGCCCCGTCCGGACACCATCCGCCTTTCCTCGCGGGCCCGTCGACCGCGGTGCCGCGTCCTCCGCGGCGCGACGGACGGATGCTGCGGTCGGCTACGACCCGATTGAATCCGGGCGGTGGGGACAACAGCAAACAAGCCGCCCAAGAATGGCCGCTTGTACATCGGGATTTGCCCGAAGATCCGTTCGGGCGAGAGGACCGTCACGCCGCGAGACCGGCACGGTGCCATCCGTAACCGTGTCCCGGACGCCCATGCCCGCCCGGCGTGCGCCAGGGTGGTCAGCCCTCTCCCCGCGTCCCGCGAGGCGGGGCTCCCCACACGCTCTCGTCCTGGACCAACAGGTCCGCCATGCTCTTGTCGCCCTTGTCGGCCTGTTCTTCGGCGTCGTCCTGTTCGTCGGTCCCCCGGGCCTCGGCGGCCTGGTCATCCTCATCCGGGTCGAAGGGGGCGTCGCCGCACCCGAGCGACCATGAGTCCGCGCCGGACGGAGCGGTTCCCGCGGCGGCCGCTCCGGACCGGTGGACGGGCCGCCAGGTCGCCAGGTGCGAACCGCCGGAGGAGTCGGCCACCGAGGCGTTCCCGCCCGCGGACAGCGTCCGTCCGGGTTCGGCGGGTGCCGTGGGCAGGGACTCCGTGTCGCCCCAGGTGCCCTCGTCGGCCGATGCGTAACCGGGGATCGTCTCGTCACGCTCGTCTTCATCACCGCGCAACGGCCACAGCAAGGGCACGAAGGACCCGCTGCCGATGTCCCACGCCGACGTGTCCTCGGCCGTGTCCGGGCCCGGGTGCCTGAGCACGGCCACCCGGTCGTCGGGAAGGTCCTGCGGTGCTCCGAACCCGCCCCTGACGTCTTCCACGGTGGCTCCGGTCGCCGAGACGCCGTCGGGCTCCGCGCCGGCCGCCGTCCCGCGGGGCTCTTCCAGGGGTCGACCGTCCGCGGTCCGGTCCGCCCGTTCTCCCGCGGCCAGGCCCGAGGCCTCCGATCGCTCGCCGGACCGCCCGGGCACCGGCGCCGCACCCGCGATGGGCGGTATCGCCATGCCAGGCAGATCCAGACCGGCACCACCCGCAGAAGCGCCCAGACCCGAACCGACCTCACCGCCACCGAGTCCGGCGTCTCCGGTCCAGGGATCGGCGCTCTGGCCGAGGAGCCCGGAAGCATCCGACCGCTCCCCGTTCCCCGCCGCGCTCCCCGGAGCCCCGCCTGCCATACCCGGCATCATCGGCATCCCGACAGGGCCACCCGCACCGGCACTCACCCCGGCACCGGCACCGGCACCCGACTGCCCCACAGAGGACGGACCCCCAGAGGCGGCATTCGCCGCAGATCCCAGGGAGCCAAGGCCGGATCCAGCGGAACCACCACCCGAGAGCCCGGGCACCGACAAGGGCGGGACAGCCGCACCCACCATGGGCGGCACTGCCATCCCCGGCACGGCCATCCGCGGCAGGTTCAGACCGGCACCACCCGAAGGAGCGCCCATGCCTGAGCCCACCTGACCGTTACCGACACTGGTGTCACCAGTCCAAGGATCGGCACTCTGGCCGAGGAGCCCGGAAGCATCCGACCGCTCCCCGCTCCCCGCCGCGCTCCCCGGAGCCCCGCCTCCCATAGCCGGCATCATCGGCATCCCCATAGGGCCACCCGCACCGGTTCCCGTCTGTGCCAGAGAAGACGGAACCCCAGTGGAACCACCCCCCGAGAGCCCCGGCACCGACAAGGGCGGAACCGCCGACTCGGTCGAGGTCATGCCGGGGAACCCGGCAACAGGGCTACTCAGGGAGAGACCTTTGCCGATCCCTGGGCCGGTCAGCCCGGCGGCGGCTCCACCGACGCTCGCGGTGCCCGGGAACGCGGTCGGAGTGGGGCTTCCCCAGGTGGACGGGTCGGCCGATCCGACCCCCGAGGAGGTCGGAAGCTTTCCCGTCCCTCCGGTGCCGGTGCTCCCGCTGAAGGGGACGGGACTCCCCAGGCCGCCGACCCCAGGAAGGACCGGTACCCCCCCGACGCCGCCCCCGGTCCCCACCCCGACACCGGTGCTGCCCGGAAACGGCTGAACGCTGACGGAACCGGGATTCATGCCCGGGCCGCCCGGGTTGAGGGCCGCGTCCAGGGCCGCGGGATCCAGCCCCGGTAGCCCGGCGCCACCGCCGCCGAGCCCCGGAGCACCGCCCGGGGCCGTCGACAGATTCCCCGTATAGGGAACGGGGGTCCCGCCACCGGCGCCGCCGCCGATCCCCGGGTCACCCATGCCACCGGAACCGACGCCAGGAGGCATGCCTCCACCGCCCGGGTCAGTGACTCCGGTGGTGCCCGGGTCAATGGCTCCGGCGCCCGGGATACCGGCTCCGGCGCCCGGGTCAATGGTTCCGGCGCCCGGGTTGCTCCCGAGGGGGGAGGTCACACCGGACGGAGAACGGATGGCGTCGATCGAGATCTGATACTCACCGGCCAGGCTCTTGAGAACCTGGCGCATCTGGTCGGTCATCATCTTGACCAGCACGGGCTTCTGGCTGATCGGGGTGAAACCGTTGGACATCGGTCCGACGCCGATCCGCTGGGCCTGGGCCGCGTAGTACTGGTCGATGCGCACGATGAGGTCCTGCCCGGTGGCCAGGCTGACCGCGTTGTTCGCCAACTGCTGCGGGACCGAATTCGTCCCCGTCGCGCCACCCGACAGGACCTGCGCGTTGGAGCGGACCTGTTTGGAGAAGGTGGTCATCATGTCCAGGAACGAGTCCGCCGCCGCGCCCTTCCAGGGCCTACCATCCCCGGCGAGCGCCTTGGCCTGGTCGGTCAGGCTCTGGGCGACCATTTCCAGGGTCCGCTGTACCAGGAAGAAGATCTCCGCCGCGTGTTGCAGCGACTGGGGGTCGGCCACGGATTTGGCGTGGGCGTCGGCGTCGCTTTCGGGCGCGGCGGCGGCGCCGACGACGGCAGCCATGATCTGCTTCCAGTCCCAGGTGTCGTAGTCGGATACGGAGCCCCCGCCGTTGCCGGGGTCGCCGTAGATCCCACCATCACTTCCTTGGGTGAAACCGCCCTGGTTGTAGTCTGGCATCCCGCTTGTGCTCCTGTCCGAGCCACGACTCCTGGTCCTGCCGGGTCAGGTTCCGGCCGCCGCCGAGGTGTCGAAGGGGCTCAGCCTCCGCCGGTGGTGCCGCCGGGTGGGGTCCCGGTGGTCCCTCCGACCGAACCCCCGTTGTCCGTCATCATGGCGCCGAAGTCGCCCCCGGACGCCTCCATCGCGGCCCGGAGGTCCTGGGCCTTCATGCCGTTGGCTTCCTCGATGCTGCTGTAGGTCTTGATCAGCTCCTGGACACCGTTACGGATGTCGGCCAGGCCGTTGGCGAGGTCGTTGAGAACCTTCGTGTAATTCTCCTTGATCCCGCGGTCGCCGTTCGGGCCGGAGACCTTCAGCCGGATCTCGTTGGCGTGATAGAAGGCACCGGGCGCCACCGCAACGTCCGCCAGGAGGTTCGCGGCGTCCTGTACCGGCTTGATCAGCGAGTCCATGTTGCGGGCGAACAGGTCCATCGACGGCGTGTCGACCGTGGTCGTGTCCGTCCCGCCCGAGCCCTTCGGCACCGTCGGCGGGGTGAGCGGCGATGGCTCGGTGGCCGTCCCGTGCCCCGCAGGGACGTGCGTGTCACCGTCCCATGGCGTCGGATCGGGCGTCACGGCATCGCCTTCGTCAGAGGGCCGATGAGGGCCGGCGCGGTGGCGGTTTTCAAGCTCATTGTCTGTAGGCATCAGTGTGCCCAGAGGCCGGTTCCACGCTGCTCGCCCGTGCCGTAGTTCTCATTGATGTGGCCGAGCTGGCTGCTGGCGAAGCCCGCCTGCTGCACCATGTCCGCGGCTGCCTGGTCCCACTTGAGCTTTGCCTGGTTGTAGACGTCGCGCGTGGAGCTCTCCCACTCACTGAGGTGCTGCTTGGAGCCGTTGTCCAGCTCCTGCAACGTGCTCTCGATCTTCTTGGCGACGGCCATCATCTCGCTGACGACCTGGTCGACCTGGGCCATGTTGACGGTGTACGTAGCCATGCGGCGACTCCCTGGAAGGTTGAGGACGACTCGTGACGAATGGTGATGAATGACGGGTGGTCAGAACCCGGGCAGCCCGGCGGGCATGCTGTTGCGGACGGCGCCGGCGGCCTGCACGGTGCTGTCGTGGGTCGTCGTGTAGACCCCGGTGTTCTGCTGCAGCTTCTCGAGCATCAGCTGGAGTTGGTCCCGGACCACCGCGAAGTCCTGGAGCCAGGTGTTCATCGCGCCCCCGAAGACCGTGGCGGCCTCGCCGGTCCAGCTTGCCAGCAGGGTTTCGATCTGGCCCTGCATCATCGAGTACTGGGAGTTGGCCTCTTGGACAGCGCTCTCGAAGTTGCCCTGGGCAAGCTTCATGCCCTCCAGGCTGACGGACGTCGTAGGAGGCATCTTGATCCCTTCCTCTTGGGGGCCTGTCCCGGTTCAGGACAGCCATGCCTGTTCAATGCTGATCGTCTCGTGCACGCGCGAGAAAGCGTTCTCGCCTTCTCTGCCCGACAATCCCGCGATGTCTGCCTCTACGGACACCTCACGTGTGCGCCGGCGCGGAGGAGCCGTGCGGCTCGGGCGGGCCCGGGACGGTCGTGCCGGCGTCGGACCGCTCGGGCGCGAGAGCGGGCAGGTCGGGCACTCCGATGGTCCGGGATCGTGCCGTGCCGGCGATGTGCGCCGCGAGCCGGTGGGCGCCACGCGCCCCGTCGCCGGGCCGGGCTTCGGCGAGCAGTGCGACCAGGGCCCGTCGCGCGTCCTCCTCGATCTCACAGCCGCGCGCCTCGAGCTCACGGCACGTCAGCTCCGCGAGCTCGTCGCCGGTGTATTGGGCGAAGTGGAGGTACTCGGCGAAGGCGACCGCCAGATCGGTGCGTTCCCGCAGCAGGTCCATCAGCCGCGGGTGGTCGCCGGAGAGCACCAGGACCACGCCGGGTGCCGACCCCGCCATGGCGGCCAGCGCGTCGATCACCGACGTCCGCTCCCCTGCCGGCCGCCGGTCGAAGGCCGCGTCGAGCTCGAGCATCAGCACGCCGCCCTCGGCCTCCTCGAGGAACGCCCCGAGGTAGGTCTCGGCCTGCCCCGGCCAGCGCGCCGGGATCCCCGAGAGCGGGAGGAGATGCAGCACACCGGTGGCCAGCAGGTCCGCCTCGGCGAGACACCGGGCATAGAGCCGGGCGACGGCGCGGCGTCCGCTGCCCGGTGCGCCCTCGAAGACGACGTTGGAGAGTTCGGCGACCGGCTCTCCCCGCTCCCTCAGCCGTACGAGGCCGTCGACCCGGACCAGCAGCGCGTCGCGCACGGCGTCGAGGCCGACCATCGAGGCGAGCCGCCGGAGCCCAGGGCCGTCGGCCGGCCGTCCCCCGTCCTGGTCGGCCGGCGCCGGCCGCTGCTCGAGCTCGACGCTCAGGTCCTGCTCCGTCAGCTTGCTGAGCTCGGTGTCGTCGGCCGGCGGTCGCACCGCCAGCCGGGACGCCTGGTTGCTGATCATTGACTCGAAGATTTGACGGGCGACGCGGCCGTTGCCGAAGGTCGACCCCTTGGGGACCTCTTCGAAGTAATGGGTCAGGGCTTCGAGGGCACTGTCGGTGAGCTGGTAATAGTGCTTGGCGCACAGGTTGCGCACGATGGTGACGAGCTCGGCCGGCCGGTAGTTGGGGAACTCCACGGTGCGGGAGAAACGCGAGGCCATACCCGGGTTGGAGGCGAGGAACTGGTCCATCAGCTCGGAGTAGCCGGCGACGATGACCACGATCTCGTCCCGGTGGTCCTCCATGAGCTTCATCAGGGTCTCCACCGCCTCCTGGCCGAAGTCCGGGCCAGAACCCTTGGCCTGGTTGGTCAGGCTGTAGGCCTCGTCGATGAACAGGACCCCGCCCAGCGCCTTGGTGACCACCTCGGTGGTCTTGATGGCGGTGCCGCCGATGATCTGCGCGACGAGGTCGGCACGCGCGACCTCGACGATGTGGCCCTGGCTCAGGATGCCGAGCTCGGCCAGGACGGCGCCGTAGAGCCGGGCCACCGTGGTCTTCCCGGTGCCGGGAGGCCCCGCGAACACCAGATGGCGGCTCATCGGGGGCATGGGCAGGCCCATCTCCTCGCGCCGCTGGGCCATCTTGTTGAGGTTGATCAGGCTGGTGACCTCCTTCTTGACGCCTTCCAGCCCGACCAGCGCGTCGAGTTCGGCCAGCGACCCGGTCCCGACGTGCCGGGCGTGCTCCTCCCTCGGCTCCTGGAACGCCTGCCCGCCGTCCTCCCGCCGGCCGCCGGGGTCCGGTCGCCCGGCGGAGAGGTCCTTGCCCTCCCGTAGCCGGTGCACGCTCTTACCACCGTTGTCGCGCACCTCGCAGTCCTGGACGAGGACCGGCTCCTCCGTGTTGCAGCGGACGCCGTCGCCCGCGTTGTCGAAGATCGTGCAGCGACTCAGGTCGGCACGCGCGGACGCCTGGACGTTCAGCCCGTGGCCCCGGGCCCCGGTCACCCGGCAGCCGACCGCGGTGACCGATCCCCCGCTCATCACCCGGATACCGTCCGCGCCGGAACCGGAGAACTCGCTGTCGGACGCCGACAGCTCACCGTCGGCGCCGATGACCACCCCGCAGTCCCGGATGGCCGAGGCCACCAGCACGGCCTGCGCGCCGCCGCTGATGGAGATTCCCGAGCCGCCGGACGTGCGCAGCCTCAGCCCGCTGAACCGGCCTCTGCTGCTCTCGTTCAGATCCAGGCCGGTGCCGCGCCCGAGCGTCATCTCGGCCTCGCGGAGCACGAGGTTCGCCGCACCCAGCACCCGCACCCCGTCACCGGACTCACTGGAGACGGACAGATGGTCGAACTCGGCGGAGGCGTCGCCGGTGACCAGGACGGCGGTCCCGCTCGCCTCCCGGACCGCCACGTTGCGCAACGCCGCCGTGCTGCCGTCCTGCAGCACGATGCCGAGCGGTGTCCCGGTGATCTCACAGTGCTCCAGGCGTGGCCGGGACCCGCCGGTGACCTGGAGCCCGTTCTTGGCCGCCGAAGCGAGGACGCATCCGCGCAGGAACGGCGCGGAACCGCCGCCGACGTGCACCGACTGCCCGCCCGAGCCCGAGAAGGAGCAGTCGGTGAGGGTGGTCTCGCCCTGGCTGGTCAGGTACGCGTCGAGGTCGGCGCTGCCGGTCACCGAGACCCGCCGCAGGCTCGCCCGGCCGTCCTGCTCGACCGCCACGGCCGGTTTGCCGCTCCCGGTGATCCTGGTCTCCTCGACCGTCGCGGTGCCCCGGCCGTTGACGCAGATCCCGTTGCCGCGGGCCCGGTTCAGGGAGCAGTCCCGCACGTCCAGCCGCCCGTCCTCGGCGACCACGACGGCCGACGAGCCGGCCTGGCCGACCTCGGACCGCTCCAGCACGTTGGCCCCGTCGGACGTCACCACGATGCCGGCGCCCTGAGAGTTGGTCACACGACAGTCGCGCATCGCCACGGTCCCCGTCTGCCAGGCCAGGACGGCGGTCCACGCCTCACCGGAGACGTGACAGCCGTCAAGTGCGGCCTGCCCGCCCCGTACGTCCAGCACCGGCGCTTCCCGATCCGCGCCGGACAGGGTGAGACCGGACAACTGGACGGCCTGGGCGTCCACGATCACGGTGCTGTCCGAAGCGGAGTGGACGTGCACGCCGCCCGCCCCGCTCTCCGCGGCCACGGTGACCGCGCGGGTGATGACGAGCGTCTCCTCGTACCGCCCGGCCGCTACGGTGATCAGGGCATAGTCCGGGGCCTCGGCCAGCGCCTCGGTGATCGAACGGTGCGCGCCCGGACGGTCCGGTGCCACCAGCAGGACTCGGCGGCTCACGGCCTCGCCCCCTCTCTCGGCGTGGCCGGGCCGGCCGTGCCGTGCGGCCGGGGCGCGTAGGCCCTGGCGATCAGCCCCGGCGGGTTGCCGGGCACGCCGGCGTACGCGGGCCGGGTCCGCTCGGTCCCGGCCTTTTCCGAGACCCTTTCGATCTGTTCGAGGCTCGTCAAAGCGATCTCGTCCAGCGGTACGCGCCCGAGGCTGACCCGGCCGTCCGCGCCGATCTCCGAGCGGGACAGTTCGCGCAGCAGCACGGTGTGCCGCTCGCCGGCGCGAACCGCCAGCACCTTGAAGCTCGTGCCGGGCAGGAACAGGACCCGGTCGGGGACGGCCGGGTCGAGCAGAGCGGTGCGGCGGGCCGTCATCGACCAGATCAGGAAGTCGGTGTCGCCCGGCGGATCGGGGTGTGCGGTGGTCAGGCCGGTGCAGAACCCCCACTCGGTGACCAGCCTGCCCTCGTGGTACCACCTCCGCTCGGCCTCGCCGAGCGCGGCGCACAGCACGGCCGCGCCCCGGAACGAGGGGAGCCGCCGCAGCCCCGCGGCCACGCAGCGAGCCAGCGGTACGTGGGGTCCCGCTGTCGCGCTGAGCACAGCCCGGTCCACACGCCGGTTCTGGCCGGAGAGATAGAGCCGCACCGCGACCAGGTCGGTCAGGGCGTCCGCCGCGCTCGCGCGCGACCCTCCCCGCAGGCCGGGCGACTCGGACAGGACCCGCGAGACCGAGCCGGCGATCGCGTTGTACTGCTCACTGAGGGTCTGCCGCAGCCAGGCCCGCTCCTTGTCGATGCCGCGTTCGGGAAGCACCGCGGAGGCGGCGGCCTGAGGGACGGGCTGCACGCGCACACTCCCGGACATCCCCGACCGCTTCGGTTCCTCCGCCGAGGCGGGGACGGAGGCCGGCTCGGCGGGCTCTCCCCCGCCGGCCGGGTCCGGCTCGGCGGGGGCGGGTGCCCAAAGCTCCGGCGACGGGAGGTCCGGCAGGGGTGCGGACTCCAACCGGATGCGCGGCGCGGTGCTCCTGGCCGGGCGCGGCGGCGCCGGCGCCCCGGACGGCGCGGACGGCGCGGACACCCCGGCGGACTCCGGCGGGTCCGTCGCAGGTGTGGCCCGTTGGAGTGGACGTTCCGAAGGCGCGAGGCCAGGGGCCGCGAGCCTCGCTCCACCCGCCGCGACCTCGGCCGCCGCGGCGGTTCCCGTGTCCGTTCCCCCATCCGTCGCGGGCGGGAGCACGGGGGCCGTCTCGGAGAGAGGGGCGGACACGCTCCCGAGAAGGGCGGCCGCCGGCCCGTCGGCCGGCGTCACCCGGAAGGATTCGCGAGCGGCCGGGTCGAGCCGGTCCAGCACGTCCTCGGCGAGCGTCCGCATGCGCTCGGCGGTCGCCGGCGAACTCTGGTCGAACAGGATCGTGGCATGTCCCGTGCTCGGCGGGACGGACCGGATCTCGTTCCCGTTCGGCGGCTCCTCGGGCGGGCGCAGCCACAGCCCGCTCTGGATCACCTCCAGCACGGCCTCGGGAGCGTACTCGTACACTCCCGCGGAGATCTCCGCGACACCGTCCACCGGAGCGCGGCAGCCGAACAGAGCCGGCGGGGCCACCCTGCCGTGAGTGGCGGTGGCGGGAACGTAGGCCAGTTCGCGAGCGAAAGGGCGCCAGCCGAGGGAGCCGTCCTCGCGCACCACGTGGACGTCAGGGGCGTCATCCCTCCGGCTCTGCACCGGCAGCCCGGCGTAGAGCACGACCGGCTGGTTCAGAGCGTCGGCGAGCCCCTGCCCCAGCACGCCGCCCTCCGGCAGCCCGACCGGCCCGTACGGGACGAACCGGACCAGTGCGCGGGCGGACGGCAGGACGCTGTCCCAGAACCGGGCCACATCGGCCAGCGGCAGCGCCGGAGCTCCAGGGCTGCCGAGCACCACCGCGAACCTGTCGGTGCGGCAGGGCAGGCTGTCCACCAGCCGCCGGCGATTCGCCGGCCGCCCCGGCTCCTCCTGCCGGCCGCGTAGCCACACTCCGCCCGGCAGAGGCTCGACGATGCCGGACAGGCTGGTCTCCCAGGACCGGTTCGCCGCGGAGAGTTCCCAGAACGGCTTGGGAAACCGCTGGGAGTCCCACTCGGAGGCTTTCCCTGGCCGGAAACGCAGCCAGCCCGATCCGCGGTCGGCGGGAACGAAGAGGGCGCCCCCGGCCGCCGGCAGCACCTCGCCGTCCGGAGCCAGGACCACCCGCTTGAGCCGGTCCGCGAGCCACTGCCCGGCCGTCTTGATCTCCTCCCTAGCCCCCCGGCCGAAGACCAGGCGGAAACTTCCCGGACGGCCGCTCAGCACCCTGGCCACCGACTCCCACACGGCCTCGTCGGAACCGGCCGACAGATCGACGACGACGAGAGTGTGCTGGAGGTCCTCGGCCAGCCCGCCGGCGAAGAGCACGGCCCGAGGGCTCGGCTCCCCTCGGGGGTGGATCAGCAGGGAGTGGCCGACGGCCCGGCAGTCCAGCCCGGGGCCGGAGTCCCGAGGGGATCTCAGTGGGAGTCTCACCTCAATGTCCTCCTGGCACGGCCGCGGTGGGCCTGGCGAGCCGGGCGCCCTGGGGCACGAGTGCGAGCACCCTCTCCGGGAGCACCAGCGTCCTGGCCGACCCGTACCCCAGTGCCCGGGCCGCGGAGTCGTCGGCCAGCGGATACTTCACCCCCTGATCGGTGATCAGGTACCTCTGGGCCGTGGTTCCCCTGGAGAGCTGGGCCTGGTCCACCGCCAGCACACCCCGGCCCGGAGGCACGAGCACGCGGGGACCACCGGAGGCGGCCGGACCGTATCCCAGGACGACCTCACTGTCCACGGACCGGGCCGTCGAGCGCTGTCGCAGGCACAGCGCCGCCCCCCGGGTGGCCAACGGCGCCGCGTCGAGCACGTCGGGAACGCGGTTCATCAGTGAGCGGTCCGACGACGCGGGCGCGGCGGCGATGTCGGCCGGGCTCACCCGCTCTGGCGCCGTCGCGCCCTTGCGCGTGGCGAGGAGGGCGGATTCGGTGGCGCTGATCGGCGCGACGCCGTCGGACAGCAGCACGTAGTGATGGTCCCCGCCGCCCACGGTGGTCCGGAACAGCCGACCGACCTTCGCGGCCCGTCCCGCGATCCGGGGACCGGCGCGACCCTCCTGCGGGACGCGGGCCGGCGCGAGCGTGTGCCCGGTGGGGAACACCGCCAGCCAGTCCGCGGGCGCCGTGATCAGGTCCTGGGTGTCGAGGCCCAGCGCGATCAGCGCGGACCTGCTGTCCACCGGGTACTTGACGCCCTGCCAGAGGACGTGGTCACGGCCCTTCGGCCCCACGAGGAGGATCCGCCGGTCCGCCGGCACCGGCGTGGTCCGCCGTGCCGGGTCGAAGTCCACGACCTCGCCCGCTCCGCCGCCCGGCAACACGCATCGGGCCCACATTCCCGACAGCAGCGCCGAGGCCTGGGGGACGGAGTCCGGGGCGCCGGAGAACCCGACCGGCCCGCCGTGCGGCACTCCGGCCAACGAGTTACGGGACACGATGCGTACCGTGGCCCGGTCGCCCATCGCCAGCAGGGCCGAGGCGTAGTTCACGACGGGGTGCAATCTCCCGCCGAGGAACAGGTAGCGGTTGCCGGTCTCCTTCTCCACGATGATCGAGCCCGGCTGACGCCAGCCGGTGTTGCCTCCGGGGGACAGCAGGCCGTAGACGCCGGAACCGGCGGCCAGCAGCACCACGATCACCACCCCGAACATCATCCCGAGTGTGGCCCTGCGCATCGGGTTCTCCCCGCTCGCGGGGTCCCCGGTGACGAGGGCGGAGGCCAGCCGGTCCGTGGCGAACCGGTATGCCTGGAGATGGTCGCGTCGACTCTGCACCAGTGCCCTCTCAGCCGGCCAGCGACCGGAAATAGGCGTACACGTGCAGCAGCTGAAGTGCCAGCGGCAGCAGGGCGATCGCCGTGACGGTCTCCAGGACGTCGCCGATGTGTCCCCACAGCGGCAACGGCCTGTTGACCGGCATCCATGCCGCGCCGATCAGCAGCAGCGCGACCACCGCCAGGAGCCCCAGCAGCGTCATGCCGCGAGCGAGCGGACCCGCCTCGGTCGTGCGGAGGAGGAGCACGACGCCGAGACCGAGCGTGCCGGCGACGGCGGTCGGGATGCGCTGCCAGGTCCCGGTCAGGCGTCGCGCCCGCAGCAGGACCGCGCCGCAGAACACCACGGTGAGCACCCAGCCGATCCACTGCGGTTGGCGGGCCAGCAGGCAGAAGGCCACCGCGTACACGAGCGCCGACGACACGGCCAATGTGTTGAGGTAGGCGTTCGCGGCGGTGACCCGCGGGACGACCCGTTCCTCCGGCTCCGGCTCGATGTCCTGCTGGAGTTCCTCGGCGTTGCGAGGCAGTTGCGGGGCGCGCAGCCGGGCCATGCGCAACACCAGCCGCGGGCCGACCTGTCCCAGCACGAACATGACGAGGGCCACCACCGTGGCCGACCGTACGGCGTCCCAGCCCAGGAGCGCCGACAGGCACGACCCGATCCCGGTGGCGGCCGCCGTGACCAGCACGGTGCCCGGGACCGCGAGCGGCAGCCGGCCGATGAGCAGCAGGATCGCCGCGAGCACGCCGGTGCAGGTCGCGGCGAGCAGCAGGCCCGATGCCCCGGGGGCGAAACCCCCATGCGTTCCCCGCCCGGCCGTCAGCCCGGCGAGTGCCGCGAACCCGCATCCGCCCAGGCCGGTGACGAGAGCGCTCCCACGGTCGCCCACCAGGGAGGCCACCACACACCCGGTGGCCAGGCCGATGGCGATCACGCCGCAGCAGGCCGCGGTGGACATGCCGGGGCCGGCGCCGAGGACCTCGGCGGCGAGTACGGCCAGGACGAGGCACGACAGGCCCAGCAGGAGCCGGCGGGTGAGCTCGGGCCGCCAACGGTCGGGGCGCCTGCCGATCGCCTCGGCCACGCCGTCGGAGACGTCGTCGAAGTCGAGTGCGGCCATCGGGCCGTCCGACGGCCGCAGGTGCAGCACGTCGCCGTGCCGCAGGCCGAGGGTCTCCGGGGTGCCGTCGGGATCCAGCGGATCCTCACCCAGCCGCTGCAGCACCCAGGGGCCACCGCGCCCGTCCGGGTCCGCGACGACGCGCCGCACGAGTACGGGCATCAGGGCGGAGACCGGCGTGGACACCGGGACGGCCAGGTCCGCCCGGCCGTTGGGCCCGTCGATGGTGAGCCGGCAGACGTCGGTGCCGCCGTCGCCGGGGACGGCAACCGCGGACGTGGCGGTCGTCATGATGCTCCTATGGTGCGGGGGCGGAGGCGGAGGCCGAGGCGGGGGCGGGCGGAGGCCGAGGCGGGGGCGGCGGAGGCCGAGGCGGGGGCGGGCGGAGGCCGGCGAACAGGCGGGTGGTGTCCTCAGGGCCGGACCACCAGTCCGGTCTGGAGCAGCTTGACGCCGCGCCGGGTGACGAGCTGGGCCCGGCCCGCCGGGAGCGTACGAGGCTTGGCCTCCCCGATGAACTTGCCCTCCTCCTTGGGATAGGAGAACAGCAGAGCCGGGCTGCCCAGCTCCCACATCCGCCGCAGAAGCGGGTCCATCATGGCCCGCATGGAGCCTGACGTGCTGCGTGCGACCACGACGTGCATGCCGATGTGGAGGCCCTGGGAGAGCAGGTTGACCAGCGGCGCCATCGGGGAGCCCATCCCGGGGGCGGCCGAGAACAGGTCGTAGTCGTCGACGAGGACGAACAGCCGCGGGCCGTGCCACCAGTCCCTCCTGGCCAGTTGCTCGGGGGTGATCTCGGGGCCGGGGAGGCGCTTGCTCATGGAGATCGTGGCGTTCTCCGCGAGTCCGGCCAGTCCCTCTCCGTCCACCGCGTAGCCGACGCGGTATTCCTCGGGGACGGACTGGAGGAGGCCGCGGCCCGGGTCCGCGAGCAGAATGCGGGCCTCGCTCGGCTGGTAGCGCGTGGTGATGGCCCGGATCGCCAGGCGGAGCGCGTTGGTCTTGCCGGTCTCGCCGTCGCCGAAGACCATCAGATGGGGAGTGCCGGCGAAGTCGTGCCAGACCGGCGACAGGCGCTGTTCGTCCCAGCCCAGGCAGAACTCCAGGTCGCCCTTCGGGGCCGGCAGCTGCTCCGCCGGGAGGCTGGTCGGCAGCAGACGGACGCCCGGTGCCGAACGGCCCGTCCAGAACGTGTCGATCTCTGAGACCGCGGCCCTCGTGGCGGCGCTCAGGTCGCTGATTTCCGAGGAGCCGTCGATCCGCGGTATCCCGGCCAGGAAGTGATACCCGGAGCCGGTCAGTCCGCGGCCCGGCTGGTGCGGCACCCCCGCGGCGGCCCGGCTGCCGACCTCGGACTCCATCGAGTCGCCCAGGCGCAGCTCGAGCTTGGTGCCCAGCATGTCGCGCAGCCGCGTCCGGATCTCCGACCAGCGCACCGCCGAGGCCACGACATGCACCCCGAACGACAGCCCGCGGGCGGCCAGCTCCATGATCCTCGATTCCAGGTCCTCGTAGTCCTGGCGCAGGGTGAACCAGCCGTCCACGACGAGGAAGACGTCTCCGTACGGGTCCTCGATCTCGCCGCGGGCCCGCAGCCCCCGGTAGGCGGCCATGGACTCCAGGGCCATCGAGGTGAACAGCCGCTCGCGCCGCTCCAGGAGCTGGAACAGTTCCTCGACCGTCCGCAGCACCCGGTCGCGCTCCAGGCGGGTGGCCACCGAGCCGACGTGCGGCAGGCCCGCGGTCGAGACCAGACCGCCGCCGCCGAAGTCCAGGCAGTAGAACTGGATCTCCTCCGGCGTATGGGTCAGCGCGAGAGAGAGCATGAGGGTGCGCAGCAGCGTCGACTTCCCCGTCTGTGGAGCACCGACCACGCCGATGTGACCGTCCGCCCTGGAGAGATCGGCGACCAGCAGTTCCCGCGACTGTTCGAACGGCCGGTCTACCACGCCGAGGGGGACCCGCAGCGAGATCTGCGCCGGATGGCCGGCCGCGCTCATCCCGCGCACCGGATCGGGCACGATCCCGGGCAGGAGCTCATCGAGGCTGGGCGGGGTGGCCAGCGGCGGCAGCCAGATCTGCCGGGCCGGGGGACCGCTGTCCTCGAGCCGGTCGACCAGCACTTCGAGCAGGCTCTCCTGTTCCTCCCTCTGTTGCCCGGGGGCCGGCTCCCGCTCGCGGCGGGCGGGGCCGAGGTCGCGTGTGGCCATGGGGGCGAGCGCGGCGTCCTCAACCTCCACCTGCTGCGGAGGGGCATGCCGCTCCAGATCGAAGGCCACCACGTCCTCGGCCGCCTTGGCCCGCTGCACCGCTTCCCCCACCGTGGGCGCAGGCAGCGGGCTGGGACCTGAGACGTAGGCGGCCTTGAACCGCACCAGGTTGGTGGTGTCCACCTTCAGGTAGCCGTGGCCCGGCGCCGAGGGCAGCTCGTAGGCGCTGGAGACCCCGATCACGCTCCGCGACTCCATCGAGGAGAAGGTGCGCAGCGCGATGCGATAGGACAGGTGCCCCTCCACACGGTGGATGCGGCCCTCGTCCAGCCGTTGCGAAGCCAGCAGCAGATGCACGCCGAGGCTGCGCCCCAGCCGTCCGATCGTGACGAACAGTTCCACGAACTCCGGCTTGCTGGCCAGCAGTTCGGAGAACTCGTCCACGACGATGAGCAGCGACGGCAGCGGCGTCAGCTTGGTGCCGGAGGCTCTGGCCTTCTCGTAGTCGAACAGGGAGGAGTAACCGCTCTCACGCAGCAGCTCCTGACGGCGGATCATCTCCCCGTTGAGGGCGTCCCGCATCCGGTCCACCAGGTGGAGTTCGTCCGCCAGGTTGGTGATCACGGCGGACGTGTGCGGGAGCCGGTCCAGGTTGAGGAACGTGGCGCCACCCTTGAAGTCCACCAGGACCGTGTTGAGCACCTCGGAGGAGTGGGTGGCGGCAAGGCCGATGACCAGTGTGCGCAGCAGCTCGCTCTTGCCCGAGCCGGTGGCCCCGATCAGCAGGCCGTGCGGTCCCATGCCGGCCTGAGCCGACTCCTTGAGGTCGAGCTCGACCACCTCGCCCTCCTCGGTGACCCCGATCGGCACCCGCAGCCGCGCGGACTGCGCGGCCCGTGGCCGCCACTTGGCGGCCACGTCGAAGCCCCGCGGGTCACGGATGCCCAGCAGCGCGGTCAGGTCGAAGTCGGACTCCAGCGGCCGGTCGACGAGGTCGACGCTCCCGCTGGTGCGCATCGGCGCCAGCGTCCGGGCCAGGCTCTCGGCGGCCGTCGCGCTCAGGATGTCGGCCTCGGCGGACAACGTCTCATCGCCCGAGGGGAACTCCACCCGGCCGTCCCGGACGGTCAGCCGCAGCGCCTTCCGCCCGCCCGTCATGACGCCGGTGGCGTCCAGGAGCACGGCGCCGCGCAGCCCGGAGCCCAGCAACGGCGAGCTCTCCGGTATCCGCACCCCCTGTGCCAGGACCATCACGAACGGCTCGGCCACACTCGGCGACCACGTCGCATCGTGCTCGGGCCGGTCGCGGAAGTCCCGCCCGAGCAGCTCCATCAGCGCGTCGTGGTCCCCGGCGGCCAGCCGCAGCGGACCCGCGGAGTCCTCTTCGTGCGGGTGAACGTTGTGGGGCAGCCACTTCACCCAATCCCACTCGGCCCGGCCGGCCTCATCGGCCAGCACGGCGATCCGGAGCTCGTCCGGGGAGTGGAAGGTCACCAGCTGACCGATCATCGCCCGCATCAGCCCCAGCGCGGCTTCACCGTCCCCAGCCAGCTCCACGCTGGTGAACCGTCGCAGCGCGACGGTGAGGGGCAGCCGGGAGACGCTCTGGTAGGCCCTGGTGAACCGGCGGAGCGAGATCGCCGAGAGTGGTTCGAGGTCCTCGACGGGCTTGGTCTGCGGGGGGAGGAACTCCAGGGCGGCCCGCCGGGCGCCCACTCCGATGCGGACCTCGGCGAAGTCGTCCGCACCGGCTCTGCGCTCCCACAGCCGGGGTCCGATGGCCGTGGCCCACAGGTCCCGCGGGCGGGGGTTGTCCCACAGGACGGCCGCCCGCTGCTCGGCCGCCGCCTGCCTTGCCTGCCTGCGCTTCTGCGCGAGATAGCGCAGGTAGTCACGGCGCTCGGCGCGCATCCGGCGCTTGCGCTCGGCACTGGAACGGCCGAGCTGACTCAGGGTCATGCTGATCATCGCGACGCCCATCATCCCGGCCATCATGTAGGTCGCCGGGTTGGCGCTCCCCAGGGAGAACATCAGCACCATCGCCGCGCTGCCCAGCCCCATCGGCAGGTAGAGCAGTACCGAACCGAAGTCGGCGGTGGCCGGTTCGCCCAGAACGGGCGGCTCCGCGAGTTCGACCTGCCCTTCCGGTATCCGAGGACCTTCGGCCCGTGGAGGGCGTTTGACGACGACGGTGCTCAATCCGGCGTCTTCCTTCCTCTGGACCAAGCAAGATCAATGTTTGACGCAAGATCAATGTTTATCGTAAGACGCCGGCCGACCGTCTCCGATAGTGCACCGGGCACCGCCCGTCGCAACGTGACCTCCGGTGCGGCGCCGCGGCGCGACCTCCGGCGGGGCGCCGTGACCCGGTGGGGGCAGTCCGCAGCCGGTCCGTGCCGGGTTCCCGCCGGCCCATCCTCAGATCAACCCGCACCGCAGGGCATAAGCGACCGCGTGCACACGATTACGCAGATTCAGTCGTTTCATCAAGCCATGGATGACGTTCTTCACCGTGCGTTCGGAATAGCGCAGCTTCTGCGCGATCTCCTCCACGGTGAACCCTTCGGAGACCAGCCGAAGCACGTCGATCTCCCGCTCCGTCAGACCAGAGGCGGTCAAGCCCTGCGGTGCCAGCACATCCCGGTAGGTCCGCTGCACCTCGTCCATCAACCTGCCCTGCAGGAGCGGCGGGAAATCCCCGCCCCCCTCCGCGACGGAGACGATCGAACCGGTGAACCTCGCAGCGGTGAAATCCGCCCGCCACAGCACCCCCCGCACTCCACACTCGACCGCCACCTGCAGGTCAGCGGACCAATGCTCCTCCACAACGACCAGAAAACGCGGACTCGACGAGCACAGCCGCCGCAGCAGCTTCATCGCGCAGGCGTCGAAGTTCTCCACCGCGACCACGACCACATCGGCTCGCCACGCCTCGTCGACGGGGATCAGGGCCAGCCGAGACGCCAATCGGACGAAGCCCTCCAAACCCATCCGCGTGACGAGATCGGCCGCATGAACGGCCACGCTAATCGGACTCATCGTGGTCTCCCGCCCGAAACTCCGGAGAGCCGAGACCGAAAACGGCCGGAGGCTCACGCATCGAACTCTCCTGGTGCGCCCGCACAAGGCCCTGTGCAGGCGCTTGTGCGTATTCGGGGGGCCCGCCGAGCCGGTCGCGCCGCATGATCTTCATGGTGCCACCGACGAATCGGACATTGTCACCCGGGGGCCCGTCCGTACAGGCGGACATCGCCTACCATCGGCCAAGTGACCGAATCCGATTCGGCCGTGCCCGGCGGTTCGCCTGTGCGCGGCGTGCTGACCGACTGGGGCGGCGTGCTGACCTCGCCGTTGAAGGACGCCATCACCGCGTGGCTCACCGCGGAGGGGCTGGACACCGCGCGCTATCGCGAGGTGATGCGCGTGTGGGTGGCACAGGCCTATGACGGCGGAGCCGTCAACCCGATCCACGGCCTCGAGGACGGCACGCTGACGCCGCGCGAGTTCGAGCGGCGGCTCGCGGCCGAGCTCTGCCTGGCCGACGGTGGTGCCGTGCCGCCCGACGGGCTGCTCAGCCGAATGTTCCGCGGCTTCGAGCCGGTGCGGCCGATGTACGAGGCGCTGCGCCGGGCGCGCGCGAACGGCGTGCGTACGGGCCTGGTCTCCAACTCCTGGGGCAACGACTATCCACGGGAGCTATGGCACGAGCTGTTCGACTGCGTGGTGATCTCCAGCGAGGTCGGCATACGCAAGCCGGACGAGCGCATCTTCCAGCACGCGCTCGAGCAGCTGGGTCTGCCGCCGCAGGAATGCGTGTTCATCGATGACATCCAGCACAACGTCCGGGCGGCCGAGGCGATAGGCATGGTCGGTCTGCACCACACCGAGGTCACCGCGACGGTGACCCGGCTGGAGGAGCTCCTCGGCGTGTCCCTCACCGGCTGAGTCGCCCAAGGAGGCGCAGAACGGGCGAACGGAGCATCGGCGCACTCCTGTTACCGTCGGGATCCTCATGCCCCGTCCAGCCGTCATCCTCGTCGCCGCCGCGGCCGCCATCGCCTCGGCGGCCTCGTGCGCGTCAGGCGACCCATCCGAGGCGGCCAAGGGCAGACCACCCGTGCGGAGCCCCAGCGCGACGCCGAGCCCGCCCTCGGTGGTGCCGAAGCTGCTCGGCCAGATGTCCACCGAAGAGAAGGTCGGACAACTCTTCGTGCCGACGTTCCAGACCACCGCACAGGCCGTGTCCATGGTCAAGCACTACCACCTCGGCGGATTGATCTACTTCCCGGGCAACACCCGAACCGCGCGGCAGACGGCGGAGCTGTCCAACACGCTGCAGAAGGCCTCCGGGCTGCCGCTGCTGATCGGCGTCGACGAGGAGCAGGGCATCGTCTCGCGGCTGCCGTACATCACCCGCTTCCCCGGCAACATGGCACTGGGCGCGGCCCGGCGGACCGAGACCGTACGGGCGGCCGCGCAGACGACCGGCGCGGAGCTGCACGCGGTGGGGATCAACCAGGACTACGCCCCGGACGCCGACGTCAACCTCAACCCGTCCAACCCGGTGATCGGCACCCGTTCGTTCAGCTCCGACCCCGGACTGACCGCGGACCTGGTCGGCGCCGCCGTGGACGGCTATCGCTCCGCGGGCATCGCCGCCACGGCCAAGCACTTCCCGGGCCACGGGGACACCGCCACCGACAGTCACACCGGTCTGCCCGTGATCGGGCACACCCGGCAGCAGTGGGAGAGGTTCGACGCTCCCCCGTTCCGTGCGGCCATCGCCCATCACGTGGACGCCATCATGTCGGCGCACATCGTGGTCCGCGGGCTCGACCGGTCCGGGGACCCGGCGACGCTCTCGCCCACGGTGCTGACCGGAGTGCTGCGCGGGAAACTCGGCTACCAGGGCGTCATCATGACGGACTCGCTGCAGATGGCCGGGGTCCGCCGCAAGTACGGCGATCTGGCCGCGCCCGTACTGGCCATCAAGGCCGGAGCCGACCAGCTCCTCATGCCTCCGAACACGGGCAACGCCTACAACGCCGTGCTCCGTGCCGTGCGTACGGGATCGATCCCCGCACGGCGGCTGGACGACGCCGTCACCCGGATCCTGCGGCTCAAGGAGTCGCGGGGCCTGTTCGCCCGGCGGCCGGCGGACCCGGACAAGGCCGAGGCCCTGGTGAGGTCGGCCGAGCACCTGGCGACGGCCCGCCGGGTCGCGGAGCAGTCGATCACCATGGTGAAGAACGACGCCGGGCTGCTGCCCCTGCACGGCAAGAGCGTCTACGTCACCGGCGCGGCCGGCATCGCGCTCGGCCGGGCCCTGCGCGGCCGCGGCGTACCCACCGTGGGCTCGGCGCAGGCCGCGGACGTGGTCGTGCTGACCACGCGGGACGCGGGGGCGGCCACCGCCGCCCGGGTCCGCGCGCTCGCGGCCAAGCCGGTGGTCGTCGCGGCCCTCGGCCTCCCGTACGACCTCGGCCACACGGGGCCGGCCAAGGCGGCACTGGCGACGTACTCCCCCGGCACGGCCTCTCTCAACGCGCTCGCGAAGGTGCTCACCGGTGCCGTACGGCCGTCCGGCAAGCTGCCGGTGAGGATTCCGGGGATGTACGACTTGGGTCACGGCCTGACGTTCTCGTAGACGGACGCCTCCGGGGCTGGGAGGATTTGCCTGCCCGCCTGTCAGGAGGTCCCCCCGTGCGTGTCCGGCTGCCGATCGCGGCTCTGGTCCTCGCCCCGATGATCGCCGCCACCGGGTGCGGCTCACGGGCCGACACCTCCATGCCACCGCTGACTCCGGAGCCGACCATCACGCTGCCGCCGGAGGACGGCACCGCCCTGCGCAAGTCCTTCCCGGCGCGCATGGTGCTGTACCGCTACCTTCGCGGCATGGCCGCGGGCGACCGCCGGGTCTGCCTCTACCTCGCGCCGGCCTACGACCGGGACACCTTCGGCCGGACCGGCTGCCGCGCGTGGATCCCGCAGGTGCGACGGCACCTGAGTGCCACCGATCTCGCCGCGCTACGTCAGGTCACGGTGCCGACCGCCACTCAGGGGCCGGGCCCCGCGGACTACACCGTGCTCTTCAGCGACCTCCACTGGCGAGCGCACCCGGCGCGTACCTCGGGTGTCCTCGCCGAGAGCTACACCCTGCGCCACGCCGGAAACCGGTGGCTCATCGCCTCGTGAGTGCGCCTGCGGCCGTACGGCCGATCCGCCCGCGATCACATGCCGAGTTCGGTCCGGGCGCCGAAGCGGGCGTCCTCGGCCGACGTGGCCGCCCGGGCGGCCGCAGCGGCGGCGCGGCACTCCACGAGGGTGTGCTGAGCCAGCGCGGCCCGTACGGGCGCCAGCGATGGCGCGCTCATCGACAGCGACGTGACGCCGAGACCGACCAGCACGCAGGCGAGTGCGGGGTCGCCGGCGGCCTCACCGCACAGTCCGCACTGCTTGCCGGCCTCGTGTGCCGCCTCGGCGGCCATCGCGACCAGGTCGAGCACCGCCGGGCGCCACGCGTCCTGGAACCCGGCCAGTCGTCCCACCTGCCGGTCCGCCGCACAGGCGTACTGCGCCAGGTCGTTGGTCCCGACGCTGAAGAACTCCACCTCGCCCGCGAGGTCGCGAGCCCGCAGCGCCGCGGCCGGCACCTCGATCATCACGCCGGGCAGCTCCACCCCGGCGTCTCGGCATGCCCTGGCGAAGAACCTGGCTTCCTCGGCGTCCGTCACCATCGGGGCCATGACCTGCAGCCTGGTCGTCAGGCCCGCGGCCGCGCGGGCGAGCGCGCCGAGCTGCTGCGCCAGTAGGGCCGGGTGCCGGCGCAGCATCCGCAGGCCCCGCTCACCCAGGGCCGGATTGGGCTCCGCGCCCGCTGACGGCAGGAAGCCCAGCCGCTTGTCCGCGCCCGAGTCGAGAACACGCACGATCACCCGGCCGCGCGGAAAGGCCTGGAAGATCCGGCGGTACACGGCCTCCTGCTCCTGCGCGGGCGGTGGGGCCGCGCGGTGCAGGAACAGGAATTCGGTGCGCAGAAGCCCGACCCCCTCCGCCCCGTTCGCAAGTGCCTCGTCGAGGTCGCCGGGCGCGCCCAGGTTGGCCAGCAGCGGCACCCGGTGCCCGTCCTTGGTGACGCCGGGTCCCGCCACCCCGCCCGCGGTCCCCGCGCGTGCGGCGGCCGCCGCACGCGCCCGTGCCACCTCGCCGGACGGCGGGTCCAGCCGTACGGCACCGGAGGCACCGTCCACGAGCACCCAGGTCTCCTCGGGCAGGGACGTACAACCGGGACAGGCCACCACCGCGGGCACGCCCATGGCCCGCGCCAGGATGGCGGTGTGGCTGGTCGGGCCGCCCTCCTCGGTGACGAACGCGACGACCTGAGCCGGGTCGAGCAGCGCCGTGTCGGATGGAGCAAGATCACGGGCGACCAGGACGAACGGCCGGTCGGAGGCGGGGATCCCCGGCATCGGAACTCCGAGCAGCCGCGCCACCGTGCGATCGCGGACGTCGTCGAGGTCGGCCACCCGGCCGGCCACGTATTCACCGGCTCCGGCGAGCAGCTCCCGGTAGGCGGCGAAGGCCTCGAAGACTGCGGGCGCGGCGCCGAGGCCGGTGTCGATCTTCGTGCCCACGCTGTCCGCGAGCCCCGGATCCCTGGCCATGAGCGCCTGGGCGGCCAGGACCTCCATGGCCTGACCGTGGCCGGCAGCCATCCTGGCCCCGCGCGTCTCCAGCTCGCGCGCGACGGCCTCGAGGGCGCCGAGCGCCCTCGCCGTCTCACCGGCCGCGTCACCGTGATGGCTTTCCCTTCGCGGCTCCGGCACGGCCCGGGCGATCACGTGGACCGGGCCGTACCCCACTCCCGGGCTCACCCCGAGCCCGGCGAGATCAGGGCCACTCGGGTCAGGCGCGCGCTCAGGCACCCGCGGACTCCGCCACCAGCTCCTCGAGCTGGGCAAGCAGGACGTCGGCGCCGTCCTCGTCGCCCTCCACGGCTATCACAACGTCCTCACCGTGGCGCACGTCGAGGCCTAGCACCGCCAGGATGCTCTTGGCGTTGACGGGGTCGCCGTCCGGCCTGGCGATGGTCACCTCCCGCGGCACCGCCGCCGCCGCCTGAACGAACAAAGCGGCGGGCCTGGCGTGCAACCCGACGGGCGACCCGACCCTGACACGGCGCTCAGCCATGCTCCCCTCCTCTGTCGCGATCGCCCTATCGCTACCCCACCGGCACCTCCGCACTCCTCGTGGCCGCGGCCGTTCCCCGGGCCAGGTCAACCGGTCTGCGTCACTTTGTTGAGGCCGCGGGGCATGTCCGGGTCGACGCCGAGCCGGCGGGCCAGCGACTCCACCAGCAGCTGTCCAGGGACGATCAACGCGAGGGGCGCCACCCATTCGGGGAGCGCAGGACCGGGCAGGACCCGCGAGCACACCTCCGCCAGTCCGCTGCCGCCGCCCACTCCGTAGGCGCGGGCTCCGGCCCTCGTCACGCGCCCGGCGAGTGCGATCGTGCCTTCCAGGTTGGGGCCGGAGTCGGCAGCGACCAGAAGGGCCGGAGTGGTCTCGTCGACCACAGCGATCGGCCCGTGCAGCAGGTCTGCGTAGGAGAGGCCCATGGCGTGCAGATAGCACGCCTCCTTGAGCTTGAGCGCCAGTTCCAGCGCGGTGCCGAAGACCATCCCCCGGCCCGACACGACCGCACCGGGCACCTCGGCAAGCTCTTCGGTGATGGCCGGGAGCGCCTCGGAGGCCTCGGTGGCCTCGATCAGCCGGGCCACCTCGTCGGGGGCCCTGCGCAGATCGGTCAGGTCCACGTCGGCGCCCAGCCCGAGCGCCAGGACGGCCAGCGCGGCGAGCTGCGTCGTGTAGGTCTTGGTCGCCGGTACGGCGAGCTCGTCACCCGCCTCGGTGATCAGCGCCACGTCGGCGGTCTTGGCCAGCGGTGAGCCGACTCCGTTCGTCACGGCGAGCGTACGCGCGCCGCAGCCGGCGGCCCAGTCCAGCGTCTCGACGATCTCCTCGGTCTTTCCGGACTGGCTGATCGCGACGGCCAGCACCCCGGACAGGTCAAGTTTCCGTTTGTAGACGGTCGCGATCGAGGGCGCGGCCAGCGTCGCCAGCCGGCCCACATGGCTCTCGACGAGATAGCGCCCGTACACGGCGGCGTTGTCGGAGGATCCACGGGCGATGAAGAGCACCTGACGCGTGCCCCGGGCCACGAGCCCGACGTCCGACATCCTCGGCAACAGCACGTCAAGCGTCCGGCGGAGCGCCCCGGGCTGTTCGCCGATCTCGGCCCGCATGCGGGTCACGGGTGTGTTGTCGGTCGCGCTCTGGGTCATCAGGTTCTCCTTCGCACGTGCGGAGCGGGTGCCCGGGTTCGCCCGGGCGCCCGGGGTCGTCTACAGCTCTTCCCCGAAGGCCCTCACACCACCGATCCAGGTCATCCGGGTACGGACGTCGTCACCGAGCCAAACAAGGTCGGCGGTGGCGCCGGGCGCGATCCGCCCGAGGTCCGGGCGGCCGATCAGGTCCGCCGGGGTGCGGGTGGCCGCGTCGACGGCCGTCATCAGGTCCACGCCGAGGCGCGCGACATTGCCCACGGCGTCGTCCAACCGCAGCGCGGACCCGGCCACGGTGCCGTCGTCCCGCAGGGGCGGGCCGTGCGCCGGCAGCGTGATCGGTTCACCGCCGAGCTCGTAGCCGCCGGGTGGCATGCCCGCCGCCGCGGCCGCGTCGCTCACCAGCACCACCCGGTCGCCGGCGGCCGCGAAGGCGAGCCTGCACACCACCGCCGGGACATGGTGCAGATCGGCGATGAGCCCGGGGTGCAGCCGAGGGTCGGCGAGGGCCTGCGCCGCGACGCCCGGAGCCCGGTGGTCGATGCCGGTCTGGGCGTTGAACAGGTGGGTCACCTTGCGCGCCCCGGCGTCCGCGGCGGCGGCCGCCTGATCGGCGGTGGCGTCACTGTGGCCGACGCTCACCAGGACTCCGGCGTCGGCGAGCATCCGTACCGCCGCGAGGCCGCCGGCGCGTTCCGGCGCGAGCGTCACGAGCCGGACCAGCCCAGGCTCCAGCAGCGCGTGAAGCGCTTCCGCCGTGGGGTCGGTGAGCCATTCGGCCCGGTGGGCTCCGCGCCTGCGTTCCGACAGGAAGGGCCCCTCCAAGTGGATCCCGAGGACGCGGGCACCCGTGCGGAGTCCCGGCAGGAGCCCGCCCGCCCGCCCGAGTGCGGCCACCAGTGCGTCGACGGGAGCGGTGATGAACGTCGGCAGAAACGCGGTGACCCCTGTCTCCGGCAGCCGGCTGACCACGGTGTGCCAGCCCTCGGGCGTGGCGCTCGCGAGGTCATGACCGAAGCAGCCGTTCACCTGGAGATCGATGAGGCCCGGCACGAGTGTGCCGCCGTCCAGGGTCACGTCCGGCGAGCCCGCGGGGCGCCCTTCCCCGACCTCGGTGATGATCCCCCGCACGACCCGGACATATCCGGGGCGCAGCGTCCGCGACCTCCGGGCGCCGGCGATGACGCGATCCGCGGCGATGAGGATCTCGCCGCCCATGGCCCGGCTTCCGCCATTCATGTGCGCTGGAGACTCCCGGTTATGCGGGCCGGTTTATGGACCCTTACGCGCACGTCACGCACGCCTGGAGCATTTCGACAATTGACGCTGAGACCAGTACGAACCCTACCTGGCGCATCCCTCAGTGACCAGATCCGTGGGGCGCCGGCGTACAGCACCGGGAACTGGCCGGATCCGGACGTCTCGTATCTGTCGGCCGGCCGGGCGGCTCTGTCGTGTGCCGACGCGCACTTCCCTGGCGCGGCGGCGCTCCGGCCGTGCGCGGCCGGAGCGGATCAACCGCCCAGGAGGCCGCCATGAATCCACGTACGTCCCGCCGGTCAGCCGTCCGGCTCCTCACCTATCCGGCGGTCCGCCGGTTCGCGCCCGCCGTGCGCGACGCGCCCCCGGTGGACGGCTCACTCGCGCTCGCCCTCTCCCCCGCACCCTCGACAGGGCCGCCGCCCGGGCCTCCCCGGCCGCGCTCCGGCACGCCTCCCGGCCCGCGCCCGGCCCTGCGGTCCGTACGGCCGGCCGACGACACGGCCGAACCCGACCTCGCGACCGCAGCCGAGGTGATCCTGAGACTGGCCTTCGAGGCCTTCGCCGGGCGCCGGCCGTTCAACCAGCTGGCGCGCTGGGTGACGCTCAAGGTGGCACAGGAGCTGTCCCAGTACCCGGCGGCGGCGCCGAGACGGGCCTCGCCGCCGCGCATCCTGGCGTCGTGGATCCAGACCCCGGCGCCAGGCCACGCGGAGGTGGGCGCGGTCGCACAGGTCGGCGGGCACATCCAGGCCATCGCGCTGCGGCTCGAGCGGTTCCGCGGGCGCTGGCGCTGCCGTGCCCTCGAGACGACCATCCCGCCGGCCGCGCCCGCACTCCCCCACCGCTGAGACGACGATCCCCGCCGTGATCTCGAGGCCGTCCAGTGGACGACCGCGCGATCACGGCGGGGATGACCTGCCGTTGTGGAGGCTCAGGCGTTACGCGGGTCGCCGTGGCAGCGCTTGTACTTCTTTCCGGAGCCGCACGGGCACGGGTCGTTGCGGGACACGTCCGCGAACCTGTCCGCCCCGGCCTCGGTGTGCTGCTCGACGCCACCGTCCTCGCCGGGCGCGGAGTATTGCAGCTTGGCCGCCCGCTTGGGCTCCTCGAGACCCTTGGCGTGGATCTCCGGCCTGTCCTCCGCGGATTCGGCCGCCGCCGAGTCCTTGACCAGCACCGGAGCGGCACCCACGGCCGGCTCGGCGGGCTGCTCCTCGACCTCGACCTCGATGCGGTAGAGGTGGCCGACCGACTCCTCCTTGATGGCGTCCATCATGGCGGCGAACATGTCGTAGCCCTCACGCTGGTATTCCACCAGCGGGTCGCGCTGCGCGTAGGCGCGCAGGGCGATGCCCTCCTGGAGGTAGTCCATCTCGTAGAGGTGCTCACGCCACTTCTGGTCCAGCACCGAGAGGACGACCCGGCGCTCCAGCTCGCGCATGACCTCGGCCCCGAGCTCGCCCTCGCGCTTGTCGTAGGCGCCCTGCGCGTCCTCGCGGACCTTCTCCGAGATCGTCTCGGCGTCGAGGGACGACAGCTCACCGCCCGTGGCCTCGACCAGCTCGTCGACGGTGACCGAGATCGGATAGAGCTGCTTGAAGGCCTTCCAGAGCTTGTCGAGGTCCCACTCCTCGGCGAAGCCGTCGGCGGTCGCGCCGGCGACGTAGCCCTCGACGACCTCGTCGATCATGCGGCGGATCTGCTCCTCGAGGTCGGCCCCCTCGAGCACCCGTCGGCGCTCCTCATAGATGACCTTGCGCTGCCGGTTGAGGACCTCGTCGTACTTGAGGACGTTCTTGCGGATCTCGAAGTTCTGCTGCTCGACCTGGTGCTGGGCGGACCGGATCGCGTTCGACACGATCTTGGACTCGATCGGCACGTCGTCGGGGATGTTCAGCCGGGTCATGATGGCCTCGACCCGAGCCGAGTTGAACAGCCGCATCAGGTCGTCCTCGAGCGAGAGGTAGAACCGGGACTCGCCGGGGTCGCCCTGCCGGCCGGACCGGCCGCGCAGCTGGTTGTCGATGCGGCGGGACTCGTGCCGCTCGGTGCCGAGCACGTAGAGCCCACCGGCCTCGGTGACCTCCTCGTGCTCGCCCTTGACGGCCTCCTTGGCCTTCTCGAGCGCCTCGGTCCAGGCCGCCTCATATTCCTCAGGCGTCTCCAGCGGCGACAGCCCGCGCTGGTGCAGCTCGAGGTCGGCCCGGAAGTCGGGGTTGCCGCCGAGCATGATGTCGGTGCCACGACCGGCCATGTTGGTCGCCACCGTGACGGCGCCCCTGCGGCCGGCCTCGGCCACGATCGCGCTCTCCCGCTCGTGTTGCTTGGCGTTGAGGACCTCGTGCTTGACGCCCCGGCGCTTGAGCATCTTGGAGAGCCGCTCGGACTTCTCGACGGAGGTGGTGCCGACCAGCACCGGCTGGCCGTTGTCGTGGCGCTCGGAGATGTCGTCGACGACGGCCTCGAACTTGGCCTGCTCGGTCTTGTAGACGACGTCGGCGACGTCCTGACGGACCATCTCCCGGTTGGTCGGGATCGGGATGACCCCGAGCTTGTAGATCTTGTTGAACTCGGCGGCCTCGGTCTGGGCCGTGCCGGTCATGCCGCTCAGCCTGTCGTACAGCCGGAAGAAGTTCTGCAGCGTGATCGTGGCGAGAGTCTGGTTCTCGTCCTTGATCTGCACGCCCTCCTTGGCCTCGATCGACTGGTGCATGCCCTCGTTGTAGCGCCGGCCGTGCAGGATGCGGCCGGTGAACTCGTCGACGATCAGGACCTCGCCGTTCATGACGACGTAGTCCTTGTCCTTCTTGTAGAGCTCCTTGGCCTTGAGCGCGTTGTTGAGGAAGCTCACCAGCGGCGTGTTGAGCGAGTCGTACAGGTTGTCGATGCCGAGCCAGTCCTCGACCTTCTCGACCCCGGACTCCAGGATGCCGACCGTGCGCTTCTTCTCGTCGACCTCGTAGTCGCCGGTGGCCTCGGCGCCGTCCTTGGCCGCCTCACCCCGGCGCAGCCGGGGCACGATCTTCGCGAACTCGCCGTACCAGCGGGTGTTCTGCTCCGCCGGGCCGGAGATGATCAGCGGTGTACGCGCCTCGTCGATGAGGATCGAGTCGACCTCGTCCACGACGGCGAAGTTGTGGCCGCGCTGGACGCACTCGTCCAGGGTCCAGGCCATGTTGTCGCGCAGGTAGTCGAAGCCGAACTCGTTGTTGGTGCCATAGGTGATGTCGGCGCTGTAGGCCTTGCGGCGCTCCGCCGGCGTCATGTCGCCCAGGATCACCCCGACCTCGAGGCCGAGGAACTGGTGGACGCGGCCCATCCACTCGGCGTCGCGCTTGGCCAGGTAGTCGTTCACCGTGACCACGTGCACGCCCTTGCCGGCCAGCGCGTTGAGGTAGGCCGGGAGCACACAGGTCAGGGTCTTGCCCTCACCGGTCCTCATCTCGGCGATGTTCCCCATGTGCAGGGCGGCGCCGCCCATGATCTGCACATCGAAATGCCGCTGGCCGAGCGTGCGCTTGGCCGCTTCGCGCGCGGTCGCGAAGGCCTCGGGGAGCAGGTCATCAAGGGACTCGCCCTCGGCGATGCGCTCTTTGTACTTCTCGGTGAGCTCGCGCAACTCGGCGTCGCTCATCCCGGCGAAGTCTTCTTCGATCGAGTTGACCTGGGCGGCGATCCGCTTGAGTTTGCGCAGGATCTTGCCCTCGCCCGCGCGAAGGATCTTGTCGATGACTACTGGCACTCTCGGAGGCTCCTCGCAGATCGTGGGTCACCGCGGAATGGCGGCGCACACACCACCCGTACGCTGCCATCGTAGGCGAATCCCAGGATGGTGGAGGTCACCCTCCGGCGCAATCCAGACCGATCTCTTTCGCTTGTGTTTCGGTTCAAGCTCCAGCGGTAAGTCACCCAAGGCGCCCGTACCCCTTGTCCTCGCGGGGTCGCCTGACGTTCAAGGAGTGATGATGGCCGGAGGATCCCATAGCGGCCGAACGACTTCATGGGTCGCGATAGGCATCATGATCGCAGGGTTCACGGTCGGGGGCGTGGGGCTTACGCTCGGGCCGTCCTGGCCGGTGTTCTGGGCGGGAGTGGCGGTGGTGGGCGTCGGGGGGATCCTTGCCCTGGCCACCGACATCTTCTCGGACGTGGTCCTCGACGACCCGCGGGTTATTCCGGAGATCGTGGACTATTCGACTTTCGGTCAACGCGGTGAACGTCGGCGTGGCGGCCCCTACGGCGAGACCACCGACAAGCCGACCATCAGAGAGCCGGAGGAGCCCTTCCCGCACGGCTAGGGCTCGGCGTCTCCCACCGCCGCGCAGCCGTACCCGATTCGTCCGTACCGCCGTCTAGCATCGGCGGCGTGACTGACCCCTCCAGCGAGAAAACCGCCGAGCTCTCTCCCGCCACGGCCGAGTTGCCGGCCGGCGAGGCCCGGCGCCTCCAGCTCCGGGCGCAGGGACTGCTCGGAGCCACCGGCCGCCGGGGCGGCGTCCCGGCCACGCTCGCGCGGCTCGGCGCCGTGCAGCTCGACACCATCTCGGTGCTGGCCCGGTCACACGAGCTCGTGCCCTATGCCCGCCTCGGCGCGGTCGGGCGGGACCGGGTGGAGGAGGCCTACTGGGGCCTGCCCCAGGGCCGGCCGACGACGTTCGAGTACTGGTGCCACGCGGCCTGCGTGCTGCCGATCGAGGACTGGCCTTATTACGCGTTCCGCCGCAGGGCCTTCCGTGAGCGCCGGTACCGCTGGCACAAGGTGCCCGAGGACGGCCCGGCCAAGGTGCTCGCGCGGCTCGCCGCCGAGGGCCCGCTGACCGCCACCCAGCTCGGCGGTGCGCGGGCCGGCGGGCCGTGGTGGGACTGGTCCGAGATGAAAATCGCCGTGGAGTGGCTGCTCGACATCGGCGAGGTCGCGTGCGTACGCCGGACGGGCTGGCGCCGGGTCTACGACCTCGCGGAGCGGGCGGTGCCGTCCGCGCTCGCCGGCCAGGAGCCGGACGACGCGACCTGCGTGGCGCGGCTGGCCGGCACGGCCGCGCGGGCGCTCGGCGTCGCCACTCGCGCGGACCTCATCGAGTTCCTCCGGTTGCGCCGCGAACACGCGGGCCTGCTGGACCAGGCGCTCGCGGACGGGGCCACGGGGCTGGTCCCGGTCACGGTGGCCGGATGGGGGCGCGGCGGCCGGAGCGCACCGGCCTGGGCCGACCCGGCGGCGCTGGCCGAACCCGTGCGCGGCCGGCATCGCACGACGCTCCTGTCGCCGTTCGACTCGCTGATCTGGGATCGCAAACGCACCTCGCGGGTCTTCGGCTTCGACCACCGGCTCGAGGCCTACGTGCCCAAGGAGAAGCGCGTGCACGGCTATTTCACGATGCCGCTGCTCGCCGGTGGGGATCTCATCGGCCGGGTGGACCCCTCCCGCGAGGACGGCACGCTCGTCGCACGGCGGGTGTCCTTCGAGCCTCAGGCCCTGCGCACGCCGGCGCGCGCCGAGTCGGCCGTCATGGCGCTGCGGGACGCCCTGCGGGAGGCGGCCGGCTGGGTCGGCTGCCACGATGTGCGGATCGAGCTGATGGACCCGCCCGAACTGCTCGGCGCGGCCCAGCGCGCGCTCAGGTGATCTCGAGCAGCTTCTCCCGCACGGCGTAGACGACGGCCTCCATCCGCGAGTGCAGCTGCAGCTTCTCCAGGATGTTGCGGATGTGGTTCTTCACCGTGTTCTCGGAGATGAACAGCTCCTTGGCGATCTCGCGGTTCCCGAGTCCCCGGGCCACGAGGCGGAGCACCTCCATCTCGCGTTCGGTCAGCTTCGGCGCGGGGACCTGCTGCTGGCGCTCCTCGCTGCGCTTGGCCAGCGAAGCGAACTCGGTGATCAGCTTGGAGGCCATGGACGGACTGATCAGAGACTGCCCGCCGTGCACGGCGCGCACCGCCTGGGGCACCTCGTCGATGGAGATCTCCTTGAGCAGGTAGCCGGTGGCACCCGCTTTGATCGCCTCGAAGAGATCCTCCTCCTCGTCGCTGATCGTCAGCATGACGATCTTGGCGCTTGGCACCGCGTCCTTGATCGCTGTACAGGCCTCGATGCCGCTGCGGCGCGGCATGCGGATGTCCATGAGGACGATGTCGGGCAGCAGATCACCAGCCATCTCCACCGCCTCGAGGCCGTCGCCACCTTCGCCGATCACCTCGATGCCGTCCTCGCTCGCGAGCACCATCTCGAGGCCCCGGCGGAACAGCGCATGATCATCAACGATGAGCACGCGAATCGGGTCGGTAGCCACCGCGCCGCGAGTCTCGGGGTTCTCGCTCACTCGCCCTCCCCTTGCCGAGTGGCCCATGCCGGACTTTCTAGATCATGACATGGTCGCAGTGGTGACGTGACGCATGCGCCCTATCACTCTTCGACGAGGCGGATGACTCCGTAGTCCCATCCGCGCCTCCGGTACACCACGCTCGAATGTCCGGTGTCCTTGTCACGGAACAGGAAAAAGTCGTGTCCCACAAGTTCCATCTCGAAGAGGGCCTGCTCGATGGTCATCGGCTCGGCCTTGTGGAACTTCTCTCTCAGGACGACCGGCCCGTCGCCCTCCATCGGGATGGGCACGAGGTGTCCGTCGAGGTCAGGCGGGGTCTCGTAATCGCGGTCCACCTCCTCCGCAAGCGCCGTTCCCACTGGCTCGCGCGGCTGCGGCGCCGCCGTGCCGGCGAGGCGCTCGCCGGATTCGGCCAGCGCTTCGACGGCCCCGAGCCTGGCCGGCGCGCGATGGCCGTGGTGCACCTTGCGGCGGTCGCTGATGCGCCGCAACCGCGCCTCGAGCTTGTCGAGTGCGAGGTCCAGTGCGCCGTATCTGTCTTCCGCGGCCGCCTCGGCCCTGATCACCGGACCGCGCGACTGGATGGTGAGCTCGACCCGCTCACGCCGGTCGGCCTGCCGTGGATTGGGTTCGCGCGACACCTCCACATCGACCCGGATCACCTTGTGATCCAGTCTCTCGACCTTGGTCAGCTTGGTGCCGACGTGCTCCCGGAAGCGGTCGTTCACGTCAGTACGACGGCCCTTCACGATGATCTCCACGCAGTACCCACCTTCTCTCGGAAACAACGGGCTCCCGATGTGCGGGGGCACCCGCCCGGCCGACCTGGTCTTCGTCCCCACATCCGCCTGCTGAGAGTCTCGCGGCGCTTTCGCCACTACTGCCCTTCTCCCGGTTCGGGAGATATCTGATCTCC
>JAOPYH010000330.1 GCA_025964715.1 Streptosporangiaceae bacterium | reverse complement strand
ATCGAATCCATCCTGGAGAACATGGGCCAAGACGGCGCCGCCCTCGTCACGGCCCTCGGTAAGGCGAACAACAAGCAGTTCAAGGCCATCACCGACAACCTGCTGAAGACCGCCGGGATCGCGAGGGCGACTCTGGCGGACTTCAACAAGCAGGTCAACGCCAGCACCAAAACCAACGCCCAGTTCGCCTCCGACCTGCAGAAGCTGGCTGCGTCCGGGTACGGAGACCTCGCCCAGGCCCTCGCGGCGCAAGGGGACGACGCGGCGGTGGCCCTCGCCCACCAGGCGGCGGGCTCATCGAAGGGTGCCGCATCGGCCAACAAGGCGGTGAAGGCCAACGCGGCTACCCTGACCGGCACCGACCTGACGAACGCGCTGACGCTGCTGTCCACCCTGAAAGGCAAGTCCGGCGCGGGAATCGCCGACGTGATCGCGGCGGGCCTGGACTGGCCGACCATCGCAGCCCTCGCCCCGAAGATCGCCTCTCAGATCAAATCCGTTCCCGGCTACAACGCCTTCGTGCAGCAGGTGAAGGGGCAGGGCATCGCGATGGCCCAGGGCGGCATCCTCAACGCCCCCACTGTCCTCGCTGGAGAGCGCGGGCCGGAGGCGTACATCCCGCTCAACAACAGCGCGCGGTCGCGCGGCATCCTCAGCGCCACTGCAGCCGCCTTCGGTAGCCACGTCGTACCCGCGAGCCGCTTCACCTCGGGTGGCTACGACAACCGGCCAGTCGTCCGCGAGGGCGACCGCATCACCAACATCACCCTCAACGGCGCCAAGCAGAGCAGCGCCGAGCAGGCCGCCGACCTCGTGCGGCACCTCTCATTCGTCCGCTAACCAACCAGCAGGAGAACACGATGGCCCCCACCGAAGAAGCACCCGATCCGTTCTGGGACACCGACCTCGGCCGGCGCACCGCGCTCCGCAACGAAGTCCGAGACCTCATCAACTCCTTCGCCCCCCAGCCGGAGATGGAAGAGAAGCCCGCCGGGCACTTCGCCGGCCCCGACGTACCCGAGCACGAGGTAGCCGAATACCTCCACCGCCACGGCATCTACAGCACCCCCCACCGCACCGAGCACTGAGGAGACCCCCACATGACCCAGCAAGAGACCCTGACCGCACGCAGCATCAAGGACGACCTCGACCACGGCGGCATCACCAACCTGGTCAACAGCGCCCAGCGCGGCATCCACACCATGCCCGACGGCTTCGTCGACACCTACGAGCAGCTCAACACGCTCGTCGCCGACAACAGCGACCGCTTCGGCAAGCTCATGGACTGGAAGGCCGAGAAGGCAGCAAGCGAACTCACGCTCAAGCTGTACCAGGCAACCGGCGGAGGCAACGCCGACCGCGTCATCATCGACCACCTCAGGCCCGCCCTCAAGCAGTACCTCGACCAGTTCCGTGCCCACCTCGACAAGGCGGGCCAGTACGCGGACCACACCGACGCGGGCGCACTGCTCTCCCAGCCCGACGACGTCCGTCGTGCCTGGCTCGACCTCACCGACTCCTACGCCGACTACAGCGCACTCCGCGCATCGTGGCTCGTCTGCCGCAAGCGCAACGCCAACGACTACGCCCACACCGGCACCATCGACCCCGACGGACTGACCAGCCCGCTCGCCGAAGTCGCCAACATCCCCGACATCGTCTCGGACTGGAAGCTCGCCTACGCCGGCCGCAAGCCCTGGCCCTGGAGCGCCACCGCCCACCACGTCCGCCTCCGCTGGCTCATCGAGAACGGCGCTGAGCTCTGGCTCCCCACCGGCTACGAGCAGGACCAGGCGTGGGCCAAGTACAACCCCGGCCGGCGCGTCGCGGCCTAACAGACGGGCGACCGGCGCGGACCGTGGGGGTCACTGCGCCGGACGCGCCCCCAGGCGACCGCCGCGAGCCACTGTGCCCGCGGCGGTCGCCGACACACAGCGTGACCAAAGGCATGACCAAGGGCCACCCAGTGGCGGTCCCGGGTGATCCAACATGGACCGCCGGGGAGAGCTAAAGAAACCGAAGCAATGCTCGCTTCTCGTTTTTTGGGAATGCCCGATTTGACCTACGTGACAGAAAGTGAGGTGACCATGGACGTACAGGCGCCTGCGGGCCTCGGCGAGGCGGGGCTGCAGCTGTGGCAGGACATCCAACAGGGCTACGAGCTGGCCCCGGACGAGCGGGCGGTACTCACTGAGGCGTGCCGGACGGTGGACGAGCTGGACGCGATCCAGTCGGCTCTCTCGGCGGGCCCTGTGATGATGGTCGGTTCGACGGGCCAGCCGCGGCCGTCGGGGCTGTTCGCTGAGGCGCGGGCTCACCGTCTGGTGCTGAGCAAGCTGCTCGAGCAGTTGGCGCTGCCTGCCGAGGGCCAGGACGAGGGGAAGTCGCCGGCGCAACAGCAGGCGTCCAAGGCGGCCTCGGTCCGGTGGGCACTGCAGAGGGAGCGCGATGGCGCGGCGTAGGCGGCCGGAGCGGCAGACGCTGACGGATGAGGTGCCGGAGTGGTTCTGGCAGTTCAAATGGCAGGACTGGGGTCTACCGCGAAAGGCGTCCGGCGAGCCCGTCGACCTGGCCGCCGTCGCCGCGGCCCGGGAGGTGTGGCGCGCTGCGGGCACGGAGTGGCTCGACGAGCGGGGCCTTGTCTCTTGGACGCACTCGCGGATCACGTGGGGCAAGTATCAGCGGCTCTGCCGTGAGCAGCCGTCCAGGGTGCTGCAGCGCCCGCAGTGACACGCAGAAAAGGCCCCGCCCGAGCAATCCGGGCGGGGCCTTCCTGTACCCCTCTAGGGGCCTCTACTTCGCAGGTCGGGGGCCTCTACCGGGGGCCTCTACCGGGGTAGAGACCCCCCGCTACTTCGGGGCCCCGGGTAGACCTCCTGGGAAGGGGGTCAGTTGGCGGCGGGCGTAGAGGGGGAGGGCTCTACCGTGCGGGCGGCGAGCAGCAGTTCGTCGGGCACTGCGGCCTCGAGGTCGGCGCGCCGGTAGCCGGCAAGGTTCTTGCCTTTGATGTTGATCTGCTTCGTGGTCCGCTTGACGCCGGCCGCGTCCAGCTCGGCGGCGAGCTTGTCGAGGTCCCAGTCCCCGTATCGGTCTTCGTCCGTGTTGACCAGGCGGGCGAGGAGGTCGACGGAGTGCATCCGGTCGGAGTGCCGCATGACGTCGAGGACGTCGGACAGCACGGGCTCGATGGTGACCCCGGCCAGTCCAGCCGCGGCCGCCACATCGCCGGCCGCGTCACCAGAGATCTGCCCGAGCGGTTCGCGCAGCGCCCGGCCCTTGAGGCACAGCGCGTTGAACTCGGCCGTGGTGAGTAGGTCGTTCTTCACCGTGGCGTGCGAGGCGGGCCCGGTCACCAGGACGGTGACGCCCTTGTGGTCCTCGGACAGCAGCGACGCATCGGCGCCCATGGCGGCCTTGCCGGAGCCGAGGACCATGTCTGAGCTGGTCTTGTCGGTGACCTGGGTGCAGGCCCGGATGGTGATGATCTCGCGGAGCTTCGTCGGCACAGACTTGGCGTCCGGGCGCTGCGAGGCGTAGTTGGAGATGAAGCCGGCGGCAGGGCCGCGGCGGGCGAGCCTGCCCAGGTCGTCCACGACGGCTTCCCGGTCCTTGTCGTCCATGGCGAGGAACGCTTCCTGCAGCTCATCCACCGTCAGGAAGATGAACGGCATCTTGTACTTCTCGATGATCTGCGGGGTCAGCTTGCCTTCGGGGCAGATCGAGGTCGGCAGGCCCCGGAAGAGGGCGAACCGCCGTTCCATCTCGGCGAGCAGCTCGGCGAGCATCGCCTTGAACGCCTCGATGGCGTCGTCCTCGGCTCCGAGGACCAGGCGGTGGGCGACGTGCCGCATCCCCATCCAGTCCTGACCGCCCTTGAAGTCGGCCACGTAGTGCCGGACCCACGGGTCAAGCAGCCCGGCTGCGGTCATGAGGCGCTGGGGGAACGTCTTACCCCTGCGCGGCAGGCCGCCAAAGAACATCGACTGCCACACCACCGGCACCGTGATGCGGTTGCCACGGGCGTCCTGCCCGAACGGCACCGGCTCCCAGATCGAGAACCGCTCCATCGTGGCCAGCGGCGACGGGGTGGGCTCGGCCAGGTACGGGTCATCGTCGGCGACCCACATGGAGACGCGGCCAGCGTTGCCGCCCTTGGCCGCGCGGACCCGGGACATGATGACCTGGATCTCATCCACGCCGAGCTCCTGGGCGATGACCTCCCGCTTGGCGAGGACATCGGAGGCCGTCTTACCGCCGCCCCGGGGCATGTCAAAGATCACTGCCCACCCGCGCCCGTCACGGACCGGGCCCATCGAGCAAGTGACCTTAGGGGCGTCCTTTTCTTCCTTGCCGCTGCCGCTTTTGAGGAGGCCGGCGGCGCGGAGCGCGTCGTTGAGCTGCTGCGCGGACATGTCCACCCGCAGGGGTGGCGTGCCCTGG
>JAOPYH010000473.1 GCA_025964715.1 Streptosporangiaceae bacterium | reverse complement strand
CGGCCGACCAGCGCGCCCTCCGTGACCGGTAGTCGCAGAGGCCGCTCGGCGATGCCGGCACCGGCCAACCGGGCGGCGGTCACGACGCCGTCCTCGATCTGGACCCCGAGACATAGACCGACGAACGGGAAGTCGCCGTGCCGGCGGGCGACCTCCTCGAAGCAGAAGCGGAAGCCAGGGTGGCGAGGGAACTCGACCGCGGTGAGCAGCTCCTCCGGGCGCCGGGTGGTGGTGAACACCGACTGGAAGAAGTCGGCGGCATCCTCGGTCCGGCCGGCGTCCCGGGACCGCAGGTGCAGCCGAGCGTCCAGCGCGATCGCGACGGCGGGCAGTTCGGCGGCGGGATCGGCGTGGCACAGCGACCCGCCGAGGGTGGTCCGGTTGCGGATCTGCGGGTGGGCCACCAACCGGATAGCCTCCGGCACGATCGGCAGGGCATCGTCGAGCGCCCCGTCGCGCTCCAGCGCCGACAGCCGGGCCATGGCGCCGATCGTGACCGCGTCGTCCGCGACCTCGATGCCATCGAGGCCGGGCACTCGGTTGATATCCACGACGACGTCCGGGCGGGCCAGCCGCAGATTGAGCAGCGGGACCAGGCTCTGGCCGCCGGCCAGCACCGTGGCGTCCTGGTCCGCCCGGGCCAGCAGTTCGACGATCTCGTTGAGTGTGCGTGGTTCCTGGTAGTCGAACGCAGGAGGCTTCATCGGATCTCCTTGCGAGTGTGGTGGGTGCGGCGACGCGCAGCACGAGAGGGAGCTGACGAATACGCCGGAGATTTCGAACAGTGTGAATACACTACTGCATACACTTGTGGGGATGTCAATCCCCCGAATTGAACGGATCTTGCTACGGATTTTCACGCACAACGATTCGAGCGATATCGCCGCAACGTCACGGAAAGAATCGCTCCTACTCAACTGCCGCCTACGCGGCACTCGGTCACCGCTACGTCAGCAGCGCCCCCGCATCCGGTACGACCGGCTCGAGTTCGAGGGCACGCAGGATCTGCCAGACGGTCGCGACCGCCGAGGAGACCACCGGGATCCCCAGGGCGTCCTGCACCGGCTGAATCGCCGCGAGCGACGGCATCTGGACGCAGGCGCTGAGCACGAGGGCGTCGACCCCTGTGGTGTCGACCTCCTTCGCCAGGCGCTGCAGATTGGCGGGATCGAGCCGGCCCACCTCCAGGTTGTCGGCGACCTCCAGGCTCAGCGAGTCGTGCACCTCGATTCCCTCAGCGCCGATGTAGCCGCAGACCGTCGCGGTGAGCGGCTTCTCGTACGGCGCGATCACCGAGACTCGGCGGGCTCCAAGGTGGTGCAGCGCGTCGACCAGCGCGCCGGCCGAGGTGAGCACCGGGGCCGTGGGGCCGTCCCGGACAGCGGCCGCAGCGGCGAGTCGATCAGTGCTGGTCCGATGGTAGCCCGCGCCACGGGCCATGATCGCGACTAGGCACGCGTAGGCGAGTACGTCGACCCGGGCATCAGCCAGCTCCTCGGCGCAGCGCAGCGACTGGTCGTCCATCGCTGCCAGCTCGGCGGGCGTGACGTTCTGCATCCGCATCCGGGCGGAGTGGAAGGTGAACCGCTCCGGGTGGGTGTGCTCCCGAGCCCGCAGCATCGCGGGGATCTCGGTTTCCATGGTGGTGTTCGAACTCGGGACAATCATCCCGATGCGGTGGATGGACATCCGGTCGCGCCCCCCTTCTCACCGGTGGTCGGGCCGGTGGTGTGGACGAGGTTCGTGGTGGTCAGCGGGGGTAGCGGCCGAGGCTCGGCGCGCTGCCAGCGGATTCGCGCCGGCCGGTCAAGACGGCCGTCTGGCAGGGAGTCCAGCTCGATGCCGACCCCGCGCGTGGCCAGGAGCAGGGCGTGGAACCGGTGGTCCGGCTCACCTTCACGGACCAGTCCGATCGCGGCGTCGATGAGGTGGAATTCCAGCAGCCGGCGGGTCAGCTCGGCATCCCGGGCGAGCATGGCCTCGAGGAACATCCGGTCGACGTGGGTGAAGTCCTCCGGGGCCTCGGGTCGGGAGAAGTAGAGCCGCTGGTGGCGGTAGATCTTGAGGTGCAAGGAGTGGGTGAGTTCCGCGGTAGCGGCCGGGTAGTGCCGGATAGCCAGGTCGTGAAACCGGCGGTGCGCCTCCTGAAAGTCGCGGATCCGGTGCCGGTCGGCCTCCATGCTGTCCAACTCCGAGCCCATCTTGGCCAGCTCGGTTTCATCCAGTTCGGACACGATCGCGGCGATGGTCGGTGGCTCGATGAGCAGCCGGAGCGCGTAGTACTGCTCCACCTGGGCCACGTTCGTGGGCGCCACCTCCATTCCGCGGTTGGCCTCGGACACCAAGAGACCGTCACCCTCCAGGCGGTGCAGCGCTTCCCGCAGCGGGGTCCGGCTGACCTGCAGCTCCGCCGCCAGGGCGCTCTGCGACATCCGGAACCCCGGCGCGTAGACGCCGTCGATGATCCGCTCCCACAACGTCTGGTAGATCTCCTCGACGGTGTTGCCAGGACGGCGCACCGTCACGGCTTGATCCCGTCGTGGGCATCCAGCCGGATCGCGAACAGTTCGGTGAACCGCTCCGGCTCCTGGGCCGCGATGATCTCCAGCTGCATCGCGTCGAGCAGGATGCGATACCCGCTGCGGGGAACCATCAACTCGAGGCGCTCACCCTGTTTCGTCCATACCTTCCGAATTTGCACTCCGGTGAATTCGTTCCCGATGCCGAACGGCTCCCCGGAACGCACGATTCCCTCGTCGAGATCCTCCACGCTCATGAAACCCCCTCTCCCCTGCTCAGATCAGCTGACGCTGATGATCTCA
>JAOPYH010000327.1 GCA_025964715.1 Streptosporangiaceae bacterium | reverse complement strand
ACTTCGCCGGCCGCTACGCCCGCCGGTTCGGGCCCGACGCGCCGATGGCCGGCAACCTTGGCCAGTCCTGTTACGAGGGTGTGCGACTGCTGGATGCGCTCATCGCGCAGGCGCGGTCGCCCCAGGTGCGGGATATCACCGCGGTCGCCGATACCGTTTCCTACGAAGGCGCGCGTGGTCGGTTGCACCTGCGGAATCATCACACCGCGCAACGCATCTACCTCGCCGAAGCCGAGGCAATGGAGTTCTCGGTCGTCGCCGAACTGCCGCCGTGCGGCTGAGGCGTCCCGCCACTTGACCAGCGGAGCTCCGCGGCCTTCAGGCAAACCTGGGGAACAGCTTCAGCGCGTTATCCCGCTCGACCGCTCGCAGTTGCTGTGCGGTGAAGCCGTCGAAACTGGTGAGGTTGTCGATGTTGCGGACGACGGTGGGTTCCGGGGCCGCTGGCCAGTCGGTGCCGAACAGGATGTGGTCCGGGGTGGTGACTTCGAGGGTGGGCAGCAGGGAGTTGCGGCTGCCGGCCAGCGCGGTTTCGTAGTACAGCCCGCGCAGCACCTGCGCGACGTGGCTGGGGTCGATGTCGGCGTCGTCCGGGCCGCGCCCCATGACGGTGTGCTCGCCGATCCGCCACCCCAGCGTGGGCAGTGCGCCTCCGCAGTGGGCCAAGATCAGCCGTAGTCCCGGATGCCGCTGGAAGACGCCGGTGTACAGCGCGTTGGTGATGGTGCGCGCGGTGTCGAAGGGGAACTCGACGATCGAGCTCGGGCGCCCGAAGCCCAGGACGTCGATGTAGGGGCAGTCGGTCGGGTGCACGAAGACCGGTACCTGCCGCCGGGCCAGTTCGGCCAGCACCGGTTCCAGGGCCGGGTCGCCGAAGTAGTGCCCCGCCATGTTGGAGGTCAGCACTACGCCGTCGAGCCGCAGTTCGTCCAGGGCGTAGGAGAGTTCGGCCAGTGCCTGGTCGGGGCCGTCCGCCGGTAGGTTGGCGAACGCTCCGAAACGGTCCGGGTGCTTCCCGATCAGCTCCGCGTTCCACTCGTTGATCATCCGGGACATGCGGGTGCCGAACTCCGGGTCGTCGGGTGACCCCGCGAACGCCATGGGCATGGACACGATCTGAGCGGCGATGTCGCGGCGGTCCATGTAGGCCAGTGCGGCCTCCGGAGTCCACTGCACCGACATCTTGTAGCCACCTCGCGGCCGGAATCCTCGGGTCGCGAGGGTCGCCATCGCTTGTTCCGGCATGGCGTGGGTGTGGACGTCGATTCGTTGACCGGGCACCAGCGCGCTCCTCTGTTCGGTGATATTGCGTTCCCGCGGCCCGGTTGATGACCGGGGCCATACCGTTGTGGCGGGGGAGAGGCCGCGTCAGAAAACTACGGTCTCTCGGACCGTAGTTTAGCGCAAGGTCGGTTGCAGGACTGTCGGTGGATGGCCAATTGGCGCCGCAGCCTCCCGTAACATGCCGGCGTGAGCACGGAGACGAACAAGGTTTTGGACCGGGCTTTGGCCGTGCTGCGCCAGTTCGCTCTGCGTCCGAGCGGATATACGGTGCCGGAGCTCACCGCTGAACTGGGTATGTCGAAGACGACGACAAGGCGCTTTCTGCAGACGCTCGCGGGACGCGGTTTTCTCGACTACGACCCAGATCGGCAGCGCTACACGTTGGGAATGTTGATACTGGGCCTTTCGACCGGGCTCTCCCAGCACAACACCTTGGCTGTTGCCGCCCAGCCCATGCTCGAGGGGCTCCAGCGGGAGTCAACGGAGACGGCGTCGCTCTGGATCCGAGTCCGGCTCGAAGCCATCTGCCTGAGCAGCGTGGAAAGCGACCGTTTCATTCGGGCGGTGAGTCCGATCGGTCGATCGGTACCGCTGCATGCGGGTTGCCACGCCAAAGCACTACTCGCCGGCCTCGACGACGCCGAGCTGGACGACTACCTGAAGGTCGCGGAACTGGCGCCGCTGACCAGCTACACGATCACCAGCCCCGTCGATCTCAAGAACCAGGTCGTCCAGATACGCACCGACGGCTACGCCGAGAGTCGGGGCGAGGTCAACGCCGACGGGGTCGGTGTCGCCGCGCCGATCGCGAACCCCGCCGGGCGGGTCGTGGCGTCGCTCAGCATCACCGCCCCCGGGCACCGGGTCGACAAGGATCGGCTCCGTTCCTTCGTTCCGCTGGTCCGTGAGGCAGCCGCCGAAGCCAGCCGGCGGGTATTTGGGTCCGGCCTGAGCAACGCGTAGGGCGGAAAACCCCGGGCGCCGGTAGCCACGCCGCTCCATCGGCGCCCGGCCCGAACCTGCTCGGTGCCGACTCCGAAAGTCATCGCAGCTTGCCGGTGCGCTCCGTACACGTGCGCGGCACGCCCTCGGGCCGGCCGGCATCGAGGTGGGCGGAGCCTTGTCAGCGGCCGCGATGGAAGAAGCCTTCGATGTGCCGGCCATGAAGACCAAAGGTTCCTTGCACCAGCCGAGCCCGTTCCGGCCCGAGGTGCTCGCGAATTGGGAGCGCAGACTTCCCGACTTCACGGACTACCGACTTCAGGGTATGGACCAGAACGGCGTCGATGTACAGGTGCTGTCGCTGACCAATCCCGGTGTACAGATGCAGCCGGACGCCGC
>JAOPYH010000447.1 GCA_025964715.1 Streptosporangiaceae bacterium | reverse complement strand
GCGATTTGATCAAATGCTCGTTCTGCGGAAAGAGCCAAAAGCAGGTCAAGAAGCTCATCGCGGTTCCGGGCGTGGATATCTGCGACGAGTGCATTGATCTCTGTAACGAGATCATCGAGGAGGAGCTCTCCGAGACCTCCGATTTCAAGTGGGACAACCTGCCAAAACCGCGGGAGATCTACGAGTTTCTGGACTCCTACGTAATTGGGCAGGAGGCGGCCAAAAAGGCGTTGTCCGTGGCCGTCTACAACCACTACAAGCGGACCCAGTCCGGGGACAGCCGGGAAGACGCCGTGGAGTTGGCCAAGTCCAACATCCTTCTGCTCGGCCCTACCGGCTCCGGTAAGACGCTACTCGCGCAGACGCTCGCCAAGCTTCTGAACGTGCCCTTCGCGATCGCGGACGCCACCGCGCTGACCGAGGCGGGCTACGTCGGGGAAGATGTCGAGAACATCCTGCTCAAGCTGATCCAGGCGGCCGACTACGACGTCAAGAAGGCCGAGACCGGGATCATCTACATCGACGAGGTCGACAAGATCGCTCGTAAGAGCGAGAACCCGTCGATCACCCGGGACGTCTCCGGCGAGGGCGTGCAGCAGGCCCTGCTGAAGATCCTCGAAGGCACCACTGCGTCGGTGCCGCCCCAGGGCGGGCGCAAGCACCCGCACCAGGAGTTCATCCAGATCGACACCACCAACGTGCTGTTCATCTGCGGTGGCGCTTTCGCCGGCCTCGAGAAGATCGTCGAGTCACGGGTCGGCAGGCAGGGCATGGGGTTCAACGCGGTCATCCGCTCGAAGGCCGACTACGAGGACAGGCTCGACCGCTTCGCCGACGTCATGCCCGAGGACCTGCTGAAGTTCGGGATGATCCCCGAGTTCGTCGGACGGCTCCCGGTCATCACGAACGTGCACAACCTCGACCGCGAAGCGCTGATCAGCATCCTGACAGAGCCGAAGAACGCGCTGGTGAAGCAGTACCACCGGCTGTTCGAGCTCGACGGGGTGGACCTGGAGTTCACCGAAGACGCCCTCGAGGCGATCGCCGACCAGGCCATCCTGCGCGGCACCGGAGCCCGTGGCCTGCGGGCCATCCTCGAGGAGGTGCTCCTCTCGGTGATGTACGAGGTGCCCAGCCGGGTCGATGTGGCCCGCGTGGTGATCACGCGCGAAGCGGTGCTGGAGCATGTCAATCCGACACTGGTGCCCCGGGAGCGGGCCAAGCGGGAGCCCCGCGAGAAGTCGGCCTGACCCAGTTCACGTCAAGAACGCCCCGGCGGTGCTCCGCCGGGGCGTTCTGTCGTCGTGGCCGTGCCCGCTCCGCTACTTGGCCGACTCGATGTCGGCCCGCATGCTGCGCATGGTCGTGGCGACCTCGCTGCTGCTCTTGCTCGTCGGCGTCGACAGCGGGGACGACGACGTGTCCGGGATCGGGATGATCTCGCCGAAGGACGTCTCGGTGGCCCACGCGCAGACGGCGCTGGAGAAGGACGTCGTGGACAGCGTGGTCCGCACGGTGGCGCAGACGGCCTTTCCGGCGCCGCCGCCGTCCACCTCTTCGACGGTCGCGGTGACTCCTCCGGTGGTGGAGCGCGACACCGACGACCGGAATCCGTTCACGAAGGCGCTCGGGTCGCCCAGGTTCCCGGTTCCGCCTATGAAGACATAGCGGGTGGAGCTGTCCTTGTAGACGGCCGTCTGGACATCCGTGACCTTGTAGTTGGTCGCGCTGCGCACCTGAGATCTCAGGTTCGTGATCGTGGAGCCGAGCGAGCTCTCACCCGAGGAGTCACGGGGCAGGCCGCCGGCCGTCGCCGGTGTGGCGATCTGGTACTGCTTTCCGCCGGAGGCCACCACGGCGATCACGACCACAAGGATCACGACCAGCACCACGGCGCCACCGACCAGCCCGAGGATCAGGCCCGTGCTTGACTTGCGTGGCGGGGGATAGGAGCCCTGTCCGAACGGCTGCTGACCATAGGGCTGCTGCGGACCGTACGGCTGTTGTCCTGGAGCCTGCTGTCCGTAGGGCTGCTGTCCGCCGGGCTGCTGGCCGTACCCCGGCTGCGCGGAGGGTTGCTGCCCGTAGGGGTTCTGCCCGTACCCTGGCTGACCGCCGGGTTGCTGCCCGTAGCCGGGCTGACCTTGTCCGGGGGCACCGCCGTATGGTGTGCCGCCCTGGCCCGGTGGGGGGTTCCAACCGCTCATCGTCACTCCTCAGCATCGCCGGGCTTCCCGTCGACGGCGCGCTCACCTCGGCCAGCCGTGCGACTGCCCGGAACATTCTGCTGCATATGACTCATTCATGGGTCGGCGCGTTCCACGGTGTGGATACTCCGTAGAATCTCCCCCCGTGAACCAGCCCAAGGAGCGCGGCCGCGGGGCCGCCGACGTCGACCTGCCCAGCCAGTACACACCGGCGGACGTCGAGGGCAGACTCTACGAACGGTGGACCTCGGCGGGGCTGTTCACCGCCGACCCTGATCGCCACAGTGCCCGGCCTCATTTCTCCATGGTGATTCCGCCGCCGAACGTGACCGGATCGTTGCATATGGGCCACGCGCTGGACCACTCGATCCAGGACGCGCTCGTCCGGCGCCGGCGCATGCAGGGACATGAGTCGCTGTGGCTGCCCGGCATGGACCACGCGGGCATCGCCACCCAGAACGTCGTGGAGCGCGAGCTCGCCAAGGAGGGGCTGTCGCGGCACGATCTCGGCCGCGAGGCCTTCGTGGACCGGGTCTGGCAGTGGAAGGGCGAGTCCGGCGGTCGCATCCTCGGCCAGATGAGGCGGCTCGGCGACAGCGTCGACTGGGCGCGCGAGCGCTTCACCATGGATGAGGGCCTGTCGCGGGCCGTCCTCACCATCTTCAAGCGGTTGTACGAGGACGGGCTGATCTATCGCGCCGAGCGGATCATCAACTGGTGCCCGCGCTGCCTGACCGCCCTGTCCGACATCGAGGTGGAGCACGAGGAGCGCGAGGGCGAGCTCGTCTCCATCCGCTACGGCTCGGGCGAGGACTCGATCGTGGTCGCGACCACGCGGGCGGAGACCATGCTCGGGGACACCGCCATCGCCGTCCACCCCGGCGACGAGCGTTACCGGCACCTGGTCGGCCGTGAGGTGGAGCTGCCGCTGACCGGCCGCCGCATCCCGGTGGTGGCCGACGAGCACGTGGACCCCGAGTTCGGCACCGGTGCGGTCAAGGTGACCCCTGCGCACGACCCCAACGACTTCGAGATCGGCCGCCGGCATTCGCTGCCCTCGCTCACCGTCATCGACGAACACGGCGTCATCACCGCCCACGGCCCGTTCCTGGGCCTGGACCGGTTCGAGGCACGCCCGGCCGTCGTGGCCGCGCTGCGTGAGGAAGGCCGCGTCGTCAAGGAGATCCGCCCGTACGACCACGCGGTGGGTCACTGCCAGCGATGCGGCACGGTGGTCGAGCCGCGGGTGTCGCTCCAGTGGTTCGTTCGCGTGGAGCCGCTCGCCAAGGCGGCGGGCGACGCCGTTCGGGACGGACGGGTGCGGATCCAGCCGCCCGAGCTGGCGGCGCGTTACTTCGCCTGGGTCGACAACATGCACGACTGGTGCATCAGCCGGCAGCTGTGGTGGGGGCACCGCATCCCCGTCTGGTACGGACCGGACGGCGAAGCGGTCTGCGTGGGCCCGGAGGAGTCGGCACCCGAGGGCTGGACGCAGGACACCGACGTTCTCGACACCTGGTTCTCCTCGGCCCTGTGGCCGTTCTCGACCCTCGGCTGGCCGGATGAGACCCCGGAACTGCGGCGGTTCTATCCGACGAGCGTCCTCGTCACCGGCTACGACATCCTGTTCTTCTGGGTGGCCCGGATGATGATGTTCGGGCTGTACGCGATGGACGGACAGCAGCCGTTCGACGTGGTCATGCTGCACGGCATGGTCCGTGACCAGCACGGCAAGAAGATGTCGAAGTCGTTCGGCAACGTTGTGGACCCGCTGGACTGGATCGACCGCTACGGAGCCGACGCGACCCGCTTCACCCTCATGCGCGGGGCCAATCCGGGCGGCGACGTCCCGGTGGCCGAGGAGTGGGCACAGGGGTCACGGAACTTCTGCAACAAGCTGTGGAACGCCGCTCGCTTCGCGCTCATGAACGGTGCCACGGTCAAGGGCCCGCTGCCGGCGGAGCTGTCGGTCACGGACCGGTGGATCGTCTCCCGGCTCCAGCAGGTCACGGCCGACGTCGACCTGCACTTAGAGAACTTCGACTTCGCCAAGGCCTGCGAGGTGCTCTACCACTTCGCATGTGTCGAGTTCTGCGATTGTTACGTGGAGCTCTCGAAGGTGCCGCTGGGCC
>JAOPYH010000443.1 GCA_025964715.1 Streptosporangiaceae bacterium | reverse complement strand
CTCGGCGCGGTGGGCGAGCCGGAGTCGCTGACCTGGCTGAAGAACACTACGGAGGCGATGCTCCCCCGGATCGACCTGCCGGACCTGCTGTTCGAGGTCCACTCCTGGACTGGGTTCCTCGACGCCTTCAAGCACGTCTCCGACCGGCCCACCCGCATGGAGGGGCTGCTGGTCTCCCTGGTCGCGCTGTTGGTCTCGGAGAGCTGCAACATCGGCCTGACCCCGGTCATCGACCCGGAGAACAAGGCGCTGACCCGCTCGCGGCTGTCGCACGTGGACCAGAACTACCTGCGCGCGGATACCATCGCCGCGGCGAACGCGGCGCTCATCACCGCCCAGGCCCGCATCGAGCTGGCCCAGATGTGGGGCGGCGGGCTGCTCGCCTCCGTCGACGGCCTGCGCTTCGTGGTCCCTGTCCGCAGCATCAACACCGGGCCCTCGCCCAAGTACTACGGCTACAAACCCGGCGTGACCTGGCTTAACGCCGTCAATGACCAGGTCGCGGGCATCGGCGCGATGGTCGTGCGGGGCACCCCGCGCGACAGCCTGTACACGCTGGACACCCTCCTCAACCTCGACGGCGAGGTGAAGCCGGAGATGGTGGCGACCGACAACGCCTCGTACTCGGACATGGCGTTCGGCCTGTACAAGATGCTCGGCTTCCGCTTCGCCCCACGCTACCGCGACCTGGCCGACCAGCGGTTCTGGCGGGCCGACCTGCCCGACGGCGAGGAACCGGCCGACGGGTACGGGCGCCGGAGGCCATCGCCCGCAACCGGGTCAACCTGAAGCGGATCGCCACGCACTGGCCGGACATGCTCCGGGTCGCCGGATCGCTCATCACGAACCAGGTCCGCGCCTACGACCTGCTGCGGATGTTCGGACGCGAGGGCCACCCCACCCCGCTGGGGCAGGCGTTCGCCGAGTACGGCCGCATCGACAAGACCATGCACCTGCTCGCCCTGGTCGACCCGGCCGACGACACCTACCGGCGGCTGATGAACCGGCAGCTGACCGTGCAGGAATCCCGCCACCGCCTCGCCCGCGCGATCTGCCACGGCGGCCGCGGCCAGATCCGCCAGGCGTACCGCGAAGGCCAGGAAGACCAGCTCGCCGCTCTCGGCCTGGTCCTCAACGCCGTGGTCCTGTGGAACACCCGCTACCTGGACGCCGCCGTCGCCCGGCTCCGCGCCGAGGGCCACGACATCAAGGACGAAGACGTCGCCCGCCTCTCCCCGCTCAAGGACCGGCACATCAACTTCCTGGGCCGCTACCTGTTCAACATCAAAGCCAGCGGACCCGACCAGGGGCTGCGGCCACTGCGCGACCCGGACGCCCCCAAGGACACCGACGACCAAGGGGGCTTCGGATCGGTGTTAGGGGGTCAGGAGGCCGGCGTGGCCAAGTAATCGCCGTGCTCCAGGTCTTCGAGCAGTGTCGGGTGGGTGGGCGACCAGCCGAGCAGTTCCTGGGTGTGAGAGCTGGAGACAGGCCCGTCGAAGCCGTAGGCGGTGGCCATGAACGGGCTTACGAACTGCGTGGCAGCCTGGTCGGGGGTCAGCGAGACCGTGGGCAGATCCAGGCGCCGGGCGATCGTCTCTGCGATGCTCTTCAGGGTGACGCCGCTTTCGGCCACTCCGTGCAGCACGCTGCCTGCCGGTGCCTTCTCCACTGCCAGGCGGAACAGGACCGCCGCGTCGAGCCGGTGCACCGCAGGCCACCGGTTGGTGCCGTCGCCGACGTAGGCCGAGACGCCGGTCTGTCGAGCGGTGGCGATGAGCATGGGGATAAAACCGTGGTCTTCGGGGCCGTGGACGGTAGGAGCGAGGCGGACCACGCTCGCGCGCACTCCCCGGGCGGCGAAGCCCAGACAGGCTCGCTCGCCCGCGATGCGGAAGGCGGCGATCCCGGCCGTGTCGGGCTCGTCCTTCTCGGTGGTCTCCCGGCCGGCGGGCATGACCAGGGTGCCCGAGGTGACGACGAGCGGCTTGCCCGAGTATTCCAACGGCTGGCCGAGCGCCTCGATCGCGGTCCGGTCGCGCCTCATCATGTCGTCGAGGTCAGAGAAGTCGCCGCCGTAGGCCATGTGCAGGACGCCATCGGCGGCTTCGGCGCCGCTGCGCAGACTGTCGAGATCGTCCAGGGAGCCGCGGTGTGGTGTGGCCCCCAGTGACTCCAACCGGGCGGCGGCGGTGTCCGAGCGCGCCAGACCGGTGACGGTGTGGCCAGCCGCGATGAGCTCGGCGACGACTGCGGGGCCGGTCTGGCCGGAACCCCCAGTGACAAAGACATGCATGAAACGCTCTCCCACTTAATGCCAGTGACTGGCACTACGTAGTGCCGGTCACTAACCTTAGGTAGCGCCAGTTACTGGCGTCAAGTAGCGCCAGTAACTGACACATGCGGTATCCTCGGGGCGTGCCACGGAGCGGAGCAGAAGCACGCCGCCGCCTTCAGCAGGCGGCCCTGGAGCTGTACTGGGAACGCGGGTTCGACCAGACCACCACGGCCGAGATCGCCGCCCGGGCCGGCGTCAACGAACGCACGTTCTTCCGGCACTTCCCGGACAAGCGCGAGGTGCTCTTCGACGGCGAATCCGACCTGCGCGCCGCGCTGATGCAGGCGGTGGCCGAAGCGCCCGATGGCCTCCAGCCGCTCGAAATACTGCTCTGCGCCTTCCGGAAGGTCGAACGGATCCTTGAGGGTAATCGCCCCTTCGCCGAACCACGACTACAAGTCATCGCGGTGACACCGGCACTCCGTGAACGCGAGCTGGCCAAGGCCGCGTCACTCACCGACGCCGTAGCGGAGGCGCTGCGGCAGCGCGGTGTCGCCGACCGGCTGGTCGGCCTGGCTGCTCAGACCGGGTGGGCCGCCTTTCACCAAGCGGCCCAAGCCTGGATCGAGGACCCCTCACAGAGCTTGGACGCACATCTCCTCCAAGCCTTCGACGACCTGCGCGCCCTCTCCGTGAGCGCCCTACCAGCACAGACACGGCCTGAAAGCTGATACCACCCCGCCTACGGCCATCGATCACCGCGAGCAAACGGGTTCCAGAAACGACGAAAGTGGGACCAGAACTCACCCACAGAATCAGCCCCGCCTCTCGGGCAGAGCCATGCCGATCACCCTGCCGCTCCCACGGCATCGCATCGGCCCGCTCACGCCGCCAGGGGTGACCGCCTGACCGCCGGAAA
>JAOPYH010000432.1 GCA_025964715.1 Streptosporangiaceae bacterium | reverse complement strand
GGAGATCGAGCTCGCGGTCCTGGCCAAGTTCGCGGAGTACGGCTACGGGTCCGCCGAGGAGGCCGGCGTCACGATCGCGGAGCAGGCCGAGTGCATGCGCCTGCCCTGGCACGAAGGCTGAGGCGGCCATGGCCACAGAGTCACGGGTGCCCGGGCCACCGGGCCTCGCCTACGAGGCCACCTGGGGCCGGAAGACAGCCCGGTCCCGGACGTTCATCGGCCGCGTCTACGAGGTGGTCGAGGGCGGCGGCATGCAGTTGTTCGCCTGTGACCACCAGCATCCGGACCAGGCCAGCGCGCACGACTGCGCCCGCGCCGAGGCGGAAGCCGTCGCGCGGCGCGCGGCCGCGGCCGCGGCGGGTCTACCGGACGGGGAAGCCATGCGGCGAGCCATCGCGGAGTCGCTGCCAGGGATCAGCCGGATCATGTTCGTCGGCGACGACGGGACGGCGCAGGAGGTTCGGTTGGCCTGAGCGGGCAGAGCCCCGGAGCCCACGCGGCCCGGGGCTTTGTGCTGTCTGCGGTCAGGCCAGGACGACAGGCACGACGCCAGGCCGGCGGGCCAGGTCGGCCGGGGTGACGAGCGCGGTGTTCGACCGGCCGCACATCCAGGCCATCGGGGGCTGCGCGTCCGCGCCGCACACCACGACGAGCTGGGAGCAGTCGAACACGCGCTTGGCGCTGGCCAGCCGCAGGAGCAGCCGCCAGTGCAGGCCGAGGTAGGTGAAGCCCTGGTCCACGATCGTCGCGAAGTTGTACTCGTCGCCGACGAGGGCGCGGGCGGCCGCCACCACGGCGGCGCGCTGCACGTCGGTCATCGGCTCGGCGACGTTCGCCACGAGCTCCGCGCCCGCGTAGCCGGACAGCGCGGCGATCTGGACCCCGCCGGACTCGGCCTGGATGATCTGGCCGCCGTACCCGACGATGAACACGTGGTCATAGTCGCTCTTGGTGGCGCGGCGGATGATCCACGGGATGAAGCCCTTGGTCTTCACGCACACGTACCGGCCCGGCTCGATAGCGGTCATGGCGAATGGCCTCCTCGAGCGAAAGGGGTGGGTCAGGCAGCGAGGCGGCGGCGGCACTGGACGTCGGTGCCCGACGCGGTGATGGCGGCCTGGCGGGCGAGGTACTCGGCCTCGACGACGTCGTCCCACAGGTACAGGGGCTTACGTGGCGGGGAGCCGGGGACGGGCTTGAGGTAGCCGAGGGTGCGCCAGCGGGTGATCGTGGACTCGTCGACGCCGATGAGCCGGGCCGCGGTCTGCGTGATGACGTAGACCCGGCCGTCCGGACCGGGGCGTGGCAGTTCCACGGGGCGTCTCCCCCCGTGAAATGCCGATGCCCCCACCGCCAGATTGGGGTGAGGGCATACGTTCTCCGTCTGCATCCCAGTTTAGGGGGTCAGCGGCCGGTTGTCACGCTGGCAGTCAGGCGACCTCGGAGGTGTGTTCGACGTGGGGCCAGACCTCGACCATCCGCTCGTACTCGGCCAGGAGCAGCGGCCGGTTGCACTCGCCGCGCGAGCAGCGGACGAAGTCTTCGCCCTCGATCCAGACGAGGCTGTACCGGCCGCACCGCGGGCATGGGATCGCGTTCTTCTGGTGCCGCCCGGTGCCCGCCTTGGAGTTGCCGGTGAGTATGCGATGCCACTGGCGGACGTCGAACGCGAACTCCTCGGTCTGGCCCGGCGAGTCCGGCCGCTGCCGGGGGAAGCTCATCAGCCGTGTGAAGTTGCCGCCGTCGAGCAGCTGCGCGATGACGGTGCGGGTTTCGCTGGCCAGGAAGCCGCGCCGCGGTCGCCGCGCGCCCTGGACGGCGATGTCCTCCCAGAAGCGCAGGACCGACACCATCTCGTCGAGGTTCTCGATCGAGGGTGAGAGGGACCGCTCCGCCGGGGTGCCGGATACCCGCTCAGCGTCGGGCCCGGTGCGGTGCCCGTCGGCGTCCATGCGGACCAGCGCGGAGAGGTCTTCGAGCTCGGCGAGCTCACGCTTGATCGTCGCGGTGCAGCGCCAGCAGTAGACGGGCTCACCCTCGACCGGTGCGATGCGGACCGGCTCGGGTGGGTCGGGGATCTCGACGGCGGGGTCGGTGGCGTGGGCGATGATCGCCTTCGCGCGGTCGTCGAGGGCTCTCTTGAAGAGGTCGCGTGCTCTGCGGAGTGTGGCGTTGCATCCGCCTGGGCATTCGACCTGGGCCATCGGCATCTTCCCCGTGTTTGCGTGGTGGTTTAGCAGGGAAAGTGTCCACGATGCGTTGATCATTCCCGCGCCGGGGGTGTTCTTACGCGGCGACCTGGACGGCGCGGCGACCTGGCCGCCGTTCGGTCTCGGACAAGCCGCCCCAGACGCCGAACTCGATGTGGTTCCGGAGCGCCCACGCGAGGCACTCGGCGCGGACTTCGCAGCCGCGGCAGATCTGCTTGGCGTCCTCGTTGGGCTCGCCCTGCTCGGGGAAGAACACTTCCGGATCGGTCTCGGCGCACCGTGCCTTGTCCCACCATTGCGGCCTGGACCGCCGTCGGCTGGTCGGCCGCTGGCGGGGCTCGAAGGTGCCTCGCGGCGGCCAGGCCCGGGCGGTCACGATCCCACCCCAGCGAGCTCCTTGCTGTCGGCCGCGCTGTCGCCGTCCGGGTCGGGTGCGGTGTCGCCTGCCTTGGCGGCGAGCCAGTTCCGCCGGTAGCGCTGCCCGGTGCGCTCATCGACCCCGATCCTGGCGGCCAGTTCCTTGCCCGTCAGGGCGTGGTTCTTGTCCAGGAGACGCTGCGCCTGGCGCTCCTTCGGCTGCAGTTTCGGGGCCACTTTGCGGCGGCGACGATTCGGCGGCTGACCTGCGCCGCCACCGTTGCCGGTGTCGCCCTTGCTGTCGGCGCCTGTGTCGGTTTCCGTGTCGGCACCGCTGTCGGTTTCGCTGTCGGCGGCATTGCCGGGGCCGGTGTCGCCGTCCTTGGCCTTGTTCCTACGGTCGCGGATGTCGGACCAGAGGCCACCGAACGCGCCCTCGACGGTGCCCAGGAACGCGATAGCGGGCCACGCCGAACTGGCGATGCCGACCCAGCCGAACGGGAGCCCGTAGACGACATTCGCGGCGACGGTCGCGGCGACAGCGAGCCACAGCATGAGCCGCGTCACCGGCGACGCCTCGCGGCCTTCCTTCGCGGCACGGGCGAGGGTCACCGAGCAGGACACGATCATGCCGTCCACCGACAACGGCAGGAGCGACGAGTCGATGGTGTTCTGCCCGTGGGCGTGCCCGATGTCGTAGATGTGGCTCCACGACTGAACGAACGCCACGGCGGCGACGAACACGACGCTCGCGATCTGGCCGCGCCGCAGCCACCGGCCGCGCTCCTTGGCCGCCGCGGCCCGGCGGTGCCACCACCTCTGCCGCGTGACGGCCTCCTCCGCGACCTGGAGCTGGACCACCGGACCCTCCACGCGGTAACTCCCCGTCACCGGGGGCACTCCCCCGATCCTCCACGGAACGTCCACGGAACCTCTTTCGCATCGTCCACGAATACTCCACGGAACCTCCATGGACGGTCGTTCTCGCGCGCCTACGCGCGTTAAGGCCGCCGGCTGGCTCCTCGTGGGTAAAGCGTGGGCAAACTTCACTGTGCGTTACGCGCTTATCTTGTCGCGGGCCTCTGCCGCGAAGTGCGCCTGCTCCTCGGCAAGCGCCTCCATTGCCTGCCACACGTCCCGGCCGGGGATGGCGACGTACCGGC
>JAOPYH010000353.1 GCA_025964715.1 Streptosporangiaceae bacterium | reverse complement strand
GGTAGCGCCGGCCGGCTTCGGTGCGGACGAGCCAGCGGCCACCTTTCCACGGTTTGCCCGGATCGACTTCCACCATCTGACGTGGTTACAGAACACGCTGAAGTTCTTCACCGTGAGCTCGCGCGCCCGGATCAAGGTCACCGCGATCGACGGCGCGGTGGTCTCGAACCCGAGCGCGCCCCGGGCTGACACCGGTCAGCCCGCGGTGGGGCCGGTCCAGTTCGCTGCCACGTGGCCGAGGCGCACACGCTGCGGGTGGTCACCGACCGGCACGGACACGACCTTCCTGCCGGTCGCGAAGTCGATCGCGGTGACCTGGTCCGCGTCGCTCTCAGAGATGACGCAGGACTCGCCGTCACCGCTCACGGTCGCCCAGTACGGCTTGGCGGCCGGCACCAGCGGCGCCTGCTGGAGCGAGGCCCGGTCGACGACCGTCGCGTAGTCGTCCATCGTCCCGGCGATGCACAGCTTGTCCCCCGCGGGGCTCATCGAGATGCCGTGGTGACGGGAGTCGTTGACCCAGGTGGTGCGGTCCTCACTCGTGGCGGGGTTCTTGGGGAGCGTCTTCATTCGGGTGATCTTGTCGGAAGCAACGTCGTACTCGAAGAATCCGTTGAAGAACGAGACCTGGAAGTAGAGCTTCGACTCGTCGGGCGTGAAGACGACGGGCCGGACCGCATCCGACATGTCCTTACGGCCGAAGGCGTCGAGCCGTTGGCGCATGTCGATGACCTTGACCTCTTCGAAGGTGCTCGCGTCGACGACGGTGATTCGGCGGTCGCCCTTCGTCGAGTCCAGCTCCGGGGCGTCCAAGGCCGTGTTGACGTCGCCGATCGCCATGTTCCAGATGTACTTCCCGCCGTCGGTGAAGACGTTCTCGTGGGGCTTGTCGCCGGTCTTGAACGAACCGGCTTCCCGGCCGGTCTGGATGTCCAGGACGTGGACGGTGTTGGAGGTCGAGGCCGACACCGCGACGCGCCTGCCGTCCGGCGAGACCGCCATGTGGTCCGAGCGATAGCCCGAGACGGGGAAGCGCCAGTTGATCTTTCCCGTGGCCAGGTCGATCGAGACCACGTCGGCGAAGCTGGGGCGGGAGACGACCGCGGCCGACCCGTCGGGGGTGGAGTACATGTCGTCGACGAACTGGTCGTGCCCCTCGCCGACGGTCTGCCGGATCCCGAGGAAATAGGCCAGCTTCACCGGGTTGCTGTAGATCTCTGCGAGGCGCCGGTCCTTGTCCGGGATGACGTTGAGGCGCCCGATCTTGGCGAAGTCGTCGGTGGACTTGATGACGTCGGCCGTGCCGTCCCAGTTGTTGCCCACGAACAACACCTCCCGCAGGCCGGCGCCTTCCGCAGCGGCCGCCGTCCCGGGGCCGGCGACGGCTACGGTGAGGAGGGCAGCGATGCCGCCGAGGACGCGCACGGACCCACGGTGCCAGAGGCCCCCGACAAGGGCCGTCCGCCGTGAACGCCTGGTTCTGGAGAAGGACATCTTCGCCCTGCCTTTCACCCGGGTCTTTCATCCTGGCGGAATCGTGGTGCCACATGCGCACAATCTGAGAGGTTTCAGATCAGATTGCGCTAGAGGCGGCGCTCCCGACAAGACCCCATCAGAGGAAATCGCCCCCAGCCCTGAATTACCCCTGACCCGACCCTGAGCGGCTCCTGTGACCTCGTTGACCTGGAGGTTCCGCCGCGCGGCGCCCGCTGCCCCGGGCGGGCTGCGCAAGTAGGGCGGCTACTGCCGGAGGTTGCTGAATCCGCAGGTCAGACGCATGATTGAACAGGCGGCCGAAGCCTGTTGGTGTCGGGGGACGTAATGTCATATCCGGTGGATCCGGTGCTCGATTGCCCCGTGGACCAGGTGCCGGCGGCCCGAGAGTTGATCGAGGCGGCCATGCGGTGGCACTTCGATCCGCAGACGGGTTCGCCGTTCTGGCTGGAGAGGGCCAAGACGTTGGGCTTCGACCCTCGCCGGGAGGTGCGAACCTTCGCCGATCTCCGGTTGTTTCCGAACGTGGTAAACGAGCTCCGCGACGTACGAGTCGAAGATCTCATCCCCAAGGGCTACGGCTCGCAGGCCGACGTGGTCGGTGTCTTCGAAAGCGGAGGCACGACCGGTCCTCCCAAGCGCGTCGTCTTCCTGGCCGACTGGATGGATCGCCTCATGACCCACATGATGCGGGAGATGGACGCCCGCGGTGATCCACGCGGCGTCAACTGGTTGTCGCTGGGGCCGAGTGGGCCGCACATGTTCGGCGAGATCACCGCGCAGCAGGCCCGGCGGCGCGGAGGCATCAAATTCGCCGTGGACCTGGACCCGCGCTGGGTCAAGAAGTGCATCCGGGACGGCCGCGCCGAGGAGGCCGACCGTTACGCCGAGCACCTGATCGAGCAGAGCGCGTTCGTGCTGCAGACCCAGGACGTCGGTGTGCTGATGACCACGCCACCGTTGCTGGAACGGCTCGCACGCAGGGACGAACTGGTCAGCCTGATCAACGAGAAGGTCCAGTTGATCTTGTGGGGCGGAGCGCACATGGACCCCGACACCCGGGACCTGTTCCGCACCGAGGTGTTTCCGAGGGTCAGGCTCCGCGGGGTGTACGCCAGCACCATGATCTTGGGTACTACGACCGAGCGCATGGGACTGACCGACGACGATCCGTACATCTTCGACCCGTTCTCGCCCTACATCTCCTTCTCCGTCGTCGATCCCGCTACCGGCGGGGACGTCGCCTACGGCGAGCGCGGCCAGGTCGTGATGAACCATGTCAGCAAGAGCGCGCTGCTGCCCAACAACCTCGAGCGCGATACGGCGATCCGCATCCCGCCGCTGCCAGGGCAGCTCGGCGACTCGGTGGCCGACGTCAGTCCGGTCCCCGTGTTCGACAACGAAGCCGTGATCGAGGGGGTGTATTAATGAGCGACCTGATCGAGCTCGACGCCCTTGGTGCCAGTGGCCCCTACCGGTCCCGCAACCGGCTGACCGTTGCCGATGTCACGGGCACGCCCGTCGCGAAGCTCAGCCTGGTGCCGCGGTTGTTCGTAGAGCGCAGCCTCGCCGCCCTGCACCGGGCAGCTGTCGAACCGGCCGACGAGAGGGCCCGCGCGATCGCCCAGGCAGGTCAGGTGTTCGCCACCGAGACCATCGGCGGACTGTCCGTCGAGGAGTACCAGCACACCGTCAGCCGGATAGCCGGGATGCCGATCTCCGTCGTACGAGGTGCCACCACGGACATCGCCGGCAGTGCGGCAGAGGCCTACCGGTCGGCGGTCCGCGCGCGGCCGGACGGCGCGGTGAATGATTGGCGGGATCCCTTGACCCGGCACGGTAACGCGGTCTGGACCCGGCGCGATGGCGTTCTGGCCGTACACGCTCCCGGAAACGAGCCCGCGGTTCACACGCTGTGGCTGGAAGCCCTGGCGCTCGGGTACCGGGTCGCCGTTCGTCCCTCCCAGCGGGAGCCGTTCACCCCACACCGCCTGATCAGCGCATTGCGCGAGGCCGGCTTCGGAAGCGACGTCGTGGTGCTCCTGCCCACCGACCACTCCGTGGCCGATGACATCATTCGCGCCGCGGACCGGGCAATGGTCTACGGCAGCGAGTCCGTCGTGGAGAAGTACAGCAAAGACAGCACTGTGCTCTCACAGGGTCCGGGACGCTCGAAGATCCTTCTGACCGAAGACGACTGGCAGTCCCATCTGAACACGATCGTCGACTCGGTCAGCGCGCTCGGCGGAATGGCCTGCGTCAACACCACCGCGGTCCTCGTCGAGGGCGACCCCGCCCCGGTGGCCGAGGCCATCGCCGAACGGATGTCGGCGATCCCGAGCCTACGACCTGAGGACGACAAGGCCGTGCTCCCCGTCCAGCCCTTGGCGCGCGCACGGGCCATCGAGCAGTACCTACTCGACCACGCCCGCGGCGCCACGGCCCACCTCGGGGGTGACGGGGTAGTGGACGACCTCGGCGACGGCAGCGCGGTCCTGCGGCCGGCGGTGTTCCAGGTGGACCGCTCGGACGCCCCCCAGACCGGCATCGAGCTGCCCTTCCCCTGTGTCTGGGTGGCACCATGGTCTCGGGCCGAGGGCATCGAGCCGCTGAAGAACACACTCGTGATCACCGTGATCAACGGTGACGAGGCCCTGATCGACCGGTTGGTCGGCGAGCCCACCATCAGCAACGTCTACATCGGCGACCACCCGACCTACTGGATGGCACCCGGCATCCCGCATGACGCCTACCTCGCGGAGTTCCTCATGCGCACAAAGGCCATGATCCGAGACTGATCACTACCCACGCGGACGAAGCTCGGAGTTCTAGGTCCCGAACGACCATGACTGTCCGGCGAGGACTGTGGCCGGCTAGGGGGTGAGCTGCCGTTGGGGATCGTCGGGCATCCATTCCACCAGGACCGTGGTGGCGTCGTCGGACAAGCGGCCGTGTTGGTAGCCGACGATGGCGCGGTTCAGGCGCCGCAGGGTCTCGGGGGCGGGCATGCCGGTGGCGCTGTTGCGGATGACGAAGTCGCCAAGGCGTTCCAAGCCGAACTGCTTGCCATCTGCGGCGCGGCCCTCGGTGACGCCGTCGGTGTAGAGCAGGATCCGGTCGCCGGGTTGCAGCTGCTCGGAGTACACGGGCGGAGACGAGTCGAGGCCGTCACCGCCGTCGCCAGCACTATGGCTGAACACGTCATGGCCGGCGATGCCGAGCGGCAGGTAGGGGTCGCGCAGCAGTTCCTTGACGACTTTGTTGTCGCGGATCAGCAGGGGTGGCGGGTGACCGCACGGAATCCAGGTGAGCTCCCCGGTGACGATGTTCAGGTCGCACAGGAGCGCGGTGGCGAACCGCGAGGCGCCGAACTGACTGGCGATCGCGTGGTCCGCGCGGGCCACTATGGCGCGCAGGTCTCCGCCCGATCGGCGGGCGTTGCGGCAGGAGGCCATGGCGACGCTGGCGATCAGGCCGGCGGCCAGGTCGTGGCCGGCCGCATCGAAGAGGGACACGTGCAGGCGATCACCCAGAAGGGAGTAGTCGAAGGCGTCACCGCCCACCTCATAGGCCGGCTCCAGGGCGGCCGCGACGATGACCTGCTTGGTGGCGAACGTCTGCGGGGCCATGAACGCCCACACCATCTCCGCCTGCAACGCCAGCTCCCGGCTGCGCCGTACGTGCGCGTAGGTGTCGCTGTAAACGCTCTTACTGGCGACGATGAGCCCGGCCAGCGAGGCCAATGCCCGACACCGGTCCAGCATCGCCTCTCGGACGTCGTCGACGATCAGCTGCATTACTCCGAGCCGTTCGGTGCCATCCGCCAGCGGCACCCACAACCGAAACAACTCACCTCCCGCACCGGCGCCGTCAATCCCGATGTCGGTGCCGGTGGTCGCGTGGTGGATGGTGATGGTCTGGAACGCGCGGCCGGCGAGTGTCGAATCTATCGCCAGCGCCGGCGGCGATTGCGCCGCGCTGCTGGGGAGCGGATGAATGTAGCGTTGCTGCAGATCGGCGAGGTAGATCCACACGCCGCGTACGCCCAGCGGGCGGGCCCGCTCGGCCAGCAAGTCCCCGAGCGTGGCCGGCGCCATGAGATGCGCCTGCGCCAGCAGATCCGCGAGGACCCGCCCCGCGACGTCATCCCCGATATCGGCCGGGGCGCCGTCGGCATGAGACGTCATCGGGAACGGTTCAGTAGCAGCGCACCGCGATAGTCCCGCACCGAGGTCCGCACCGCCGCTCCGGCCGGCGTAAGGACCGGCTTCACGCGATCACTGGGAAACGACGACACGGCCATGACGAACCATCCCTCACGACACCGATGAAGGAGCAAGCATCACACGGCTGCGTCATCTCAGGCGGGCCGCCTCGCTAAGGGCCACGGCCCCT
>JAOPYH010000325.1 GCA_025964715.1 Streptosporangiaceae bacterium | reverse complement strand
GGAGATGACCGCAGTCCGTCCGACGCGGCTCCGCTTGGGGACGCTGGGGTGGGCCCCGGACGTTGCCGAGCGGACCTTCTACTCGGAGCTGAGGCGACCTGCCGTCTTCGCCGCTGTGGGCATCATGGCGGGGACGCTGGGGGGCCTTCTCGCCCTTTGGTTACCCCCGGGATGACGGGCGTTCCACGGCCAACGTGCCGCAACTAGTCGCCCAACTCGACGCGGATATTGCTGCAGACTCCGAGGAGCAGCCCACTCAGTGACTGAACCGCCCCTGCAAGTTCGGAGACTCCAGCAGTTGAGCACGAGCGTTATGGCGGGACGCGACGTGGCGGGGACCGAAGGACAGCAGGCCGGGACTGCCGCACGACTCGTCGAGTGAGCAAATTTGCCCCCACGATAGGGACCCCACGCGGCGCCGCCATCTGACCCCAATAGAAGAGGTACACCCCGCCTGTGGAGGCGAACGCCAGTCCCAGCCCCCGGGCCGGCCGGTGACCAGGACGCGCAGCCGCTCCCCGAGCCTGCCCTGGCGATCCGCGGCATCGGTACCGCAGCCTCAAACCTTCGGAGTCAACCGAGCACGGGGCAGTCCCCATCAGGACCGCCACCAGACAGCTAATCCCCTCGAACACCGCCGTCCCCGCCACCTCACCATCTGCGGCTGACCAGAGGATGCCAACGAAGGTCAGGGAGGTCGCCCGGGCAAAGCCACGGTTAGGACAGGTCTGAAACGCGACAGCGCGCTCGCTTCGTTAATGCCGTGACGAGAGTGCCCCGGTGCCCGGATCACCCGAAGTCAAGGCGCTCGCTACTCCAGGCCGAGCTGGACGTCGGCGCCGCCCGCGTTGACGTACACGTCGACCACATCAGCCGGCTTGATGCCTCGGAGCGCGTACAGCTGGGAGCCCTTGGCGCGCGGCTTGAGATTGCTGATCTGCGCGTCGCTGGCCTTGCTGTTCAGGTCACCGCCGGTGGCGCTGTACGCGTCGGGGTTGCTGTCGTCGGTCGCGTTGAGCAGCTCCACGAGGCTTTGGAGTTCGATCTGCGTCCCGTCCTTCCCGACCACCGTCACGCCGCCGAGATATGCCTCCTCGCTGCTGTTGTTGGTTAGGGCGACCTGCACGAGCGTGACGTCGGCGTACGCGCCGCCGACCCTGTTGAGATAGGCGGCGACCTCACCGGCCAGGGGCGCCGAGCTTGGCGCCGGCAGGGCCAGTTGAATCGCGACCCCATCTTCGGACGTTCCGCTGTACGCGCCCGGGCCTCCGGATCGAAGCGTGCTCGACGGCGCCGCGGCAGGGGCGGCCGAGGTAACGGGCGCGTCCTTCGCGACCGTGTGCGCCTTTTCCAGCTTCGCGAAGCCGCCGTCCATCGCCGCGCGGAGCGCCGGCAGGTCCGCCTCACCCAGGGCGGCGACGGACACCATGTGGACGTTGTGGCCCAGGCGGTTGATGCCCAGCGCGATCTCGAACGGGAACGCCGAAATCTGCCCCTTCATGCTGATGCCCAGGGTGTCGTCTCCGTGTTCGGGCACGTCCAGCTTGCTGACCTTGAGCGTCACCGGCTGTCCTTTGGCGGAGAACGTCAGTTGGCCGCAGTCGTCGATGATGCTGTTGAGCTTGTCTAGGCCGTCGTTCAGGGCGTCCTCGTCCTTACTCGAGCTGACGGACTGCTCCAGGCTGCTGAGGGAATCCTTGCCAGTGTTGAACGTCCGCTTCACCTCAGCGGCGAGGTTCTTGTCCCCGTCGTCGGTCTTGGCAAATTTTTCGAGCTCGGTCGCGCACTCGGACGTGCCGAAGTCGGTGTCGGTGGCGTTCTGATCAGGTGAGGAGTCGAGCACATATCCGTGGGGCATCTCGGCCGGGCTGAGGAGCGCCGTCGACAGCTGACCGGCCGTCAGCACATCACCAGGGCTGGACTCCCGTCCGCCGGCTCCCGAGACGTCAGAGCCGCCGCAGGCCGTCAAGGCCACGGCCACGGCTACGGCCCCCAGGACAGCAGCGGCTCCACGGCCACGGCGGACAGACAGCACAGCGATCCGCCCGAGCGGCGGGCGCCCGAAGCGGTGGGGCTGCCTGGCGTTGGACGGCGTGGGTGCTGTGTGCTTCATGTGTTCCCCCATGCTCCTAGGGATCGGCACCCCGGGCACGCGATGACACCCGGAGCCAGCCGTGCAGTGAAAGACGCGCACCACCTGCCCCAGTCGCGCTCTCACGGCTCAGCCGCTTGTGCGGAGGAGCTGGGCCGCCCCGCCCCGCTGCGCTCACCCCTGCGCTCGCCACGCCCAGCACCTCGGGCTGCGACGGCGAGGTCAATAGGTTGCTGACACGTCTATGTCCCTCAGGCTTGAGCGTGTCCTGCGCGAGACCCACACCGGAGCCGGTCGACGTGTGCCTGGTGACGGTCAAGTCCACCCAACTCGAGGAGGCTCTCGATCGCCTGCCACCCGACGTCGTCAGCAGCGCGCTGATCGTCCCCCTGCTCAACGGCGTGGAACACATCCCGCTGCTGCGTCAGCGCTACCCCGACGCGAGCGTGGTCCCCGCGACGATCCGGGTCGAGTCCTCGCGCATCGCGCCCGGCGTCATCCGGCACGGGAGCCCATTCGTGGCTGCGGAACTCGCAGAGGATCGTGGCACGGCCGCAGCTGTCCGGCGACTCGCCGGGGAGCTCGAAAGGGTCGGGATCACGGTCAAGGTCAGCGACGACGCGGCCACGGTGATGTGGAGCAAGCTGACGTTCCTCGCGCCGCTCGCGCTGCTCACCACGGCGGCGCAGGCGACGGCCGGTGAGGTTCGCGAGAGCCGACGCGACGATCTGGTGGCCATAGTGGGTGAGGTGGCGGCTGTGGCGCGGGCCGAGGGTGCCGCGGTCGAAGCAATGGACGCCGACGCCGTGGTGGCCTTCCTTGACGGCATCCCGGCCGGCATGAAGTCATCGATGCAGCGGGACGCAGAAACGGGCCGACGGCTCGAACTCGACGCCATCGGAGGAGCGGTCGTCCGCGGCGCCGACCGGCACGGCATTCCGGTCCCGGTCACCAGTCGCTAGGTCGACGAGCTTCACGCTCGCTACCCCTCGTGAGGAAACTGCTCATCCCGCAGGCGACGTCGACACCCGTGTCGCCGGAGTGTGTGCGCGGCGACAAGTCGTGCGGAGTCACAAGTGCGCCAGCCAGCTGAGCAGCAGCACCGTGGCGGGCACAGTCGTTCGTCAGGACTGCTGCACGCACAGGTGACAGGTCGGGTGCGGCGGCCGGACTGCTGCACTGGGCGACAGGTCGGGCCAGGCAGCCTGCCTGCCGTCGATCGCGGGACAAGGGGAACGCGTGTCGGGAGCCCCCGCGTCGATGCCGGTGACCAAACCCTGGCCGTGAAGCGCGGCACGGCGGCATAGCCGCGCGCTCACTCGACTCGTCGTGGGACAGGACCCCACTCGCCGACGATCTGTGATCTTGTCCGACCGGCGCGCTACGTTCCGACCATGTCCACGAAGCCGCGCACACCGCGCCCCTCCCCCACCGGGACGGCCGCTGGTGGGACGGCTCCCACTTCGCGGTGTTCAAGTCCCCCCTCGGACACGTACTCGCCCCGGTGTCTCTGCAGGTCAGAGGCCCGGGGCGATGTCATTCAGGGGCCCAGAACGGCCTCGTGATACCGCCGTGATACTTCGTGCCCTTCAGGCG
>JAOPYH010000321.1 GCA_025964715.1 Streptosporangiaceae bacterium | reverse complement strand
CGAGATGACCTGCTTGCGGGACAAGATCGAGGAGACAGCCGACAGATCCACCGACAGCCCTCCCGATCACGAGTGAAGTGACCGGGTTTCGCCGTGCTTGGCCGGCCGGTTGGGGTCGATCCCGGCGAACGGATACAGACAGTGAGCAAAGCCGATCGACGCGCGGTCGGCTGACCTGGGACGATTACTGCTCGGGCACTACCCAGTCACCCGACGGAGGTATGCCGGCCCGTGGACCGACGAGACTTTCGCTACTCGGCGTGACCTGTAGCCGCGTCCGCTTCGCCCGGGGGTGCCACCTCGGCGGCCTCGTTCTCGGCCGCGAAACCGGCCGCCGCGACCTGGAACGCCTCACCCAAACGACCCAGGAGCGACCGCGCACCGGCCGACCCATCCGCCGAATCCTGCTCGGCGAGCCTGGCCGCCTTGTCGATGCAGATCGCGACGCTGGTGAAACCCGCTTGCTGATCCCGGAGGGGCGGGAGCTTCGTCGTCACGAACTCGGCACCCGCCGGACCAGTCACGATCTGCGTGTACGGCGCCCAGATCCGCTCGTGGCGCATCCGCTGCGCATCCTCATACAAGTCCTGGACCAGCTGCGCACGTGCCGCCTTCGCGTCGAACCGCCTCGCACGCGTGGCTTGTTGCGTCTGCGTCCGGTCGAACGCGCCAGCTAGTTTTTCTTCTCTTGCGATCTTGGTGACGGTGCTGGGTGAGACGCCGTGTTTGCGGGCTATCTCGTTGCGCTGGGGGTTCTCGGCCTGGATGTCGGCGAGGATGGCTGCGCGTTTGCCGGGGTCGAGTGGTGCTGGCATGCGGTCACGCTTCCCGGAGGTGGCGCATGCCCCCGCCCTTGGCGGGCTTGGCAGGTTGCGCGTCGGGAGTGAGGCCGAAGGTTTTGGCCCAGCGTCCGGCGAGGCCGTCGGCTTGTGTGCGGATCTGCAGCGCTGGGGATGGGATGAGGTCCTGGCCGGCTGTGATCAGCAGTCCGGCAGCGTTGATGATGCCGTCAGCCTCGGCGTAGGTGGCCAGCGACGTGCAGAGCATGGCGAACAGTTCGGCGTTCGCGACGGTGAGGTTCCCGGCCGGGACGACGGGTGCGAGGCGGTCCCACAGGACGCGGGCCTCGTCGGACAGCCACTCGGGAGGGTCAGGCAGCCCGGAGGGGACGTCACCCGGTGGTTGGGTGGCGTCCCCTCCGACTGCGTGGAGGTTGCGCTCGGACACCTGGATCAGGTCCCCGAAGCGCGGCCCGCGGCAGCGGACGCGGCCCGGCGAGGAGCAGCGCCGCCCCGACGACCCCGCAGAGCGGAGCGCAGACGACTGAACATGGCGTACCTCCTTACGGCAGCTCGAGGCCAAGGATCCTCACGGCCTGATGGCCGTCGAGGTATTTGTCGCCGAGGACTTCCAGACCGCTAGCGGTGAGGAAGGCGTCCTTGGGGTCTCGGCTGGGCCAGTAGGCGCACATCCAGTGCGGCGAGTCGAGCACGTTGACGGGGTTCGGGTCGGGTGGGGCTTTGAACGCGGCGAGGATCGCGGCGAAGTCGCGGCGGGAGTCGGCGGTGATGTCGCCGGTCGGTTCGAGGCCCTCGACTGGGTTCGGGGGGGGCTTGCGGGCCAGGCGGCTCGTGGTGTCCGTGCCGCGTGTGGAGCGGGCCATGAGCATTTGCTTCGTCCGCTGCGCCGGGGTGAGCGGCGGCCTGTCGCCGATCGCGGCGGCCATCGCGGGCCCGGACACATACCGGCCAGGCTCCATGCCCAGAGCCCGGGCGAAGCGGGCCGGATCGCCGGGGCGGCGGAAGCAGAACATCAGCCAGTATTCGCTGTCGGTCGCGAGGCGGAACCGCTCCTCCTCGCGGGCCGCCCGGTCGCGGAAGCCCTGCTGGTCTTCGGTGACCTCCTCGGCCGCCTCGTCGAGCTCGTCGGTCCCGGTGGGCAGGTCCAGGTCGTCGGCTGCGTCAACGCGCCCAGACTTCGCTGCCAGCATTCGCCGGACGGCGTCAGAGAGAGCCACGGGTGAGCTCCAGTTCGGCGAGGGGGAACCAGTCCAGGATGGTCCGGTAGTCGTCGGGGGCATGGTCCTTGAGGGGCTGCAGGAAGCGGCGGTCCAGGCCGTCGAAGCTGCGGCCGAACCACTCATAGTCCGGGGGGAGCTTGACCCCCTCGGCGCCGATGGCGTCGCGGACGTTGGCGACCCGCCAGTCCCACACGACCTTCATGGTGCGCCCGTTGTGGTTGATCGGCCCGTGCGACTTGATAGCCATCCTGCGGTTCGGGCTGTCGGCCGCCCGGACACCGTCACAGACCCAGGCGTCTTCCGGCAGACCGAAGTGGTCGCGGATGAGCTTGTTGTAGTCGGTGTACTCGGGCACCGGCGGCGCAGCCGCTTCGATGATCTGGCAGCGCTCGGGCGTCTGGAACACCATGTTCGCCAGCCAGCGGAACAGCGACGGGTGCGGGATGTCCACGATCGGGCCGCAGCCGAACCAGTCCGCGAAGTAGGCGAGGGACTCCTCGACGAAGCGCAGGCCCGGGATCAGGTGCATGTGGTAGGGCACCACGTTCACGCCGGCGTCCCGGAGGGCCAGCCATGCGGCCAGCGAGTCCTTGCCGCGGCTGAACGCCAGGATCACGGTCTGGCCTGCGAGCTCCTCCCGGAGGCGTGCGGACGGGGTGACCCCCTCTATCCGGGTCACTTCCATATCTGCACCCTATCGGATGGGGTCAAGTTAAAGCAACTCCCAATCTTTACCCGGTTTGGCTTGACAGTGTTTCTCGGTCCCTGCTTTGATTGCCCTATCAGTCGGGTCAAAGTTCCCGGCCACGGGACAACGGGAGGAGCCTAGTGGACTTCACACTGACCGCCAGCGAGCGCCTGGGGCTGATCGAGCGGGACCTGCAGAACATGGCGGCCTGCATGTACCCCTTCCCCGGCAACGCGGACCGCTACGTCATCGAGGCGTGCTGGCCGGACGCGAGCCGGGAAGAGTGGCAGCACGCCGCGGACTACGTCGCCGCGCACCCGGAGATCACCACCGGACCCAAGCGGCACATCCCGGACGTCCGCGCCGGCTACGAGGCGGCCGCCAAGGAGCTCTCGCACCTGGCCGCGCAGGAGTGCGCGGAGGGCCAGTTCGACCGCGCGCTGGACCTGCTGCGCCAGGCGTTCGTCGCCGCGCCGAACCTGGTCGGAAGCTGGCGGCACTACGTGCAGGTCGTCGAGAACCGCCGCCACGCGGCTACCGCTGCCTGGGTGCGCGAGGAAGGTGAACACCCGCGCTGGGTGCTGCCCGGCAAGCGCAACGAGCGCGACGTCCTGGTGACTGCTGCCTTCCAGATCACCGACGAGGCGATCCGCACCTTCGGCCAGAAGCACGTCGAGCAGGTCACCCTGCGCGGACTGCCCAAGCTGCCCGAGCAGGCGTGGGCGGTGTCGTCATGACCACCTGGGACGAGATGAGCCCAGTCCTGTTCGACCAGACGGGCCTGACCAAGAAACAGCGCGCGATCGTCGTGACCGCGCCCGAGACCCTGTTCCCCGCCCTGCTGCCTGACCCGCCCCCGCGCGGCAAGCACGCCAAGCCGGCGGAGCCGCAGATGCCCGGGCAGGGCGACCTGCTCGGCGACGAAGACGAGGAGGCATGGGCATGGCGCTGACCCTGGCCCCGCCCCGGCCGCGAGTGCGCGAGGTCCTGTCGTCCGTGTATCTCCGGATGCTGCGCGTCCCGGACGCTGAGGCGCTGCGCCGCTGGGATGACATGCAGATGACGGTGCTCCTCGAACGGCACTGCAAGCGCCCCCGGGTCTATGAGCTCGTCCTCGGCGAGTGGGACCGCCGCGCCAAGGCTGAGCGGCGGACCGCCCAGCGCAGGCAGGCGGACCTGGCGTTCAAGTCCGCGCACTACGAGGCGGTGCATGCGGCGTTCCTGGCCGCCGAAGCCGAGTGCAACGGGGTGCTGCTGAACAAGGCCGGCATCGCGGCGGGCGTCGAGCCGACGTCGCTGTTCTACGGGCCACAGTCGCGCGCCATGAAGTACGCGAGCGAGGAGCTCCGGAACTGCTGGACTGAGGGCCGGCATGCCCGGCTGACTCTGGCGGAGTTCCGGAGACAGTCCCGGGAGGGCCGGCCGGAGTGACCGGCCGGCGGCCGGTAGACCGGGCTGGGAACTGTGAACCTGGGGGGACCCCATCCCCCGGCCACAGTCCCAGCCCGGAGCTTTGTGGGGGCTCTGGGGCTCTGTAGCGGCCTAGCGGCCTGTCTGGCCTACGGCCTAACCCAATCCCGGAATCTGTGCCCTATCTGACTTGACAGAGTTTCCGGGGACTGCTTTGATAGTCCTATCGGCAGGGCGGACGGCCCGGCCACTCACCCGGAGGTCAAGACATGCTGATGCAGACGCACCGGCTCGTGTTCGCCAAGCTGGCTGTGACCAGCCCGGACGGCCCCGACGCGGCTGTTGCCGTGGTCGCGATGGACGGCGACGACGAGCTCACTGTCACCCTCGCGGACAAGCTGCCCGACGAGCAGGGCCTCTACCCCGCCGAGACCACCGCCGGCGAAAAGGTCATCGTGCTCTATGACCCGGCGCGCGTCGAACTCATCTGACCGGACCGCTTCCAGGCCCCTCGCTCCCCGCGGGCGGGTGGGCCTGGTGGAAGGCCCGGCACGAAGCGAAGGAGGAGCAGTGGAAGAGGTAGTGGTGAACGCCGCCGCGTGGTCGGCGCCGGAAGAGATCCCGGACGGGTGGGTGATCGCGAACGCGCCCCGCCCGCTCGCGGGACGGATCACCTGGCAAGGGCCATTCCGGCGCGGCGTGTTCTACGCCGCGGCCCCGGAGGTGCCCGGCGGGACGTTCGGCTGGCAGGCCGACGATGCGGGCCTGGTCCGGCTGATCACCAATGCGGAGATCGAGCTCGCGGTCCTGGCCAAGTTCGCGGAGTACGGCTACGGGTCCGCCGAGGAGGCCGGCGTCACGATCGCGGAGCAGGCCGAGTGCATGCGCCTGCCCTGGCACGAAGGCTGAGGCGGC
>JAOPYH010000320.1 GCA_025964715.1 Streptosporangiaceae bacterium | reverse complement strand
GCGGAGATGGTCGGGGTGGAGCTGGAGCCGATCACCGCCGCTATCGCGGCCGCGCTGTATCCCGATGCGCGGATCCTCCCCGAGTCCTTCGCCGACACCCACGCACCTCAGGGCAGCTTTGACCTGGTGGTGGGCAACGTGCCGTTCGCCAAGGCCACCCTGACCGACCCCCTGTACAACAGGGGCAAGCACTCGATCCACAACCACTTCATCATCAAGTCGCTGAACCTGGTCGCCCCGGGCGGGCTGGTCGCGCTCATCACCTCGCGCTACACCCTGGACTCGGCCAACCCTGCCGCCCGACGCGAAATCGCCGGTCTGGCCGATCTGGTCGGGGCGATCCGGCTGCCGCCCTCGGCGCACCAGCGCACCGCGGGCACAAAGGTCGTGACTGATCTGCTGGTGCTGCGCCGTCGTGAGGAGGACTTCGAGCCGGCCCCGGTGGACTGGGAGCTGACCGAACTCGCTGATTTGTCCACCGGCACGGACGGCCAGGACAGTGCGCCGGTTCGGGTCAACTCCTACTTTCTCGCCCACCCGGAGATGGTGTGCGGTGAGCTGACGACTGGCCGCGGCCAGTTCAGCGACGCTGAGCTGACCGTGCGCGCCGAGAGGCCCGCCGCGCAGCTGCTGGCGGAGAAGCTGGACATCCTCGTCGAGCGGGCCCAAGCCGCGGAGCTGACACATCGGCCCTCGGCCCTGATCGCGCCGGCCCAGCGTGCCGCGCTGGTTGGGCGTCGGGCACAGATCAGCGACGGATACATCGCGGTCGACGGCCAGGAGTTCACCCAGGTCAGCGAAGGCGCGGTGACACCGTTCGCGGTGCCGGCCGCCCAGCGTGCAGAGCTACGGGCACTGCTGGGGCTGCGCGACGGTGTCGTCGAGCTGCTGGGGGCCGAAGCCGCCGCGCTGGACTCCACCCCTGAGCTCGACCAGCTGCGCACCCAGCTCAACAGCCGATACGAGGAGTACGTCGCCGAATACGGCCCAATCAATCGGTTCGCGTGGCGGCGTACCGGGCGCACTCACCCGGAGACCGGTGCGGACCTGATGGCCCGCTTCCCGGCGCGCCAGGGCGGGTTCCGGACCGATCCGCACGCCCCGCTGGTGTTCGCGTTGGAGGAGTTCGACTCCGCTACCCAGCGCGCCACCAAGGCCGCCATCCTCACCCAGCGCGTGGTCGCGCCCCGCACTCCGAGGTTGGGCGCCGACTCTCCCGAGGATGCGCTGGCGATCTGCATGGACAGCCACGGCCGCGTTGAGCTGGCCGAGGTCGCCCGGTTGCTGGGAGTCAACGAGGAGGAAGCCCGCGCCGCTCTGGGCACGTTGGTCTTCGCCGATCCGGCCCAGAAGAACCGGTTGGTGCCGGCGGCGGAGTACCTGTCGGGCAATGTCCGCGAGAAGCTCACCGCGGCCAGCGCCGCGGCCGAATCCAGCGCGGAGGATGCCGCCCATTTCGGGGCGAACATCATCGCGCTCACCGAGGTCATCCCACCCGATATCGCTCCTGAGGACATCGTCGCCCGCCTCGGCGCCGCATGGATCGACCGGCGCTACGTGCAGAGCTTCCTGCGGGAAACGCTGCAGGACCTCTCCCTGGCCGTGGAGCACGCCTACGGCTCGCTGTGGATCGTCAAGGGCCTCGAGGTCGGGGTGAACGCCACCAGCACCTGGGGCACACCGGACATGCCCGCGCCCGAGCTCGCCCAGAAGCTGCTGCAGCAACGGCCGCTGACCGTCTACGACGAGACACCCGCAGGGCAGAGGATGGCCAACGCCGCGAAGACCGTCGCCGCCCAAGCCAAGGGTGACGAACTCGCGTCCCGGTTCGCCGAGTGGGTCTGGGAGGAACCCGCGCGAGCGATCGAGCTGGCCCGCGCCTACAACGACCAGTTCAACGCGATCGTCCTGCGTTCCTACGACGAGGCGACGTTGTCGCTGCCCGGGCTGGCACTGACGTTCCACCCCAACCCACACCAGGTGGCAGCGGTCGCCCGGATGATCGCCGAGCCCGCGGTGGGGCTCTGGCACGAGGTCGGTGCCGGCAAGACCGCGGAAATGGCCATGGGAGTGATGGAGCTGCGGCGCCTGGGCATGGTCCGCAAGCCAGTCATCGTGATTCCCAACCACATGATTGAGCAGTTCAGCCGCGAGTTTCAGCAGCTCTACCCCCGGGCGAAGCTGCTCGCCGCGTCCAGCGCCGACCTCACCAAAGACCGCCGCCGCGCATTCGTCGCACGCGTCGCGACCGGCGACTGGGACGCGGTCATCATGACCCGCGGCGCGTTCGAGCGGATCCCCATGTCGCCGGCGGCCCATGGCGCCTACCTCGACGACCAGCTCGCGCTGCTGCGCGACGCGATCGAGCGGCAGAAGGCCTCCGGTGAGCGCAGCTACAGCCTCAAGCGGATGGAGAAAACGCTGCTCAACGCCGAGGAGCGGATGAAGGACAAGCTCGCCCGCGAGTACGACCCGGCGATCACCTTCGAGAAGTCCGGCATCGACTACCTCGTAGTCGACGAGGCACAGGACTACAAGAACCTGCGGACCCCGTCCAACATCGCCGGGGCGGAGATCGACGGCTCAGCTCGGGCCAGCGACATGGAGATGAAGCTGCACTACCTGCGTCGTCGCCACCCGGGTGGGAGCGTGGTCACCTTCGCTACCGCGACGCCGATCGCGAACTCCATCACCGAGGGGCACGTGATGCAGCGTTACCTGCGGCCGGACCTGCTCGAGGCAGCCGGGGTGTTGGACTTCGACAGCTGGGCCGCGACGTTCGGCCAAACCGTCGCCGAGGTCGAGGTCTCCCCGGACGGGTCGGAGTTCCGGATCAAATCGCGCTTCGCCCGCTTCCACAACGTGCCGGAGCTGCTGCGCATGTGGTGGGTCTCCGGCGATGTGAAGACCGCCGAGGACCTCAACCTGCCCCGCCCCGAGCTGATCGCCCGCCCGGGCGACGGCCAACGCGCACCCCAGACCATCACGATCGCCCCCACCCCCGAGTTGAGCGATTTCATCGCTGAGCTGGCCGCCCGCGCTGAACGCGTCAAGACGCGCGCTGTCGCACCCAACGAAGACAACATGCTGATGATCGCGGGCGATGGGCGCTCGGCCGCGTTGGACCTTCGCCTGGTCGGGGAACACATGGCGCCGGGTGAGGCGAAACTGGAGGTCGCCGCGGCCAAGATCGCCGAGATCTGGGCGCGGCACCGCGAGGACCGCTTCACCGACACAGCCGGGAACCCCCATCCGGTGCCCGGCGCTCTGCAGATCGTGTTCTGCGATCTGAGCACCCCGCGCGAGGACCGCTGGAACGTCTACTCCGAGCTACGCCAGCAGCTCGCCGCGCGCGGCGTACCGGCCGAGACGGTCCGATTCATCCACGAGGCACGCAACGACCGGGAGAAGGCCGAGCTGTTCCAAGCGTGTCGGATCGGGCAGGTCAGCGTCCTGATCGGTTCCACGTCAAAGATGGGCACCGGGACCAACGTGCAGACCAGGGCAGTCGCGCTGCACCACCTGGACTGCCCCTGGCGCCCGGCGGACCTCACCCAACGCGACGGACGGGCCCTGCGCCGGGGCAACCAATACTCCGAGATCGGGCTCTACCGCTACGTCGTCGAAGGGTCCTTCGACGCCTACAGCTGGCAAACCGTCGCCCGCAAAGCCGCGTTCATCGCGCAGATCATGCGCGGGCGTCTGGACGTGCGCGAGATCGAGGATGTCGGGGATTCGGCGCTGTCCTACAACGAGGTGAAAGCCCTCGCCGCGGGTAACCCGCTGCTGTTGGACAAGGCCAAGGCCGACGCCGAACTCACCCGACTCGACCGCTTGGAACGCTCCCACGTCCAAGCCCGAACCCGGCTGCGCTACTCCCTCAGCCAGAACGAACACGACATCGCCCACACCACCACCACGGTCGCCACCCTGGAACAGGCCATCGCCGCGCGCCGCGACACCCGCGCGGACCGCTTCGCCATGACCGTCGACGGCCTGCGGTTCACCGACCGCACCGAGGCCGGTAGCGCGCTGCGGGCGCGCCTGCTCAGCACGCTGTCGCGTCCCGGCCCCAGCCCGCTGACAATCCCCGCGGTAGCCAACCTTGGCGGGCTGGTCTTCGACGCCACGATCTGGCGGACCAAGACCCTGACCAACTACGACCTGGTGATCTCCGGGATCCCGGCCGCGCTCATCCGCGGCTCCGCCACCGAGCTGACCGAAGCAAAACTGTCCTCGCTGCCGATCCGGATGGAGAACCGGATCGCCACCCTGGACAAGCTCCTAGACAAGGCGCGGCACAGCCTCGATACCTGGCAAGAAGAGATCGCCCGCGCTGAAGAGCAGCTCGACCGTCCCTTCCCCTACGCCGCCGAACTCGACGAGGCCCGGCAGCGCTGCGCCGAGTTGGACGAGCAGCTCATGCTCGCCGCGACTCCCGAGCCCACCTCGGCGTCGGCAGATCCGGCCGTGACCACCGTTGCCCCGCCGAGTCCCGCCGCCGGGCCGGTGACCCATCCCGCGATGGCCGCCGCAGCGACCATCCGCGGCCCACACCCGGCCTCAGCGCGACCCAGGTCGGCGCCGGCGACCGCCCCAACCTCGGCGCCCCACTGCCTACCAGGCCACAGTGTCGGTCCAGCCCCACGGGGCGGCAACGGCGGCAAGAGCCGCTGATGCTTCCCGGTTTCTGTCAGCTCCTCGATGGACACTCCCCCGCAACGTCGGACGTCGCTGGTCAGGGCGTTGTGTGCGTGAGTCGAACCGCGACCTGGAGGGAGGGGTGATGCATCGCGTGATGGCAGTCGTACTGCTGCTGGTGGCGATCGCGGCCACGATCATGCTGTTGATCGTGATGCCTCAACCCGAGGTGCTCGGCGGCCATGGGGTGTTGCTGGTCTTCACCGGCATGGTGGTGGCCCCCCTCGCCGCGCTCCTGTCCGGCAAGGCCTTCAGCCGAGCCCGCGAGCTCCAGGTCGCGCGAGAGCAGGCACCCGCGCTACGCGAGGCCGCACAGGCGTGGTGGACCGAGGGCGAGCGGATGATGAGCCGCCTGTCCAGGGATGACCCGCCGGCGCCGCTGACGGTCTGGGGCTTGGTCCTGCATCCCGGCGAGCAGGCCCACCTGCAGCTGCCGCTGACCTACTCCCGCTATTACGGCCACGACGTGACCTACAGCGGTGGTGGCGGGTTCTACGTCGGACCGCCCGGGGTAATTCTCGCCGCCGCTGTCGGAAACCTGATCGGTGAAGCGGCCGCGGCGTCACGGGCTAGGGAAGCCGCCGCGCCGCGCTGGCGCGATCACCAGGTAAGCACGGTGATCCTGACCAATCGCCGCCTGATCTGCCAGGTCGAGGACCGGTGGGCCAGCTTCCACTACAGCGGCGTCACCGCCGTGTACCCCGACCTGGCCAACCGCGGCGTCGTGCTTCAGCTGGCCGACACCGTCCCGCTGCGTCTGCACGGCTTGGGGGCGCCCAGCGCCATGGTCTATCTGTGCTGGGCGCTGCACGGCGCCGCCAAGCTTCGCCACCACCCGGCACTGCAACCGCTGCGCGTCGGACCGCCCTGGCCTCTTGAGAGCACTGATCGAGATGAGGGACGACACCGATGAGTGAGGCAGCGGTCGAACCACCCCTGCTGGCCTTGGATCGAGGCGAGGTCCAACGCTGGGCCGGCGCGCTGATGGCCGCCAGTGAGCTGTTGCGGTTGCGCCGCGAGCAGCTCGGCCGCCTGACCTGGTCAGACACCGAACAGGCCGCCCGCAAACACGACCTCCTCGAGCTCACCGCAGCCACCGACCCGAGCGTGCGGCGGATGAGCGTCGCGGAAACCCAGGACTGGGTGAACACCTCCCCGGAGCCCACCTACGAGCGGCGCAACGACACCCACCACACCGACGAGCTGACCGTGCACGTCGGGCCCCTGACCAACGGGCGGTGGGCGATGCTCGCCGAGGTTCGCCCACAAGCCGACGAGGACGAACCAGACAAAGCCAGTGTGGCCCTGAGCTGCGAAAGCGAGGCCCTCGCACGGGAGCTGGCCGACGAACTGATCGCCCGCGGCCCAGACCGGGCGGAGCTGGACCGCCGCTCGCGCTACGCGCATCAACTGGAGGCCCAGCACGCCGCCGCCGCAAGCGCGGTCCGCGAAACCGAAGACCACCGCCTGGCCCGCACCGCCGCCGCCGTGCAAGAAGCCTGGCAGCCACAACTGGCCAAGCAGGTGACCGAAAACCGCGCGTTCGGCGCCCTCGCTCACCGGCTGCACCAGCTGGAAGAACGCGGCTACACCCTGCCCGACATCCTGCGCCGGATCCCCCAACACGAACTGCTGGGCTCCAGCGTCCGCAACCCCTGCGCACTCGCCGAGTGGTACGTCGAAGGCCTCGTGGACACCCTCGTCGTCATTGACGGCGAAGTCTCACCCGACGTCACCAAGACGACCAGCACGTCCAACGCGAGGGCCAGATACCAGTCAGAGGGACAGACGGACGCGGAGACCTACGACGCCACGGAGGAATCGAAGGCCGAACAGCATCGCTGGATCGCGGAGCAACGCGCGAAGGTAGAAGCCGAGGTGTTGCCTGCGCTGCGGCGCGCGCTGCCCGACCAGGTGTGCGCCACCGTCCGCGAAAGCAAGTCCGACGCCTATGACCGGCTGCTGAACAATCTCGCGCACCTGACCAGCACAGGGTGGTCGCTGGAGGACCTCCTGACCAACCTGCCCAGCGAACGAATCGCCCGAGCCGACAACCCAGCCAGCTATCTCACCGCGGTCGTGTCGAAGAAGGCAGCCCAGACCGGGCCACCCCGCACCGGCGTCAACCGAGCGGCGATGGAATCCCTCGTCCGCGACGCCTTCCCCCGGGAAATCGCGGACAAGCTCATCGACTGCAAGGCATGGCCCGCGTTGGCGAAGCGGGTCAACCAAGCCCAGAAAGACGATCTACCCATTGAGCGAATGCTCGCGGACCTGCCGATGGAGTCCATCAGCAACGCACGCACACCAGCCGCTTACGCCAGCACCGAGCTGCAGCGGCGAATCAACGCCCGCCAAGCCACCGCCCAGCCGTCAGCACACCATCAGCGAGCCCCCCACCGCCCGAACAAGCCGGGCAAGCGGCTCGACCCGAAAAGCGCGATCGACCGCATCGGGATCGCGGCGACCGCCGGCCCCGAGCTGACACGTGCGGCTGAGCTGGTGGTCAGCTCGCAGTTCGGGTCCATCTCGATGCTGCACCGCAAGATGCGGGGCCTCGGTTTCGACGAAGCCAGCCTGCTGATGGACCAGCTCGAGCTACGAGGAGTGGTCGCGCCGGCGGAAGGCAC
>JAOPYH010000315.1 GCA_025964715.1 Streptosporangiaceae bacterium | reverse complement strand
TCTCCCGCGTCGAACAGGAGAGTGCGCTCCCGCCCGCGGTCGGCGCGGATCTGCTTCACCAGGCTCGACACCCGAGCCAGGCCGACCACGTTGCCGGCACTGTCGGTGTACTCGGCGTCCTTGTAGTAATCCCAGTTCACCGCGTTGCTGTGGATGTCCGAAGTGCCCATGATCGTGATGGTCACCGACCGGCCGGCGCCCTTCGCGACTGTCGCCGCCTCAGCCGAGCGGGGCCAGCCCGCGAGAGCGAGCGCACTGGTGGCGGTCAGCCCGCCGAGTACCTGCCTCCGGCTGACGCCCGGACTCTCCATGGCCTCGTCCGGAACACGGCAGGAACACCACCGAGGCGCTGGGCCGGACCGGCTCCCTGGATTCTGCATAACGAAGGCTTTCCTTCCAAAGGTTACGAGTTGCCAGGTTAGAGGCCGTACGTCGGATTCATACCAGTGAGATCTTCCAATCCCGGCACCCGATCGTTGGCACTCCCCTGTCTTGCCACCGCGCTCCACGTAACGCAAGAGACCGGAACATCCGGTTACCCCGGACTACCTGAAACAACTCGCCCTCGGCGCATAAGGTGGGATTCAACCCGACCAAGTACGTCTATCACGCAGCCGCGGATATAAGCCCGCTCCCGCCAAGATAAAGGGGGGCAAATGCCTTCCAGTCGCCGTGCAGTGCTGGCCGCCATGGCAGCAAGTGCACTCGCCGGCTGCGCACGTCCGGCGAGCAGTGCCAGCGGTGGCCCGTCCACCTCCGGCCCGGCCGGCGCCGCGACCGGGAGCGCCACGCCGAGCCTTGCCCCGCAGACCGCCCCCGCGACAGCGCCTGCGGTGCCTCGTGCCCAGGTCGTGGCCCGCTACCGCCACCGCAAACCACGCACGTGGGGTTTCCGGGCGCCGGGGGTGGTCCGGGCACTGCCCACCACCCGACGCGTGATCGCGCTGACCTTCGACGCCTGCGGCGGACCGGGCGGCAGTGGCTACGATCAGAGCCTGATCGACTTCCTCCGCCGGAGAGAGGTACCGGCGACCCTGTTCCTCAACTCCCGCTGGATTGACGCCAACCCGGCGGCCTTCCGCCGACTGGCCCGTGAACCGCTGTTCGAGATCGCCAACCACGGCACCCGGCACCGCCCGCTGTCGGTCACCGGGCGATCCGCCTACGGCATCGCCGGCACGCGGAGCGCCGGCGAAGTGTACGACGAGGTCGCTGGAAATCAGACCAAGCTCACCCGGCTCCTGGGTGCCCCGCCGCGCTTCTTCCGGTCCGGCACCGCCTACTGCGACGACATCTCGGCACGTATCGTCACCGACCTGCGAGAGCGTTTCGTCGGCTTCAGCGTCAACGGCGACGGGGGCGCCACCTTCACCCCCGAACAAGTCCGCCGCGCCGTCACCGCCGCCCGCGGCGGCTCCATCGTGATCTGCCATATGAACCACCCCCAGGGCGGAACAGCCCGGGGTATCGCCGCCGCCGTCCCCCACCTGCTGGCCTCCGGGCACCGCTTCGTCCGCCTCTCCGACGAACTGCACTGACCAGGCACTACGCTCGGTGCGTACTGAACCGTGTGGGCTCCGGATACTCGATTACGGCTGCTGACCAGTGCTTTCTTCCCTCGTCTACGCCGCGGGTCTGTACTCCTTGACCGGACAACGCCCGCCGCCTGCTGGCCTTCATCAACCGGCTGAAGCACGGTGGCGGGATCGAACGGCCCCTCACCGAATGAAACTCGTGTGGGACGAGAGCGCCTGGGACGACTACGTCTGGCGGCAGACCGAAGATCGCAAGATCCTTCAACGAACCAACACGTTGATCAAGGAAATACAGCGCAACGGCAATGAAGGCATAGGCAGACCGAGCCGCTGAAGCAAGGGTCCACGGCTACTGGTCGCGTCGCAGGGGTGGATCGCCAGGCGGATCATCGGGCCACGTCGAACCAGACCTTCAGACCCTCCTCGACCGGTTCCCAGCCCCAGTCGCGGGCGAGGGCCCGCATGATGGGCAGGCCACGGCCGCTCTCGCCGCTGGGGTCGTCGACGCAGTGCGGGAGGGTGTCACCTCCCTCGTCGATCACCTGAACACGCACGATCTGATCGTCCGTGGAGGCGCTGATCTCGATCTTGTCTCCGGTGCTGTGCAGCACCGAGTTGGTGAACGCCTCCGACAGCAGGAGCGCGGCGTCACCGCATGCGGGGTGCGCCGGGCCGAGCCGATCGGTCATCCACCGCCTCGCCTCCGCGACGCTCTCGGCCGTCGCGGGGAAGGTCTCGGCGCCCAGGTGCCGCGCCGTCATCCCGTCACCATGGCGATGATGCGGACGGCGGTCTCGGCGACGTGGTCGGCGAGACTCCACTGGCTGCCGTAGGTGAACACCCACCGGCCGCTGGACTCGACCGCGCCCACCGTCAGTCGCGTCTTCGGCCGGCGGGCGAACGGCACGCACAGCACCGCGTCCCCGACGCTCGGGTGAACGAGCATGGACGTGAAGCCGCGCTGACCGAGTGCGAGGCAGAGGACGGTCAGGTAGCCGAAGCGGATCATGTGGGGCTCGGGCCGCTCCCCCTGCCGCCGTCCCTGCGTCGCCTGGCCCTGCGGCCCATCGAACAGATGCCCGTCGAAATTGCAATTCACGCTCATGGTCGCCATCGCTTCGCCTAGAGGGGAGGTTCTCCGGTTCGTCTCCACAGCGTGCCCTCAGCGGATTACTCTCTGCTACGGATCGTCGGCTACACCTCAAGATCAAGCGCTACTTCTGCTTATGGCCCCCGGAGGCTTCCCATGAGCAACGAACCCATTGATCCCACATCCTCCGCGCGGGCGTTCTACGCCGTACAGCTCAGGCGAATGGCACCGCGGCGAAGATGACGCAGGCCGACGCCGGGGGCCATCCCGACGTGATGGTGTCGGGCAAACTCATCGGAGCGGTGGAGAACTGCTACCGGCCGCCCACTCTCCGGCTCTCCAAAGGCCTGGACAAGGCATTCGGCCTGGTCCAGTTCTACGAGGGCATCTACGCCAGCATCAAGCGAGAGTCGGGGATCCCCTCCGACTTCTGGGAATACACGGAGCAGGAGACCCTGGCCTCCTTCATCAAGATCTACGAGAACTTCCTGATCACCGGTCTGCTCCAGACCAAGGAGTACGCACGCGAGATCGTGAGAGCGGGGCTGCGGGCGGGTGATCCAGCCCGGCAGTCAGGTCAGCGAGCTCGGAGTACTCTTCGATCGGATCGGATCCGTCGCACTGCCGATCGCGGACTCGGAGAAACTGATCCGCACGGCCTTGGAGGACATGCCATGATGTTCGATCTCTCCTCCACCCAATGGCGGAAGAGCAGCCGCAGCGGCTCATCCGGTGACCAGTGCGTCGAGGTCGCAGACCTCGACACCGCCATCGGAGTACGAGACAGCAAGGACCCGGGCGGCCCGAAGCTGACGTTCACACCAGGCGAATGGAAAACCTTCACGACGCACGCCAAAGCCGGCCGGCACGACCTGACCTGAAGCACAACCTCCAACGCACCTGACAAAGCACTACTGGTCCGCGCGCCACGGGTCGAGAACCTCGATTCCCGCGCCGCGAGAGTCTTTGAGGTCTCGGGTGGCCAATACGGCACCGTGGCTGCGGCAGATGGCGGTCTGGCTGGGACGCGCGGCGCCCTAATCACAAGGCTCGATGGCCTTCCCTCCGATGGAGCCGTTCGCGATCCCAGCAACCCACGCGGCCCCAGTCTCATCCGAGAGCTCTGACGGCTCTGAACTTTCTCAGAGATCACCGCGCGCGGGCAGTTCGAACCACGACCACCAACCTGCCGCACCCCTGTCGCGACAGGACTGCCCCTGCCGGACCTGGTCTAGGTCACCGGACAAGGTCACCCGACAGCTCTGATTAGAACTTTCTCTACGTCTTCGAGGGCGCCCCGCTACGCGGGCCACCGGCGGCCGACCGGCCCCCGGGCCGGGCATGCGGCCTCTCCGGGCCGATCCCGGCCCGAACCGCTCGACCGCCCAGCCGACACGGAACACCGATGAAGCCGGGAAGAGAGCCATCGGCAGATCGACCGTCCCCACTGCGCCAGTCACGATACGACGAGAAGCCG
>JAOPYH010000531.1 GCA_025964715.1 Streptosporangiaceae bacterium | reverse complement strand
AAAGGTGGATCAAACCACGGTGCAAATTAACAAACTAACGCCGCCTTGAGTCAGCAAGCTGATTCGAAATAGGCAGACTTGTGGCCCGCCGACTTTTTGGCGGCAACCACGGTCTGAACTGCAGAGCATAGAGAACCGCTCTGCGGTATACCAGCGGTACGCCCATAACGTTTTCTAATGTTACGTAGATTTTGCTAACTCATTGATTCGTTGAATACTATTGCCTTTCCCAACCTATGCTTATTTTACCTTGATTTCCCTACGACATGGTTTTGCTGGCAAACTCATAATCCGTTAGTGCCGTGTTCGACCCACGGGAGGCCCACCATTAGCAGAAATGGTTAGCGATGCAGTGATCGCTAACCATTTTATTTTTACGAGATCGCAGTAGGCAAATGGTAGGCGAATTTGAGTGCTGCCTTATTCTTGCCAGAAGTGAAGAATGAGACTGATTTGTAATCATGGAGTGGCGGGTTCAAGTCCTGCAGCCGGCATCAATAGATTCATACACTTAGCCCGACCAACAAGGTTGGGCTTTTTGTTATTAAGCGCCATTTTTCCCCTACCACTCCTATCAATCTTGCGATATAAAGAAGCCCAGACATCGGGCTTCTTTATATCGCATAACATTTTGTACGTAGTGTGAGCCGCAAAATCCTAACTTTTAGCGATGCGCGCCCTTATCAAAAAATGCCATTCCTAATCCAGCCAAAGTGTAGAACGGACCGCTTCAATCGCTTGCACCCATAAACGGTCATGATCGAACCAGTCTGGAGCACATTGGGTTTTTAGTATCGCGCGATATCGTTGACACCTTTTACGGTCAGCGATTATTGACAGCGCATCTTGTGCCGAATGCGCTTCGCTACGGGATGGCCTTCCATTCGTCGTTCATACGGCTTCTGCTAGTCCACATGAAGTCACCCTTGTCGAAGCTACCCTCGATGCAGCCGTCACCATGGGACAACCCAGACGACTTGTCAGGGATCGTGCCTACGACAGTGATCTGCTCGATCAAACGCTGGCACATCGCAGTATTGAACTGATTGCACCTCATAAGTGCAACCGAGTTAAAGCTGCGACCCATGATGGGTGCTCTTTGTGTCGCTACAGTAGGCGTTGGAAGATCGAACGTCCCTTTGTCTAGCTTAACAAGTTCAAACGTGTCATTACACGCTGGGACCGCTGCATCGAGCGCTATACCGCATTCGTCCATCTCGCTCTTTCTATGATTTTGCTTCACAGGTGTTTATGAAATGAGTTCTAGTGACTTCCGAACAATCAGGCATAAAAATTGCTGCTGCGACGGGAGTCCTCTAGGTTAATGGAACTTGGAAAGCTTCGTGGAATGCGTCCTCCGTTTCAATAGAATCTCGCGCGCAGCGACGTTGAGGCGAATCGATCCGCTCCCTTCCGGCCAGCAGTTCATGTATAGCGGCTAATTCCCACGTTCACATTATCAGGTCTGCCAGTCATGCCGCAGGAGCAGCTGGATCCTATTCAGTTTTGGAGATAAACATATAGATATGAACGTCATCGCTTTCATCGCTTTCATCGATACGGCGATCGGCTCGACTGACAGCAGGCGGGTTGGTTGTCGGCGCAAATGCATGCCTGCGCTACTCATCTACCCGCACTGGCGCCTTGTCCGGAACGACTCGAGTGGTGCGGCAATTCGAACACTGCATTCAAACGATGGAACTCGGGATTGACAAGATTTACGATGTTTGTGACTATCCTATGCAGTGTGCACACTTGAATACATAGTTTACGATGCTTGTGACTATTCTATATGGTGTGTACACTTGGATACATTAATCGAGGCGACACTCCATTCAAATCGGCATGGCCTTCTTTGAAGCGGAAAGAAAGACCGGATCGGTATAGCGTCTAGGTGACGATTTTCAGCAGGCTGGAATAGGTTGACAATACAAGGAGAAGGGAATGAAGAAATTTGTTTTGGCGACGACCCTGGTGCTTAGTGCCATGAGCGCCGCCCATGCTCAGCTGCACAATACCAATTTGACCTTATGCGGCGCGAGTCCCGGCGGGATGTGGTCGTTGGCAGCCACCGGTGTGGACGCGGCGATCAAGGCCGGCTATCCGGGTTCTGCGGCCACTTACCAGACATCCAGCGGCGGCCCGGCCAATGTGGTCCAAGTGAAGGCGGGAACCTGTGTTCTGGGGATCGCCAATGACGGCGATCTCGCGAACGCCACCCAGGGCAAGGCGCCGTTCAAGCAACCAGTTGCCGGACTCAAGGCGATCGGTGTTCTATTCGACTGGCTGCCTGTAATGTGGATCGCCCGCAAGGATTTTGCCGACAAATACGGCATCCGTGATCTGGGAGATCTCGCGGTGAAGAAGCCGCCGATCCACGTTGTTTTCAATCGCAAGGGACTCCTGACCTCGGATATCACCGATGCCACGCTGAAGAGCCTGGGTATCACCGCGAAGGAAATCAAGTCCTGGGGCGGTTCGGTCCAGTATCAGGCCTCGGAGGAGCAGTCCAATTTGATGCAGAACGGCCGCGCTGACCTGTTGGCCAATACAATCTTCGAAGGCCATCGCAGTATTGCCGAGATCGCGATGGGGACCGAATTGACGATGCTCAGTGTCCCAGCCAAAGCCAACGAGGCCATGATCAAGCAGTTTTATCTCAAGCCCTGGACCATCAAGGCGGGCGCCTTTCCCTGGCAGAAGAACGACGCTCAGACTGTCACCACCAGCATCGTCCTTTTTGCGGATGATCGCATGAGCGAGCAGACTGCCTATGACATTACCAAGGCCCTGCTCAAACATCCCGAGAAGGTGCAGGGAGTCTCGAAAGCGATGGAGCCTTTCAAGACAAAAATAATGATCGAGCAAAAGGTATTATCGTTCCATCCCGGTGCGATCAAGGCCTACAAGGAAGCTGGCTTGATGTAATGGTCAGGTCGCCGCCGCGGCGACCTTGAATACTGAATTTGGAGGATGGGGTTATGAGTATCACTCAGAAAATAGGACATCTTGCGTTTGCCACCGGTGTCCGGCGCAACCCTGGCGGCATGCTCGGGCACTTGTTGAAATTCTATGCGGTGCTCACCGCGTGCTATACCGTGTATGGCGCAGCTTTTTCCGACTGGGACAATTTAGGCCGCACCATCATTTTTCTTTGTCTGATGCTCGTGCTGGTGTTCCTGCTAATCGGGCCCAGTGAAAATTCGAACGATAAAAAGCCGAATGCGATCGATTATGCGCTGTCGGCGTTGTCATTTGCATGTATGGTGTTTTTCGCGCGCGAAATCGAGGATATTGCGGTTCGGGTGACGCTCTTCGATGCGCTGACGCCTACCTATTATTTCTTCGGCCTAGCGATCATTCTGCTGGCGCTTGAGGCTGCACGGCGCACAGTCGGTTTCGGACTGACAGTGGTCGTGGCTGCCTTCATGGCCTACAACCTGTACGGCCATCTTTTGACGGGGCCGATGGCGCACGGCGTCATCACTCTCATGCACCTGGTCGACATCACGGCCTTCACCAGCGACGGGCTGTTCGGCGTGCCGATTCAAGTGACCGCATCGTATGCTTTCATGTTCGTGCTGTTCGGCACCATCCTGGAAAAGGCCGGCGGCGGAGAATTTTTTTTCGACATGGCGGCAATCTTTACCGGACGAAAAGTCGGCGGTCCGGCCAAGGTTGCAGTGATGTCTTCGGCCCTGTTCGGCACGATTTCAGGTAGTCCCACCTCCGACGTCGTTACCACCGGATCGGTAACGATCCCCATGATGAAAAAGCTCGGTTACGAGCCGCAGTATGCCGCCGGAGTAGAAACCGCGGCCTGTACCGGTGGCAGCATTTTGCCTCCGGTGATGGGGTCGGCTGTGTTCATCATGGCTGAATTTACCGGTATCTCTTATGTGGATATTGCCATCGCGAGTGTGGTGCCGGCCATCTGCTACTATCTCGGCATTTATGTTCAGGTACATCTGCGTTCGCTGAAGCTCGGCCATATGGGCCTGCCGGAGGACAAGATCCCCAAATTCGGCGCCGCCATCCGTCGCGGCGGTCTTTTCATTGTTCCGCTCCTGACGCTGATCACGGCGCTGATCCTGCATTACACGCCTACTTACGTAGCGCTGTTCGGCATTATCTCGGTGACGCTTGCATGGCTGGTTAACCGCAAGGGATTTTCACTGCGCGCGCTGTACGACGCTGTTGCGCAGACAACCTTCAATATGGTGGCCGTAACAGGAGCATGCGCGGTTGCAGGCTTGGTAATCGGCGGAATCACCATGACCGGACTTGCCGGCAAGGTCTCGGAGTTCATCTTGTTGATGGCGGGCGCCAACCTGATCATGACCCTGGTCATTTCGGCCGCCTGCGTCATCCTGCTCGGGATGGGAATGCCGACGCCAGCCGCTTACGCGCTTTCTGCCGCGCTGATCGCGCCGACCCTGACGAACGGATTCCACATCCCTCTGCTGCAGGCGCATCTCTTCCTTCTGTACTTCGCCGTGCTGTCGGCGATGACGCCTCCGGTCGCGGTAGCAGCTTATGCCGCCTCGGCAATCGCCGGATGCAATCCGCTCGGTATTGCCCTCTCGGCTTGCCGGCTTGCGGTTGCGGCTTTTGTGCTTCCTTTCGCTCTCATCTATAGTCCGGGCATCATGCTCAAGGGCAGCATCTTCGATGTGCTGGTCGCGATCGTCAGCACTGTGCTGGGAGTGGTCTTGGTCTCGATTGCGGCGGAAGGCTATCTCAAGGGGCCGCTGCCTGTATGGACTCGCATCATTCTGGGTTGCGCGGCTCTGGGTTACTTCGGCCCGGGCATAACCAGTCTGGTTATCGGCACAGTACTGGCTTCGATAGGTTTGGCACCAACTTTCCTAGCCCGCGCCAACGGCCCTATTTTGGAGCGGAAAGAGCTTTAAAACATGATCAAACTTCCCCCGCACGATCTTGACGTGGTTCTGTTGGATACAAAAGGGGCAGAGCTGCCGGTTGAGGTGCTGAAAAAGAATCGTTATATCGGCCGTTCGGTTACCCGGCTTGAGGACTTCCCGCTGGTAACCGGGCGTGCTTGTTTTGTCGGCGATGTTTCGATTCCCAACCAACTTCACATGCGCGTAGTGCGCTCGTCCGTGGCATATGGGCGCATCACGTCGATCGACATCGACGAAGCATTGAAAGCGCCGGGTGTGGTAGCAGTCTGGAGCGCGGCCGATATCGCGGAAGTGCCTCCGATTCCATTTCGCGCGACCAAGGTCCAGGGACTGCTGCCTTATCGCCAGCCGGTGCTTGCGCGTGAATTTGTGCGTTATGTCGGCGAGCCGGTGGCCGTGGTCTTCGCCGACGATGCCTATCGCGCCGAAGACGCAGCCGAGCTGGTCGCAGTCGACATAGATATTCTGCCGCCTATCGTCGAAGTGCTGGACGAACCACGCGAATTCGAGCCAGGCTACTTGACCGAGCCGATCGTGCTTCGCAAGGGTTATGGCGATGTTGATGCAGCCATGGCACAGGCGCATAAGGTGGTCGAGCTGGAGCTGTCGATAGGCCGCCATTCCGGCATTCCGCTCGAGACGCGGGGCGCGCTGGCCCGTTACGACCAGGCGCGCGACCATCTCGAATTGTATGGCGCAGCGAAGCGGCCGCACTGGAACCGCGACCAACTGGCCGAGATGCTCGGCCGTTCTCCTTCCTCGATCGACCTCTTCGAAAACCACGTCGGCGGCGGGTTCGGAATCCGCGGGGAGTTGTATCCGGAAGATGTTCTGGTGTGTATCGGCGCTCTTCGCCTGCAGCGTCCGGTAAAGTGGATCGAGGACCGGCGTGAGCACATGATGACTGCCAATCAGTCGCGTCAGCAGACGCACAGGATCAAGGCGGCTGTCGATGCAGAGGGACGCATCCTCGGCATCGATGAGCAACTGTTCCACGATCAGGGCGCGTATGTCCGCACCCATGGCGCACGCGTCGCCGACATGACGATCGGTTTGCTGCTGGGTCCATACCGTGTGCCCGCGTATCGCGCTGCCGGACATTTCAGGTTGACCAACAAGACTCCGGCCGCGACCTATCGCTCTCCGGGCCGCTTCGAGGGCTCTTTTGTCAGGGAGCGCCTGATGGACGCTATCGGCAATACATTGGGAATCAAGCTGATCGAGGTGCGCCGCCGCAACCTGATCGGCAAAGAGGAAATGCCATACAACCGCCATCTCGATGCGCTTGAAACCGAAGTCGTGCTCGATTCCGGCGACTATGCCGGCCTGCTGGACAAGGCGCTCGCTGCCGCCAATTGGGAAGAGCTGCAGAAATAAGTGTCGAAACGGCGGGCCGCGGGAGAGATGGTCGGTGTCTGCATAGGGATGTTCGTC
>JAOPYH010000290.1 GCA_025964715.1 Streptosporangiaceae bacterium | reverse complement strand
AACAAGCCCCGGACTGGACACTGATCCAGCCATGGCCCGGAGTGGCGCTGTGGATCACACCCACCGGCCACTGGCACCTCGTGGGACCGGATCTGAGGCCCGGTGCCGAGCAGCGTGGTGCCTCATCCGCGACCGGTGGCGGACCTTGGTGACCGGCTCCACGGGGCCACTGGGCAGCCGGGTCGGGTCGCTATGGTCGTTCGGTAGAGATCGCGCAGGACCGGGCAGACCAGGGGAGCGTGCGGGTTGACCTCGACGACGGCTGCGGCTCGCATGCAACGGCTCCGGCAACGGCTCGGGCGGATCGCCTATGGCGGGGACTACAACCCCGAGCAGTGGCCGGAGGAGGTGCAGGACGAGGACATGCGTCTCATGAAGGAGGCGGGCGTCTCACTGGTCAGTGTCGGCGTGTTCGCCTGGGCCGCGGTGGAGCCGCGACCGGGGGAGTTCGACTTCTCCTTCTTCGACCGCGCCATGGACCGGCTCGACGACTCCGGCGTCGCGGTGTGCCTGGCCACGATGACCGCCTCGCCGCCGGCGTGGCTGGCCGCCGGGCATCCGGATATGCTGCCGGTCACGTCGGACGGCACGCGGCTGTGGCCGGGCTCCCGCCAGCACTACTGCCCGTCCAGCCCGGTCTACCGGGAGCACGCCGCACGCCTGGTGGACAACGTCGCCGGCCGGTACGGACACCATCCCGCCCTGGCGCTCTGGCACGTGGGCAACGAGTTCGGCTGCCACATCAAGGCCTGCTACTGCGAGGTGTCAGCCGAGGCGTTCCGGCGCTGGCTGGCCGAGCGCTATGGCGACGTGGAGACGCTCAACCACGCCTGGTCCACCTCGTTCTGGTCCCAGCGCTACGACTCCTTCGATCAGGTGTCGCCGCCGCGCACGGCGCCCACCTTCCGCAACCCCGCACAGCAACTCGACTACGCCCGCTTCAGCTCCGACGAGCTGCTGGCCTGCTACCTCCATGAGCGCCGGATCCTGGACCGGGTCACCCCCGAGGTCCCCGTCACGACGAACTTCGTCCCGCTGGCGAAGACCCTCGACCTGTTCGAGTGGGGCCGGCACCTGGACGTGGTCAGCTATGACTCCTACCCCGACCCGCATGAACCGGCCGCGGCCAAGACGGCCTTCGGCTATGACGTGATGCGCTCGCTGCGTGACGGCCAGCCGTGGATGCTCATGGAACAGGCCCCGAGCGCGGTCAACTGGCGTCCTCGTAACGGTCCCAAGCCTCCCGGCGTCATGCGGCTCTGGAGCTGGCAGGCGGTGGCGCACGGCGCGGACTCGGTGATGTTCTTCCAGTGGCGGCAGTCCCGCGGCGGCTCGGAGAAGTTCCACTCCGGGATGGTGCCGCACGGCGGCGCGGACACCCGTACCTTCCGGGAGGTCCGCGACCTCGGCCGGGAGCTGGCCGACCATCCGGGGCTGCTCGGCGCCCGGCAGCCCCGGGCCGACGTGGCCATCATGCTGGACTGGCCGAGCTGGTGGGCGCTGGAGCTCGGCGCCCGCCCGAGCCAGGACGTCCGGCTGATGGACATCGTGCTCGCGCATTACACACCGCTGTACGACGCCGGCATCGCCTGCGATGTCGTCGCGCCCGGTGCCGATCTGTCGGGCTACCGCGTGGTCGTGGTGCCGAACCTCTACCTGGTCGAAGGTCCGGATGCCGCGGGCATCGAGCGCTACGTCCAGGACGGCGGCACGCTGGTCATGTCCTTTTTCTCCGGGATCGTCGACTCCTGCGATCGAGTCCACCTCGGCGGCTACCCGGCACCGTTCCGCCGGATGCTCGGCCTGCGGGTCGAGGAGTTCTGGCCGCTTCCCCGCAACGGCACCGTGGGCCTTCGCTGTGCGGGCGAGGCGACGGGGAGCGTCTGGTCCGAGGAGATCCACCTTGCCGGCGCCGAGGCCGTGGCCGTCTTCACGACCGGGGAGCTCGCGGGCGGGCCCGCCATCACCCGCCACGGGTTCGGTGACGGCACTACGTGGTATCTCGGCACCCGGCCGGATCCGGCCGCCATGCGCAGGCTGTTCGACCAGGTCTGTGAACAGGCCGGCGTGCGCCCCGCCCTGCCCGACCTGCCCGAGGGCGTGCAGGTCCGGGTACGCCGCGGCGCCGACGGCACGGACTACCACGTCCTGCTCAACCTCACCGCGGAGCCCGTGCGCGTAGGTCTCCCGGCACCCATGCGCGACGAGCTGACCGGTGCGGGTCCGGCGCAGTCCCTACGGCTGAAAGGCCGCGGTGTCGCTCTGCTGACCGCGCCCGCCTGACCTGACCTGGGCCGGGCGGGTCAGCGGGCCACCCGGTCCGCGACGGTGAAGGTGGTCGCGCACTCCGTGCAGGCCGCGGTTCCGAACAGATAGGTCAGGCCCTCCGCGACCGTCTTGTGCCCGGCGTCGTCGGCCGTGCTGTGAAGGCGGCTCGCGAGGCCGACGAGCTCAGCGGGGTGCGCGGGGACCAACGGCGTCCGGCGGGCGTTGACCTCTGTCGCGTAGTCCTCGCCGGAGGCGAAGAAGCCGTACTCGCCCATGGCGATGAACAACTCGGCGTCGCAGCCCGGGCAGCGGACCTGGAACTCCTCGTCGATCAGCCCGTCGAGGTTCTCGTCCCAGATCGGGACGTTCTCAAAGGCAAGGGTGGCCTGGAGCAGGTGGACGAAACCGCTCGGGTCGTCGGCCAGGGCGGGTGAGCGCAGGCTCTGCTCGCAGAGCCGCAGCAGGGCCGAGATCTCGGCCGCGTAGCGCTCAAGTACGTCACCGGCACCGTGCGGCTGCCGGGCACCCGCGAGGATGGCGCCGGCCAGGGACAGGACCATGACCCTGTCCTCGGGCTCCCAGCCGGCGGCGGTGGAGGTCAGCGCGGGCAACGCGGCGAAACTGGCCGAATAGACCGTGCCGTCATGATAGAGGTGCGACCAGAGCTCCTCCCAGCACTCGGCGGCCGGGTCGGGCTCGAGCTGCTCCAGCAGAGCCGGGACGTTGTCCGCGCGGCCATAGGCGTGGCTGAGGTGCGACCAGTCCGTCATGGCGAAGATCCAACCAGAGATCCGCGGCTCATCCGGCCATCACACCACCTGGGTAGGGTCGCCGAAGACTTTGCCGGGGTTGAAGATGCCGGCCGGGTCGAGGGCCTTCTTCACCGCGTGATGCATGGCCACGACCGCGGGCTCGAGCTCGGCGTGCAGGCCGCGGCGCTTGAGCAGGCCGACGCCGTGCTCGCCGGAGACGGTACCGCCGAGCGCGATGGCGTCGTCGATGATCTGGTCGAAGGCCCGCTTCGCCCGTTCGCGCGCGTCCTCGTCGTCCGGCGTGATGATCAGTGGGTGCAGGTTGCCGTCGCCGGCGTGCGCCACATTGGCGATGTGGATCCCGTGCGCCTGGGCTGTACGTTCGATGCGAGCCAGCATCTCGGGGACGAGCGCGCGTGGGACGCACACGTCCTCGGTCAGGACCGGGCCGAGGCGTTCGAGGGCCGGGTAGGCGAGCCTGCGGGCGGAGAACAGCGCCTCCGCCTCCTCCGCGTCGGTGGAGCGGGTGCTCCAGGTGGCCCCGGCCCGCTCGAAACAGCGGAGCATGGTCTCCGCCTCGGCCTCTCCGGCCTCGCCCGGCGTGTCCGTACGGCCGAGCAGCAGCACGTTGCCCTCTGAGGCCAGGCCCATGTGCTTCCACTCGTCCACGGCCAGCAGGCAGTAGCGATCGACCAGCTCCAGCGCGCTGGGCACGACCCCGGCGTCGGTCACGGCGCTGACGGCCTCGCCGGCCTCGGTCAGCGAGGCGAAATAGCCGACGATGGTGCGCTCCGGCGGACGGCTGCCGCGCAGCCGCACGGTGATCTCCGTGACGATGCCGAGCGTGCCCTCCGAGCCCACCATGAGCCCGCACAGGTCATAACCGACCACGCCCTTGGCGGTGCGCCGGCCGAGCCGTACGACCTCGCCGCGGCCCACCACGGCCTCCATGCCCAGCACATAGTCGCGGGTCACGCCATACTTCACGCAGCACAGGCCGCCGGCGTTGGTGGCGACGTTGCCGCCGATCGTGGACCACGGCGCGCTCGCGGGGTCCGGCGGATACCACAGGCCGCGTTCCGCGCACGCCCGCCGCAGTTCGTCGTTCACCACGCCGGGCTGTACGACGGCCAGGCGTTCCCGGCCGTCGATCCGCACGATCGAGTCCATCGCCTCGAGCGAGACCACCACGCAGCCGTCGAGTGCGTTCGCGCCGCCGGACAGGCCGGTGCCCGCGCCGCGTGGCACGATCGCGACCCCGCGCTCCGCGCACAGGGCGACCGTGGCCTGGACCTCGGCGGTGTCGCGCGGGCGGACCACCGCGAGCGGCTTGCCGTACGGTGCCCAGGCCGCCTGGTCCCGGGCGTAGGACGCCATGACGGCGGGGTCGGTGACGACTCGGCCGGGGGCGAGCCTGCTCTCCAGCGCGGGGACGAGCTCCTGCGACGTCATGGGCGCGACCTTTCCCTCGTGGTTCCGCATTCTTACCGTTCCACCCTCGATCACGTCGAGATGACCTGGGAGTGGATGGCGGCGATGTCGGCGGGTCCGACCCGGCAGCAGCCGCCGATCAGCCGCGCGCCCGCGCAGACCCATGCGGGGAGCGGCGCGCGGTTCAGCCCCGGGCGCCCGGTCCAGGTGCGCGCGGCGGCGTCCCACCGTTCGCCGCTGTTGGGATACACCACCACGGGTTTACCGGTCACGTGGCGTGCCGTCCGTACCGCGTCGGCCACGTCGCCCGGGTCGCTGCAGTTGACGCCGACCGCCATGACGGCGTCGACGCCCTTCGCCACGGAGAACGCCTCGGTGAGCGGCTGACCGGCACGCGTCCGGTCGCCCTCGATGGTGTACGAGAGCCAGGCGGGCATGCCCAGCCCTTCGATCGCGGCCAGGAGCGCCGTGGCCTCGTCGACGTCGGGGACCGTCTCGAGCGCGAGGACATCCGCGCCCGCCTCCGCGAGGATCTCCAGGCGGGGCCGGTGGAAGCGGGTGAGCTCGGCTACCGAGAGTCCGTAGCGGCCGCGGTATTCCGAGCCATCGGCCAGCATCGCGCCATAGGGACCGGCGGACGCGGCGATCCAGAGCGGGGCGGCGCTGGTCTCGGCGAGATGGCGCTCGCGCGCCCGCACGGCCAGGTCCACGCTGCGGCGCAGCAGCCGGGCGGTCTCCCGAGCGCCGAACCCGCGCGCGGCGAAGCCCTCGCGGCTGGCCTGGTAGCTCGCCGTGGTCGCCACCCGCGCTCCCGCCCGGAAGTACGCCAGGTGTGCGTCGAAGATGGCCTCGGGCGCGTCGGTGAGCAGCCGGGCCGACCAGAGCACGTCCGACAGGTCGTGGCCCCGGCTCTCCAGCTCGGTCGCCAGCCCGCCGTCCAGCACGACCACCCCTGCCGCGATGGCCTCTCGCAGCGTTGTCGTGCCCACCTGATCATCCTACGAGGCCGCGCCCGCTCACCCGGGTGCGCCGGTGGGGGCCATAGGTTGGACCGGTCCGGGCCCAGTCTCGACCTCCTGAGGTGAGCAACCACCATGATCACTCGTTCTGATGTCGAGACCGCGGCCAGGCGCGTCGCGCGCCATGTCCGTACGACACCCGTCATGGCCGCCGACCCGGGGCTGTATCTGAAGCTGGAGTACACCCAGCACACCGGCTCTTTCAAGGCGCGCGGGGCCTTCAACCACATCCTCGCCGCGGGCGAGCGCGGCGGGCTCCCCGAGGCCGGGGTGGTGGCCGCTTCCGGCGGCAACGCCGGGCTGGCCGCGGCGTATGCCGCCGCCGCGCTGGGTGTACCCGCCGAGGTCTACGTGCCGACCACCGCACCGGCGGTGAAGGTCCGCAGGCTCACGGACCTGGGCGCGACCGTACGGCAGGTCGGCCGCATCTACGGCGACGCCTACGAGGCGGCCCTGAAACGCGCCGCCGAGAACGGTGGGCTGTTCTGCCACGCCTACGACCAGCCGGAGGTCTGCGCCGGACAGGGCACGGTAGGCCTCGAACTGCTCGCCCAGACGGGCGGTGTGGACACCGTCCTCATCGCGGTGGGCGGCGGAGGGCTGATGGCCGGCGTCGCGGCCGCCGTCGAGGGGCACGCCAGGGTGGTCGGGGTCGAGCCCGAGCGGATCCCCACCCTGCACGCGGCCCTGCGGGCGGGCGAGCCGGTGGACGTCGAGGTGAGCGGGATCGCGGCGGACTCGCTCGGCGCGACCAGGATCGGGGACATCGCCCTGGACGTGGCCGTCCGTACCGGCGTGGAATCGGTGCTCGTGAGCGACGAGGACATCGCGCGGGCCCGCCGGGACCTTTGGGAGCGGTATCGCATCGTGGTCGAGCACGGCACGGCGGCGGCGCTGGCCGCCTATGCCACCGGGGCCTACCGGCCGGCGGGCGGGGAGCGCGTCGCCGTGGTGCTGTGCGGCGCCAACACCGACCTCGGGGATCTGGCGGTCTAGCGTCACGGCCCGCGCTGCCCGTGCGCTCTCACTCGATGACGAGGTCCACGGGGATGTTGCCGCGGGTGGCGTTCGAGTAGGGGCACACCTGGTGGGTGGCGTCGAGCAGTTCCCGGCCCGTCTCGGGCGTGATCTGGTCGGGCAGCTCGACGCGCAGGGTCACCGCAAGGGCGAAACCCCCGGAACCGTCGGGGCCGATGCCGACCTCGGCGGTCACGGCGGCGTCCGCGACGTCCAGCTTCATCCGTCCCGCGACGAGGTTGAGGGCACTGGCGAAGCAGGCGGCGTATCCGGCGGCGAAGAGCTGCTCGGGATTGGTCCCCGATCCCTGGCCGCCGAGTTCCGTGGGCGGGTCGAGCTTGACGTCGAGCCTGCCATCGGAGGAGACGGCCCGGCCCTCACGGCCGGAGGCGGTGGCGATAGCGGTGTAGAGGGAGGTCATGAAGTGTTCCTCTCGGCTGGGGCAAGACAGAACGGTCTGTCCGGCGAACCTGATGGTAGACAGGTCTGTCTGGTAGTGTCAAGACATGGCCGTTAGCGACGCCCCGGGCATGGCCCGGCGCGACAGCCCCGCCAGGCGCCGGATCCTCAAGACGGCCGGCACGTTGTTCTACGCCGAGGGCATCCGGGCCGTGGGCATCGACCGGATCATCGCCACGGCGAGAGTGGCGAAGGCGACCTTCTACAGCCACTTCCCGGCCAAGGACGACCTGGTCTGCGCCTACCTCACCGAACAGAGCCGCCTGCAGCGCGGCGTCGCGCTGGACGTGCGGACGAGCCGGTCGACCCCGCGGGAAATGATCCTCGGCATTTTCGAGGCCATCGGTGAGATCGGGTGCGGACCGGGGTTTCGCGGCTGCCCGTTCGTCAACGCCGCCGCGGAGTATCCCGACCCGCACCATCCGGTGCGCCTGGTCGTGGCCGAGCACCGGGCGTGGTTTCGTGACCTGGTCCGGGAACTGCTCTACGCGGCGGGACAGCCGGAGGCGGAGCGCGCCGCCGCGATGCTCGTCCTGCTCCGGGACGGCCTGGTCGTGAGCGGTCAGCTCGATGACGCGGCGGAGGTACGCGGCCTCATACGCGCGGCCGTCACGCAGGTCCTCGGTGAAGCCGCCTGACGGCAGCGCCGAGGTCAGGGGAGCAGGCCGGCGCGGCGGGCGGCGGCGACGGCCTCCAGGCGCGTGTGCGTGCCGAGCTTGCGCGTCGCCGAGCGCAGATAGCTCTTGACCGTCTCCGGCATCAGGCCGAGCCGATCGCCGATGTCGGCGTTGGTGCAGCCGATGGCGACGTACGACAGCACGTCGAGCTCCCGGACGGACAGCGGGAGGCCGGCCGGAGGCCTGCCCGGGTCCGCGGCGGTGGCGAGGCGAACGGAGGCATCGTGCAGCCTGTTCCTCAGGCCCGCGTCGGCGACCTCGGCGGCGATGCCGCGCAACTCCGCGTGGAGCGCGCGTACCTCCTCCCAGCGTGCGGACTCGGTGTGTGGCCCGGGTGAGGATCCGTTGCGCTCGACCTGGCCCAGCGCATGGTCTGCCTGGTCGTGAACCACGAGCTCCTGCTCGAGGTCACGGGCGGCGGCCACGGCCGCCGCGACGACCCGGTCGGCCAGCGACAGCGGCTCGCGCAACGCCCCGTACAGGACCGCGCGCACGCGGCGGCGGACCACGACCGGCACCGCGACGACCGAAAGCAGCCCCTCGACGGCCACCGGCCCGTCGTATTGGTGACTGATCGCCCCGGACCTCGGATAGTCGCTGACCCAGATCGGCCGGCTCAGCGCCATGGCCTTGCCGCCGAGGCCGGAGCCCTCCGTGACGACGAGGCGGTTGAGGGACTCCGTCGCATTTCCCACCAGCTCGGTGATGCGGAAGCGGTCCCGGCCGGCCAGTGCCCCGCCGAAGACGATGGGCAGCCCGGACACCCGGTGCAGGTTCAAGACCGCCGTGCGGACCGACCCCACGTCGTCGCCCATGAGAGCAGAATGCCGGGCATCGCCCGGTCCGGCTAGAGGCCCAGGATCTCGGCGGACTCCTCGCGCATCTGGACCTTGCGGATCTTTCCGGTGACGGTCATGGGGAACTCGGGGACCAGGTGCACGTAGCGTGGGATCTTGTAGCGCGCGAGGCGTCCCTCGCAGAACTCATGGAGCGACTCGGCGGTCAGCGGCTCGGCCCCCGGCCGCAGCCGGATCCAGGCCATGAGCTCCTCCCCGTACCTGGCGTCCGGGACGCCGACCACGGAGGCGTCCAGGATGTCGGGATGGCTGTAGAGGAATTCCTCGATCTCCCTGGGGTACACGTTCTCGCCGCCGCGGATCACCATGTCCTTGATCCGCCCGGTGATGTCGACGTAGCCCTCGTCATCCATGACCGCGAGGTCGCCGGTGTGCATCCAGCGCGCCCGGTCGATCACCTCGGCGCTCTGTCCGGGCTGCTCCCAGTAACCCAGCATCACCGAGTAGCCACGCGTGCACAGCTCGCCGGGCGTGCCTCGCGGCAGGGTCGTCCCCGAGAGCGGGTCGACGACCTTTATTTCCAGATGCGGGTGCACGCGCCCGACGGTCGACACCCGCCGCTCCAGCGAATCGTCCGTACGCGTCTGCGTGGACACCGGTGAGGTTTCGGTCATGCCATAGCAGATCGACACCTCGGTCATCCCCATCCGCTCGATGACCTGCTTCATCACCTCGACCGGGCACGGTGACCCGGCCATGATCCCGGTGCGCAGGGAGCTCAGGTCGTAGGCCTCGAACGACGGCTCGCTCAGCACGGCGATGAACATCGTCGGCACGCCGTACAACGACGTGCAGCGCTCCGCCGCGACCGCCTCGAGCGTGGCGCGCGGGTCGAACCCGGGGGCCGGGATCACCACGCAGGCGCCGTGGCTCGTGGCGGCGAGGTTGCCCATCACCATGCCGAAGCAGTGGTAGAAGGGCACGGGGACGCAGATGCGCTCCTGCTCGGTGTAGCCGCACAGCTCGCCGACGAAGTAGCCGTTGTTGAGGATGTTGTGGTGCGACAGCGTGGCACCCTTCGGGAACCCGGTCGTACCGCTGGTGTACTGGATGTTGATCGGATCGTCCGCGCTCAGGCCCGCGGCGAGGTCCGCCAGCCGCCCGGCATCGGCCGCCCGGCCGGTGGCGAGCAGCGCCGACCACTCGGGGCGGCCGATGAGCAGGACGTCCCGCAGTCGCGGGCAGTTCGGCCGCACTTCGGCGATCATCCCCGCGTAGTCGGAGGTCTTGAAGGCGGGCGCGGCGATGAGCGTACGGATGGCGGCCTGGTTCAGCACGTATTCGAGCTCGTGCAGGCGGTAGGCCGGGTTGATGTTCACCAGGATGGCGCCGATCTTCGCGGTGGCGTACTGCGCGAAGACCCATTCGGCGCAGTTGGGCGCCCAGATGCCGACCCGGTCCCCGAGGCCGACCCCGAGTTCGAGCAGCCCCAGGGCCACGGCATTGACCTCTGCGGCCAGCTCCTGGTAGGTCCAGCGCCGGCCGCCCGGGCCCGTCGTGTCCAGCCAGGGCATGGGCGCGGTGGCACGGTCCACCAGCGCGTCCCGGTCACCGTGGACCGCGACCGTACGGTCGAAGTCGGCGCCGATCGTGTGGCCGAGCAGTGGCGTCGCCGAGGGCCCGGAGGCGTAGGACAGCTCAGTCATGGCCCGCACGGACATGGGTCCTCCCCTTCGATGCTGCTTTGGGCATCGTTGGATCGGGGCGCGGCGCGCGCTACCCCCGAACGGGGGTGCTGGGCTCCCCTGGCTACGGTGAGGACTCGGTGAACCTGACCAGCACGTGGTCACGGTCGAGTGAGCCGCCGTCCATGGCGGCGTACATCTCGTCGATCTCCAGGTAACCGAGGTCTCTGGCGATCGCGAGGGACTCGCCCTGTGCCTCCGCGGCGAGCAGGTCGATGCCATGGCCGGCGAGCGTCACTGCGAAGTCACGCCGGCCCGTGTCCGCGGCCTCGTCGGCCCGACGCCGAGCCAGCCAGTGCTGGATGTGCACCCGGGTCTGCGCGGTCGTGGCGAAATCCAGCCAGCTCTCGGACGGGCCGGCGTCCGGGGCGGTCAGGATCTCCACCACGTTGCCGCTCCGTACCTCCGCGGAAAGGGCCGCGAGGCGCCCGTTGATCACCGCTCCGATGCATCGGTCACCTGTCTCCGGGCAGAGCGCGTAGGCGAAATCGATCGCGGTGGCGCCGGCCGGCAGCGCCACGACGTCGCCGGACGAGCTGAAGACGGCGACGTGCCCGGTCGCCAGGTCGGTGCGGAGCCCGTCCAGGAAATCGGCGGACGGCGCGTTGGACTGCCAGGTGAGCAGCTGCCGCAGCCACCCCAGGTCGCGCCGCCCGGCCACGGCGTCGACGGTCGCGGCGGCGTCGCCGGCCGCACGGATGTGGGCGATGATCCCTAACTCGGCGACGGGATGCATCGCGCGATTGCGGATGATCACGTCCAGGAAGTCTCCCTCGGGGCCGATCACCACCGTGTGCAGGGACTGGTAGAGGTTGAACTTGGGGAGCGCGATGAAGTCCTTCACCCGGCCGGCGATCGGATGCAGCACCGAGTGGACGGCGCCGAGGGCGATGTAGCACTCCTGGTCGTCGCCGTCGACGAGGACCAGGATGCGGGCGGCCTCACTCGGCCGGAGGGTCCCGGGCGTGCCACCCAGGTCCTGGTAGATCGCATAGAGGTGCCGCGGCCGCAGCGTCACCTCGGCCTTCACCCGGTGCTCGGCCAGCGCTTCCCGCAGCCGGCCCAGGGCCGGGCCGAAGGTCACGTCGGCGCGCCGCAGCGCGCTGCCCACGGCCGTGCCGGTGGCGGCGTGGGCCTCCGGGTGCCGTGCGGCGAAGGCCAGGTCGTCCATCTCGCGCTTGAGCACATAGATGCCCAGCCGCTCGGCGAACGGCACGAGCAGTTCGAGTGAGGCCTTGGCGATGCGCTCGCGCTTCTCCGGCGGCTGGAAGCCGAGAGTGCGCAGATTGTGCAGGCGGTCGGCGAGCTTGATCACTAACACCCGCAGGTCGGCCGCGGCGGCCAGCACGATCTTGCGGAAGGTCTCCGCCTCCGCCCGGTCGCCCCACTTCTCGCCGTCCAGCTTGGTGACGCCGTCGACCAGGACGGCCACCTCGTCCCCGAAGTCCGCGCGAACCTCACCCAGGGTGTAGGCGGTGTCCTCGACGGTGTCGTGCAGCAGCGCCGCGACGAGCGTGGTCGTGTCCATCCCCATGGCCGCGAGGATCATGGAGACGGCCAGCGGATGGGTGATGTAGGGGGCCCCCGACTTGCGCGGCTGGCCGCGGTGCATGCGCTCGGCCACGGCGTAGGCGCGCCGCAGCTCATGGAGGTCGGCGCGCGGATACGCCGTCCGATGCGAGGCGATCAGCGGCTCGAGCGCGGCCTGCACCGAGTCGGGGCGGGCCGGCCGAAGTGGAAGGACGGCCAGCGCCGTCCTGCGGCGGCGCGGCCGGAACATCCAGGGCGCGGATGTACTCGATCCGGCCGAATCGGTGGTCGTCATCACCCGTACCGCCTGTCCGCAGCGCGTGCCTCGGCTACAGCCTGTAACTGGCATTATGCGCGACGTCGCCATGAAGCGGTAGGTCTTTTCCGCCCCGCCCATGTGGGCCGGTCAATACCTGCGCGCGGGGCGCTGCGGACGGGGCTTACACCCTGGGCGTGAACCGCCGGCGGAACTCGGGTGTGGCGCTCCCGCGCAAGGCGGTCTCGACGAGCTCGGCAGCGGTGGACAGGCCCGCCAGGCGGGTGCCCTCGCAGCGATAGGCCTCCAGGATCGAGTCGATCCCGTGCGGGGGCACCACACCGCCGAGGTCGGCGCGGACGGTGCGGAATCCCTGCCGCGCGGCCTCGACGCAGGCCTCGACATGACGACGGGCCATTCCGGCGAGCGCCAGCGGATAGCGGCGGAGCACGCCGTAACGGCGGTATTCGGACGGCAGGAGCTCGAGCAGCCAGGCCACCGCGGTGTCCTGGAACCGTTCGGTGCCCGGCGGATGGACATCATCGGGCCAGCCCGGGGGAACGTACGCGCTCACGGGCTCCAGGATAGCCGAGCCATCGAAGGTATGTTCGACCGATTGTGGTCGGGTGGCCGGGTCAGTTCCCCTCCTGCGGAGCCGAACGCCGGATGCGGATGACTCCCGAGGTCAGGTCGTGGCGCGGCGTGCCCTCCTGGTGCAGGTCGTCGGCGCGGCGCATCTTCTCCGACTCCTCGACCTCGATCTGGATCTTCTTGGCTCCGTTGAAGGCGGCGTGCAGGTCGGCGAACATCCCCGAGGCGAAACCCGCGCCGCCGTCGGCGTCGCCGCGCAGAGCGGACATCATCGAGCGCCCGGTCCCTTCGTTGGGCCAGTCGATGACCTCGGGCTCCATCGCCCTCGGCTGGGCCGGGCGACGGCGGCCTTTTGACCGCTTTCGGCGGCGAAAGGGTGATTTCACACGTGCTCCAACGCGCTCGGCCAACGAAACGATCCCGCCAGGGACGGTAGCGTTCACCTGCGGATCGGGGAAGTCAAGACCCTCACCTTGCGACCCCCTCCCACCGCGGCGGCCGCGACCGGTGGATCAGCGGTGCGGCCGGCGTGCTCGGCGAGGGCGTGCGGGGGCGGTAGCCTGCGGGACGTGCGTCTCTCCCATGTCGTCGAGGCACTCGAGGACTTCTATCGCCCCGCGTGGGCGGAGCCCTGGGATGCCGTCGGCCTGACCTGCGGGGATCCCGATCAGGAGATCGGCCGCGTCATGTTCGCGGTCGACCCTGTCACGGCGGTCGTCGAGGAGGCCGTGGAGTGGGGCGCCGACCTGCTCATCACCCACCATCCGCTGCTGCTACGGCCGGTGCACGGAGTCGCCGCCACCACGCCGAAGGGCCGGCTCGTGCACCGGCTGATCACCAGCGGAGTCGCGCTGTTCACGGCGCACACCAACGCCGACGTCGCCGATCCCGGGGTATCCGACGCGCTGGCCCGGGCGGTAGGGCTGACCGAGCCACTGCGCCCGCTGGCACCCTCAGAGGACGATGCCCGGCGCGGCCTCGGCCGCGTCGGATCCCTCGGCGAGCCGATGCCCCTGCGCGCGTTCGCGGCGCAGGTCGCCACGGGGCTGCCCCGCACCGCCTGGGGCCTACGGGTCGCCGGCGACCCCGACCGTACGGTCCGTACCGTCGCGGTGTGCGGGGGAGCGGGCGATTCCCTGCTGGACACGGCACGGGCGGCCGGTGTGGACGTCTACCTCACCGCCGACCTGCGCCACCACCCCGCATCGGAGTTCGGCGAGCACGGGGGCCCGGCTCTGATCGACGCCGCCCACTGGGCGACCGAATGGCCCTGGCTTCCCGAGGCACGGCGGCGGCTGACTGCCGCACTCGACGTCAAGACCCGGGTGTCTACGCAGGTCACAGATGCGTGGACCCTCTCATGTACATCTGAAGGAGTCGAGAAAATCTCGTGAAAGCCGCATCAGAAGCCCAGCTGCGCCTGCTCGATCTGCAGGAGCTCGACACCGCGCTGGACCGGCTGAGCCGCCGCCGCCGCACGCTGCCCGAGCTGGCCGACATCGAGCGGGTCCAGGGCCGCCTGGCTGAGCTGGGCGACGCCACCGTGGCTGCCGAGACCGAGGTCAGCGACCTCGACCGGGAACAAAAGAAGGCCGAGCAGGACGTCGACCAGGTTCGCCAGCGCGCGGACCGGGACCAGAAGCGCCTCGACTCAGGTCAGGTCACCTCCGCCCGGGATCTCGGAAACCTGCAGTCCGAGATCGCGTCCCTGCAGCGGCGCCAGTCCGACCTCGAGGAGGTCGTGCTCGAGATCATGGAGCGCCGCGAGGCGGCGGAGTCCCGCGTCGCCGGCCTGCTGGCCGAGCGCTCCACGGCCGAGGCGGAGCTCACCGAGCTCGTGAGCAGCCGGACCGGCTCCGAGCGCCAGATCGACGATGAGGCCGGGACCACGAGCCTCGCCCGCAACGCGGTGGCCAAGGACGTCCCCGCCGATCTGCTCGGGTTGTACGAGAAGCTGCGCGATCAGTTCGCCGGTGTCGGAGCCGCGGCGCTGCACCGCGGCCAGTGCCAGGGGTGCCATCTCGCGCTCAACACCGTCGACCTGAACCGCATCCGCGCCGCGGCGGCGGACGAGGTCCTGCGCTGTGAAGAGTGCCGCCGCGTCCTCGTACGCACACGCGAGTCGGGACTGTGACCCGAGCGGGACACCGCCGCGGGGCGTGTGGAAGAACGGAGTGACCGGATGACGCGACGGCTGATCATTGAGGCCGACGGAGGCTCACGGGGCAACCCCGGCCCGGCCGGCTACGGCGCGGTCGTCCGCGACGCCGACACCGGCCAGGTCCTCGCCGAGGTCGCCGAGGCGATCGGGCGCGCGACCAACAACGTGGCGGAGTACAGCGGGCTTATCGCGGGGCTGCGGGCCGCCGAGCGGATGTCGGAGCGTCCGGCGGACACGTCCGTCGAGGCGCGGATGGACTCCAAGCTCGTCGTGGAGCAGATGTCCGGCCGCTGGAAGATCAAGCACCCCGACATGATCCCGCTGGCCCGGGAGGCCCGGGAGCTGGCGTCCCGGCTGGGGTCGCTGAGGTACACCTGGGTGCCGCGGGCCCAGAACGCCCATGCCGACCGGCTGGCCAACGAGGCCATGGACGCCGCGGCGAAGGGTGGCACGTGGCGATCCAGCTCCGGGGACGTGGACGAACCCGACCCGGAGCCCGAACCGGCCCGCAAGCCCGCGGCCTGGTCGGCCCCTACGTCGGCGCCCACGACCACACTGCTGCTCCGGCACGGCGAGACGCCGCTGTCGGGGGAGAGGCGCTTCGCCGGCACCGGCGACTTCCCGCTCACCGACACCGGCATGGCCCAGGCGAAGGCGGCCGCGTACGCGCTCACCGGCCGCGGGATCGACGCGATCGTGACCTCCCCCCTGTCCCGATGCCAGGACACCGCGAGCGAGATCGCCACGGCCGTCGGCGCGATGACCAGGGTGGAGGAGGGGTTCCGGGAGACCGACTTCGGCGAGTGGGAGGGCTACACGTTCGCCGAGGTGCAGGAGCGCTGGCCGGCGGAGATGAAGTCGTGGCTGGCCGACCCGTCCGTCGCACCGCCCGGCGGTGAGAGCTTCGCCGACACCGCGCGGCGCGTGACCACGGCGCGCGACAAGCTCCTCGTGCGCTACCGGCACCAGACGGTCCTGGTGGTGTCCCACGTCAGCCCGATCAAGATGCTGCTACGGGACGCACTGCTGGCCCCCATGGCCGCCCTGTACCGGATGCACCTCGACGTGGCCTCGCTTTCCGCGATCGACTGGTACGACGACGGCCCGGCGGTGGTGCGGTCGTTCAACGACACCCATCACCTGCGCTGAGGTCAGGCGCTTTCGCTACCCAGCATGTCGTGTACGGCGGCGCGGGCGTTCGCGCGTTCCTCGTCGGTCAGGCTGTCCCAGAAGTCCCGCTCGGCGGCGTACCAGATCTCGGTCACCGGGTCCTGGAGCGCCCGCCCGGCGTCGGTCAGCCACACCCGGACCAGGCGGGCGTCCGCGGGGTCACGTTCGCGCCGGACCAGTCCGGTCCGCTCCAGGCCGCTGACCACCTTGGTCACCGCGGGGGGCGAGACCCCGGTTCGGGAGGCGAGTTCGGCGGAGCTGAGGCCGTCCTCTCGCCAGAGTTGCGCGAGATAGAGCTCCTGCCCGAGGTGCAGCCCGTGCCGGTCGAGTTCGGCGGCCACCAGAACCTTGTGCCGACCCATGACGCGTAGCAGGCGGTAGGTCGGGGTATCGAGGAGCGATCTGCCCACACCGTCAGCGTACGACCGGCGATTTGTCCGATCTTCGGGAGATAGCTGCTGCTGTGCTGGTAGACGGCCGCTTTGGGGAAGCTTTGCTGTGCGCAGAGTGTTGAATATGGCCGTACGCTTTGTCGTACGGCGGACGAGCCGGCCGGGCGGCCGCGTCGGAGGTCTCAGACCTCCGCCGAGGAAGGTCCGGGCTCCACAGGGCAAGGTGGTCGGTAACGCCGACCCGGGGTGACCCGCGGGACAGTGCCACAGAGAATAGACCGCCCCGGCCTCTGGCCGGGGTAAGGGTGAAACGGTGAGGTAAGAGCTCACCAGCGCCCGAGGCGACTCGGGCGGCTCGGTAAACCCCACCTGGAGCAAGGTCAAGAAGGGAAGCCGCAAGGCCTCCCGCGCAGGCGTTCGAGGGCTGCTCGCCCGAGCCTGCGGGTAGACCGCTGGAGGCTGCCGGCAACGGCAGCCCGAGATGGATGGTCGCCGGTCCACTTCACGTGGATCACAGAACCCGGCCTACAGGCCGACTCGTCCGCCCTTTACCGCGCTGACCTGCGCCGCAGTGTTGTTCCAACACCCCGCAGGGCACTTTCAAGGCGTTCCTGCAGTTCCCGAGGCCCATGTCATCCGCTTTCCGCGGGATGCGCCAGCGACTCGGCCTGCGGGAGGTGGCCCGGCACGGCCACGACAAGATCAAGATCATGATGCGGTACACGACCCGACCGGATCTGCGGGCCATCGGGGGTAAGCGACACAGCGCACTCACGTGGCTATGTAGGGGCGCTGGGCAAAAGTGTCATACGACATGGCTTTGCGTTTCTGGGAGCCGCACCCTCAAAGCACAAGCGAAGTGTGAGGAGGGCGTCATGATCGCACTGACCATGGTGATCGGTGGCCTGGTGTTCTTCGGGTTCCTGGTCAACCTCTGGATCTTCCAGCGGGCCACCCGGCATGACACGTTGAGCCCGTCCGCCCACAGCCCCGAATCGCGGTTGGCCCGGAGATACGCCGGCGTCTACGTCCAGCGCCCTGAGACCTGGTCCGCTCGGCCTGCTCGGAACAGGCGCTATGTGCCGGTCGCCGCGATGGCCGCAGAGGACCTTGGGTGCGGGCGTTCGGGAGGCTGACGTCTCTGCTCACACCGGGACGTCAACCCCCACCGGTCAGCGCCGGAATTCCCCGCGGTAGTCGTCCCACTCATCCGCCCCGCGGTCGCGCTTCGCGCGATCTGAGCGCTCCGGGTCGTAGCCCGGGTCGTAGGAGGTTTCCGAGGCCGGGTCGGACGGGGCCGGGGGCTGCTGGCCGTAGTTGCGCTCTGACCCGTAGTCGGACCCGTAGTAGGAAGAGCCCCCCGCGCCGTAGTCGTTGTTCGCGGGCGGGGGCTGCTGGCTGTAGTTCGTCGTCGCGAGCGGGTCCGAGCTGCTGTAGCTGTTCCCGGTGAAGTCGGAGTAACGGTTCGGCTCGCTCGGTGGCGTGCTGGACAGGGGAGAGGTCGAAGACGACTGGCTCTGACCACCGAAGGAGCCATAGGGGTCCGGCCGGTTGGCTCCTGTGTCATAACCGCTGAGCGGGTCGTCGTAGCGAGGGCTCTCGCCGTAGGAGCCGGAACCCGAACTCGGGTAACCGCCGGTCGAGTAGCTCTGTCCGGACGCCGGCTGTCCCGATGAGCTGGAGCCGTAGCCGTCCTGGGACTGCGAGCCGGTGCCGTAGCCGCCGCTCCCGTAACCCTCGCGGCCGTAGCCGTCGGTTTCGTAGCCGTCCTTGCCATAGCCGTCGCCGCTGTAGGAGCCCCCTGCGGAGAAGCCGCCGTTCGGCGTGCCGGGCCGCTGTCCGCCCGTCGGCTCACTGGCCGACGTGCGCAACGGGTCGGAGCCATAGCTCTGGCCGCCGGTCTGCGAGGAGCCGCCGGACGACCAGGACGAGGAACCGTAGGAGGAATCCGCGATGGTGCCCAGCGGGTCGTTGAGCGGATCGGGGGCCGAGCCGCTGTACGGCGACGGGCTGGGCGTCTGCGGGCCCGCGGACGCCGGGTTCGCGGTCGGTGGGGGAGAGGACTGTGTCTCGGACGGCGACGAGCTCGACCGCTGGCGGTCCGACTGGATGCGCTGGAGGAGCTCGTCGACGCTCGGCAGCCGCTGTGCGTCGGTGTCAGCCGAGGCCGGAGCGGATGCGCCGGAGGTGTCCGGCGTGCCGACGGGTCCCATGGCGCCGGGCGAGCGCTGACCGCTCGTGGACGTGCCGCCCAGCGGGTTGTCGCGGAACCCCCCCAGGGCGTCGCCGGAGTAGGCGTGGAAGGCCTGCGTTGCCTGCGTGGGATCCAGCCCCTGATTGGCGGCTCGGGGCGCAGGGGGCAGCCCCAGGGGATCTGCCGGCAGGTTCTGCGGGAGCCCCAGTGGGTCCGGGACGTGCGCGGGCGGGTTCTGCGGCAGGCCGAGGGGATCCGGCGCGTGGGCCGGTGGGTGCTGCGGCAGGCCGAGGGGGTCCGGGTACACGGGCGGGTTCGGCGGCAGGCCCAGCGGGTCCGGAGGCTGTGCGGCCGCCGGCGTGGAGCCGCCCGGGACGTACGGCGGATCGGCGTCGAAAGACCGAGCCTGCGCGGCCATCGGATCCTGGCGGGCCGAGCCGGCCTCGGCTGCCGCGGCCGGCTGGTCGTAGTCATCCGCGGCGACGGGGCCGAGCGGGTCGGCGGCACGCTCCGCACCCGAAGGCTCCGGACCACCGTCCTGCTGCCAGGGGAACTTCGGCTTGTCGAAGGTGATGGTGGCCCAGTAGTCGTCGTCGCCCATCTCGGAGTGGCCGCGACCACGCCTCGGGGCGGCGGGCTCGGGGGCCGGCGCCGGCACGGGTGCGGACAGGGGGCCCGCGGGCGGCCCGGCGACCCTCCGGTCGTAGTCCGCGCCGTAGTCGTCGTCGTCCACCTCGGCGACGTCGTCGCGGCGAACCTGAGGCTCCTCCTCCGGCATCCACCCGTCGTCATCACGGGCTTGCCTGCT